>NZ_JBQHVY010000022.1:0-48904 GCF_052064255.1 Oribacterium sp. HCP3S3_B9
TAGTCAGAGCTACAGGGGATAATAAAAAGTCCCACAGTATCTGAATGTATTGAACCACAGAATCAAAAAGAAAGGAAAATGTTGATTTAGCTTCTGGAATCATCATACAAGAGATAATGAAAAAGTTCAGAAAATTATTTGCAGTTTTAACAGCCAGCGCACTGGTTGGAGCGATGTCGTTCACAACAATGGCAGCAAGTATTACAATTAAGCATGATAATACTTATGATGGACAGGCAAAACAGAAATATAAGGCGTACAAGATTCTGGATGTAATCAAGGATGATGCTACTAAGGGGAATACTACGGATGCTACAGTAGGAAAGCCTTCATCTGCATCTGGTATTGCATATTCAATTGCCAGCGATAGCAAGTGGTTACCTGTGCTGCAGGATGAAAAGCAGCTTTGGCTCGATTGCAAACCATCTGCAGATGGCACGAGATATGTTGTGACTTTAAAGAAAGGGGTTGAGAGTAACGAAGCTACAGCCAAGGCTATGGCAGCATTTTTTAATGAAAAATGTCCTGAGAATGCAGATGTGATTGAACTTACTGCAGATACGGCTAAAACAGTTGTAGGTGATGGATACTATCTGATCACATCTACACTTGGAACGAATCTGATTCTTGCAACCTCCGACATCGAGATTACAGAAAAGAACGATTACCCGAAGGATGATAAGAAGGTTGAGACCGCATCAATTACGGCAGGCCAGAATGCTACGTATTATATTACAGTGGTCGTTCCAGAGTCCATTGACATCAGCAAAAAGATTACAGTACATGATAAGCTTCCAAATGAACTTAGCTTCAATGATAAGAGTGTGCAGGTATATGCAGCAGATACGACGGACCAGCTGAATGCAAGCACACCGGTTACAACATTAAAGGGCTTAAACTATGGTGAATTAGCTGAAGGTACAACAGTTATTACTGGTTTAGATGATGGCTGTGCATTCCATATCGAAATTGATCCGAAGAATCATAAGGAAAAGTATGTTGGACAGACCCTCGTTTTTAAGTACACCGCTACACTGAAAGATGAAGCAGCTGCTGATACTAGATTTGTAAACAAAGAGTTTTTGACTTATTCTGAGTATAAGACAACTGAAAAAGATGTTCCGGTCATGACGTATGATTTTGGCCTGACAAAGACCTTCGAGGGAAGTGGTGAGAAGGATAGTAATTTAACAGCTACCTTTAAGCTCTATGACGCAAATAACTATACCGAGTTGAAGGCCGGTAGAACTGCAAATGCAATGAAGTTTAAGACGGATGGAACACATTACCATGTTTCTACCAAATCAGATGCAACAGAAAATATCACTGCAGTAGATGACACGGAGCTGAATGTTCGTGGTCTTGGAGCTGGAACCTATTATCTGGTAGAGACAGCTACCGCAAACGGTTATAATGTACTGGATCATGAAATTACCATTACTGTGACAGCAACTTATGATGAGACGACGGGCCATGTTAATGGCGGTAGAGTAAGCATTAAAAATGGAACAGCTGAGTCGAACGATTCTGTTTCTGTAGAGAACGTAAAGGGTCTTCTTCTTCCTTCCACCGGTGGCATGGGTACGGTAGCATTCGCAGTGGTTGGCCTGATCGTGATGGCTGGTGCAGCGGTTACCCTCATCATCAAGAAGAGAGCATAAGAAGTGCAGGTAATCTTTCGAACGACGATCATATCTCTCAAATGTATGATACCGGGTGCTTGACATCCGGGAGTAGCTCAGGAACCAGGTCCCGGTTCCTGGGACTCTCCGGGACGTGAAACATTTCCCGAAACTGAAAGCCGGAGGTTGGAATGAAAAAACGAATTATCGCGACTATACTGATCATTCTGCTGTTTCTGGCTGGATTAGGTATCGTTCTTTATCCGTACGTCAGTGAGTACGTGAACGCGAAGCATGCATCGCGCGTGGTCGTAAACTATGATGATGCGGTGAAGGAGATCACCCCTGAGGACTTCAGTCAGTATTTCGAGGTCGCAGAGGAGTATAACGAAAGACTAAGGCAGAATCCTAACCCGTTTTCGGAAGACAGCCGGACGGAAGGCTATGAGACAGCATTGAACGTGGATGGATCGGGGATGATGGGTTACCTGGAGATCCCGAAAATCAGCGTGAAGCTGCCGTTCTATCATGGCACATCCGGTGCGGTGCTGAACGAGGCGGTGGGACATCTGGAGGGATCCAGTCTTCCGGTCGGCGGCGAGGGCACACATGTGGTGCTGAGCGCGCATCGGGGACTGCCGAGTGCGAAGCTGTTTACGGATCTGCCGGAGCTGGGCGAGGGAGACATTTTCATCCTCACCGTGATGGACCGGAAGATGACGTATCAGGTGGACCAGATTCTGACGGTGCTGCCGACAGAGCTGGAGGCGCTGGAGGTAGAGGATGGACAGGATTATGTTACACTGATGACGTGTACGCCGTATGGCATCAATACTCACCGACTTCTGGTGAGGGGCCACCGGATCGAGAACCTGCCGGAGGAAGAAGTGAAGAGCATTCCGGTCGTTCACGTCGAGCGAGAGCTCACGACACAGGAGAAGATTCAGAAGTACATCCCGTTTGCGGTGATGGGCGTCGCGGTGCTGTTCTTGATCGCGTTGCTGATACCGTCGAAGAAGAAGGATGAGCACAGGAGTAAGGAATCGGGTGAAGCAGATGATGAAAACAAGACGAATTAAAAAATGGCTGATGGGAATCACGACAGTGGCACTTCTCGCGATGCAGACAGTTACAGCCTTTGCGTCTGTCGAGAGCTATAGCCAGACGAAGCTCGGAAGCATCACGATTACGCCGGGTGACCAGGATCATAAGGGCGCAGCGGTCGATGCTGACGAGGCCGGAACCTATACGCTGTACCGTGTCGGTGATGTGGTCGATGGAAGCTCCGTGACAGAGTTCACCCTGGCGAAGGACTTCGCAGGCAGTGGCGTGACGATCGATCGCGAGAGCCTGAACTCGGCGGAGCTGCCGAAGACGCTCGCGAAATACGCAGAGGATCACAGCATCACCGCACTGAAGGATGACATCAAATCGGGCGAGGAGGTCGGCGAGCTCGAGATCGGACTGTATCTCGTGAAGCAGAAGACCGTGCATGTCGCATGGCACAGCTTCAGCCCGTTCCTGGTGATCATGCCGGAGGCCGTCGAGGGTGGTTATGAGTATGAAGTGAAGGCGATGCCGAAGACCTGGAAGCTGTCGACCGCGAAGCTGGATCCACCGGTACGCAAGGTCATCACCGACCAGTACGGCAACAGCATCACGAGTGACGAGAAGTTCGAGTTCGTGATGACGCCGAGTGCCGACGCGCCGATGCCGGAAGGCACTGCAGCAGGCACGCCGAAGACCGTAACGGCGGGCGCAGGTGAGATCGAGTTCGGCGAGATCAGCTACACGACCGTGGGCGGTCCGTATGTATATACCTTTACCGAGAAGGCTGGCAGCAACGCCCGCTGGACCTATGATGATTCCGTCTACACGATGACCGTCAATGTCATCCGGAACGCAGAGGACAAGCTCGAAGCCCAGAAGACCATCACGAAGAACGGTGCGGAAGTGAGCATCGTGGAGTTTAAGAACAGCTACCGGAAGAGCAGCGGCGGTGGCGGAGGATCTTCCTCTGGTGGAGGCCCGAAGGGAGATCCGAGTACGGATCCGAACGGCCCGACCGGAAAGCCGACCGTAGAGCCAGAAGGTGAAGTAGGACGAGTTCTCGGTGCGGTACGTGACAAGCTCGCAGATACGCCGGTTGGCAGAGTCCTCGGCGCATCCCGCAGAGCGAAGACCGGTGATGAGAGCAGCATGCGTACCTATGGCGCTGTATTCGGCGGAGCGGTCGTACTCCTCGCCGCATGGGGTGTAACCTATAAGAAGAAAAAGAGACACACGAACGAAGCGTGATATACGGAAGAAAAGCGTGGTATACGAGGCGTGATATGCGGAAGAAGCGTTATACGCCATCGAAAGAGCGTGGTACGAACGAGACATCACGCGCAGACGAAAAAGAAATGAAGTTGAAGTCAGCCGGGGCAGATGCCTCGGCTGAGTTTTTAGAACATAAATTTTCGATTGGCAATTTCTAAATAATTCCATATTTTCGGTTGGCAATTTCGAAATAATTGCGAATATACGATTGGCAAATTCCAAACTTGATGCTTCGCGGAGTGCGGCAGTGTGTACAGTATGATTAAAACTATGGCTAATTCGCTTACTCTATTTCCTTCTATTAGAGAATAGGATATAGTTATATCGTTAATTATATGACGATTTTGCGGATGCAAGTCGTGTGCGTGAAAAGGAGTGGTGGTGATGATTTATACGCTTAGGAATAGTGAGATGGAAGTGCAGGTGTCGAGTAAGGGCGGCGAGCTCGTGTCGATGAAGGACGCGGATAAAACGGAGTATATCTGGATCGGGGATGCGACGTACTGGAAGCGGCATGCGCCGCAGCTGTTCCCGTGCATCGGGCGGCTCACGAATAATCAGTATCGGATGGACGGCGCGCTGCATGAGATGGGTCAGCATGGCTTTCTGCGGGATTACGAGCTCACGAAGGTGGAGAGCGAGGAGCAGGCAGGAGCCGAAACGGTAAGAGATGCAGCAGGTCAGGCTGGCGCTGAGGCAGAGACGGTGACTTCCCTGCATCTGCAGCTTCAGTCGGATACGTCGACGCGGCAGCTCTATGACCGCGACTGGACCGTGGATATCTTCTATAGCTTATGTGGAAAAACGCTGATCGTGAAGTTCCAGGTGCGGAACCGCGATGTGCGCACGATGCGTTTCGGCTACGGCATCCACCCGGGCTTCAACGTGCCGCTGAACCCGGCGCTCCGTTTCGAGGACTACCGGCTCGACTTCCATGAGGTATCGACCCCGAAGCAGATGGAGCTCACGGAGCGCTATACGATCAGCGGGGGCATGCATGACTATGCGCTGGCGGAAGGACGCTATCTGCCGCTGCAGCATAGCCTGTTTGACCACGATGCGATCATCCTGAAGGATATGCCGCATACCGTCACCCTGGGCTCGCAGAAGGACGAGAAGAAGGTCACCGTGACCTTCCCGGACATGCCGTACCTCGGCATCTGGCACGCACCGGAAACCGACGCTCCGTTCGTCTGCATCGAACCATGGTCGTCCCTCCCGTCGACGGACAGCGTCATCGACGAATTCGAAACGAAACCGGACTTCATCACCGTGGAGCCGGAGGAGACCTATACGAACAGCTGGTCGATCAGCATCGAAGGAGGCTGCATGCGATGAAATCTACAGATATGACGTCAACACTTCGGAGGACCTGGGCGGAGATCGATCTCGATGCCCTGAGCCACAACTATCATACGATCCGGGACTATATCGGGCGTGATCGGAAATTTCTCGGTGTGGTGAAGGCCGACGCCTACGGGCATGGCTCGGTACATATCGCAAAGAAACTGCAGGAGCTCGGCGCGGATTACCTCGCGGTCTCCAGCATTGACGAAGCGATGGAGCTCCGGTTTCACGGCATCACGATGCCGATTCTGATTCTCGGGCACACGCCGAAGGAGCAGGTCGACCGGCTGATCTGTTTCAACATCACGCAGGCCGTGACCTGTGAGGCGAAGGCGCATGAATACAGTGCGGAGGCGGTGAAGTACGGCGGAACGCTGAAGATCCATATCAAGGTGGATACCGGCATGTCACGACTCGGCTACATCTGTGACGGCGATTATTTCCAGCATGGCGTCGACGGGATCGTGGAGGCGTGCCGGCTGCCGGGCCTCGAGGCGGAGGGGATCTTCACGCATTTCGCAGTGGCCGACGAGCCGGGCGAGGACTGCCGGGCGTACACCGAGCATCAGTTTAAGCTTTTCACGGACGTGATCGCAGCTGCCGAGGCGAAGTGGGGGCACCGTTTCCTCCTCCGGCACTGCGCCAACACCGGTGCGACCGTGGATTATCCGGAGACCTGGCTCGATATGGTGCGCCCGGGCCTCCTGCTGTACGGCTATGGCGAGTTCGCGCAGAAGCTCGGCCTCCGGCCCCTCATGTCACTGAAGACGACGGTCAGCACGATTAAAATCTATCCGGCCGGTACGCATATCAGCTACGGCGGCATCTACACGACCACGAAAAAGGAGCGCATCGGCGTCGTGCCGTATGGCTATGCCGACGGCTTCTTCCGTGTACTGTCGAACCGCTGCAGCCTGATGACCGTCGATGGTCCGGCCGCTCAGCGTGGCAAGATCTGCATGGATATGTGCATGATCGATCTTACGGATAAGACCAATGTTGACGTCGGAAGTGTCGTGGAGATCTTCGGCACACAGCAGCCGGTCGAGAAGCTCGCGGAGCTCGCCGGCACCATCCCGTACGAGCTCATCTGCGCGGTCAGCAAGCGCGTACCACGCTACTACCTGGAGGGCGGTGACGTCGTCGCAAAGGAACTTCTGCTCAGGATGTAAGTGTGGATAGTGGCATAATATACGAATGAAAGGCAGACATAAATTATGCTTGACAATGAATGTTGACTTTAGTATAAAAATAATAAAAATAAGGTTATTGATAACAGCACTGATATTAGTAGCCTTATATAAATTATAACTAGGTGGCAAAGCCGTCATGTTCCTGAAACAGGGATGTGATGGTTTTTTTTATTATGAAAGGAGCGCATGCTAGGTAAAATCAAAAGAATTCTAAAGTGCACGGTTCACCGCTTGTCTCAAAATGACACATCTATCTAAAAAAGCTTTGTAATAATGCAATAAGATGTACAAATAAAACAAATGATCGCCATGTAGAAACGGCAAAAATAAGTATAATGCACAAAATGCATTGACTCTGCTGATGAAAAAAAGTAATATTACATCACAAGCGAAAAGGTGAACAGGGAAAGTTCACGAAATCAGGAGGAAACAGATATGAAGAAAAGACATATTGCACTTTCATTAACACTCGCTGCAGCGATGGCGCTGACGACAGCGTGCTCCGGCGGTTCCGGTAAGGCTCCGGAAACCACAGCAGCGAAGAAGGAAGAGGCAGCGACTTCTGCAGCAGCAGAGGGTGGCAGCGGTAATCTGGACACATCGAATCCGATTACCATCGCAGTTGCAGGACCGATGACCGGTGACAACTCAGAGTACGGCATCGGATTCGCAAACGCAGCCAAGTTAATGGCAGAGAAGTGGAACACGGACGGCGGATGCCTGGGCAGAGAGGTACAGATCGTTGAGTACGATGATAAGAATACTTCTGAGGAAGCAACCACCATCGCACAGAAGATCGTATCGGATAAGGACAACATCGCCGGCGTCATCGGACATTTCGCTTCTGGCGTATGTATGACCGCAGCGCCGATCTACCAGGAAAACGGTGTGATCGAGATTTCCCCATCTTCCTCTCATCCGGACTATTCTTCCATCGGTGACTATATCTTCAGAAACAACACCGTTATTTCCAAGGAGGGTGGTGCGAGTGTAGATATCGCAGTTAACGACCTCGGCAAGAAGAAGATTGGTATCATCTCCATCATGACCGACTGGGGAACCAATACCTCGAAGATCATCACCGACATCATCGACGGTATGAGCGATAAGGGCGTTTCTGTCGTAGCACATGAGGAAGTGATGGAAGGCTCCGATGACTATTCTGCAGCAATCGCAAAGCTGAACGAGGCAGGGGCAGAGGCTGTTATCTGCTGTGGTATGTATAACCTCGTAGCACCAGTTGCAAAGCAGTACAAGCAGGTGAATCCGGATGTTGCCATCATCGCATTCTCTAACGCCTACAGCCAGCAGCTCCTGGAGCTTGGTGGAAGCGCCGTAAACGGTGTATGCTTCCCGGTTATCTTCTTTGCAGATTCTGATGATCCTGAGGTTAAGTCATATGTACAGCAGTATACCGATGTGTACGGCAGCGCACCATCTGCACTGACCTCTCAGGCATATGATTCTGTAGGCATGCTGCTGACCGCAATCGAAGCTGCAGGCACTACGGAGTCCGATAAGGTGAAGGATGCGCTTTACAACGTGGATTATCCAGGCGTTACCGGTCAGACCAAGTTTGACGCAACGGGTGATGTAGATAAGGCATTCGTAAAGGTAACCATCGAAGATGGCAAGTTCGTTAAAATGAAATAAGCAAACTTAAAAATTTATGTAAGTACATCTGAGAGAGCCGGAAAGCGTGCTTTCCGGCTCTCACTATATCTTCGAAAGGAGCCTCAATGCTTGTTCAACAGGTTTTTAATGGTTTAGCCCTGGGCATGGGATATGCGTTAATAGCGGTCGGTTATTCGCTGATATTCGGAATCCTTCGACTGGTCAATTTCTCACATGGTTCCATTTACGCGTTTGGCGCGGAAATCGCCATGGTATTCATCGTAAGTATGAAATTCGGCATCGTACCAGGGATTCTCTTAAGTATGTTCGTAACCGGTGCGTTAGGTATCATGATCGATAAGATCGCACTGGAGCCGCTTCGTAAAAAGGGCTCACCGCCAATCGCATCTCTGATTACGACCATCGGTATTTCCAACATCATCACCAACCTCCTGATTGTTTTTCTCGGTTCAGAGAAAAGAAACTTCCCGAACATCTTCGGTTACGGCATGATCAAGATCGGTTCTATTTCCATCACACTGACACAGATCATGATGTGCGTGGTGTCGGTCGTGCTGATGCTGATCCTCGTATTCATCGTATTTAAAACCAAGATCGGTCTTGCGATGAGAGCCAGTCAGCAGAATGCAAAGGCCGCAAAGATGATGGGCATCGATGTAAACTTTGTCATCAGCTTTACATTCTTCCTCGCAGGTGTATCTGCAACACTCGCCGGTGCGCTGGTTGGCGGTTATTACGAAATCGTTTATCCGAACATGGGATTCATGGCCGGCTTAAAGGCCTTTGCAGCGGCCGTTCTCGGCGGTATCGGAAGTCTTCCGGGCGCGATCCTGGGCGGTTTGATTATCGGTGTTTCCGAGTGTATGGCGGTTGCCTTCTTCGGCTCTACCTACCGCGATTCTGTAGCATTTATCATTTTGATCCTGGTGCTGATCATTCGTCCGAACGGTCTGTTTGGTAAGAAGGGCATCACCAAGGTATAAGACACCGTAACGATACTTGGAGGATAAAGATGAAAAAAGATAATAGTACACTGCTTTCTTCGTTCGAACAGTTTACAGCGAAGAACGCAAAGATCCTTTGGGGCGTTCTGGCTGTTCTTCTGATTGCACTGCCGTTCGTGGCAAAGAACCAGTATTTTCTGACGGTCGTTGCAAAAATCGGATGTTACGCGATCCTTGGACTGGGTCTCAATATCCTGACCGGCTATACCGGTCTGGTATCGCTGGGGCATGCAGGCTTCGTCGCCATCGGAGCTTACACAGCATCACTTTTAGCTGTCACCCTGGGATGGTCCTTTTTCCCAGCGATGATCATCGGAATGCTGGTGGCTGCCGTCATCGGCGTGCTGGTAGGACTGCCTACATTACGTGTAACCGGAACGTACCTTTCCATCATCACCCTGGGATTTGGTGAGATCGTCAAGATGGTTCTGATGAACTGGCAGAGTGTAACGAATGGTACACTCGGCGTAAAAAATATCCCGAAGCCACAGATCTTCGGCATGAAGCTGACGGTGGCAAACAATGGTATGTATTTCCTGATTCTGATCATGATCGTGCTGATCGCTCTGTTCTGCAGAGCACTGATCCAGTCGAAGACCGGAAGAGCGCTCAGAGCTATCAAAACCGATGAGATGGCCAGCACCATGATGGGAATCAATATCACAAAATATAAGATCCTGGCATTTGTTATTTCGGCCATGATCTGCGCACTGGGCGGAGCATTGTATTCTTCCCTGATCGGTTATATCGATCCGAATACATTTAACTTTGATGTTTCAACCCTGATTTTAAGTATCGTTATTTTAGGCGGTATGGGAACTCTCAGAGGCATGTTTGTAGGAGCAATCGTTCTGGTTGCTTTCCCGGAGATTTCCAGAAGCCTTATGAAATACCGCTTCGTTCTCTATGGCGTCATCCTGGTTCTGATGATGCGTTTCCGTCCAGAAGGATTACTGGGATGGAAATCGACCTTACCTTATAAATTATCTCAGAAGGTGCAGGCGAAGATGAACGGTGAAGAGGCAAACGTGTAATAGAACGAGTTGGGAACGGATGGAGGCACAATGGCTAGAGAAGATTTGTTATTAGAGGTCAAGGGAATAACGAAACGATTCGGTGGCATTGTTGCGGTGGAAAATGTCAGCTTCAAGGTTCACGAGGGTGAGGTCATCAGTATTATCGGACCGAACGGAGCAGGAAAAACGACCGTATTCAACATGCTGACCGGAGTTTATAAAGTAGATGAGGGTACCATCAAGTTTAAGGGTGAAGAAATCCAGAGCATAAACCCGAGAGATATCGTAAAAAAAGGTATCTCAAGAACATTCCAGAATATCCGCCTTTTCTCGGATATGCGGGTAATCGAAAATGTACTTGTTGGTGCACATATCAAAACAAAATATGACTTTGCTTCTTCTATTTTCAGAACAAAGAAATTCAGAGAAGAGGAAGATGCAATTACCTATGATGCACTGAAGGTTCTGAAGGAAGTAGGCCTTTACGACCGGAAGGATGATTATGCATCGAACCTTCCTTACGGCGATCAGAGAAAGCTGGAGATCGCCCGTGCAATCGCTACCGGTGCAAAGCTGATTCTGCTTGATGAGCCGGCAGCAGGCATGAACCCGCAGGAGTCGCACGAACTGATGGAGTTCATCCGACTTTTAAAGAAGCAGGGTTACACTGTTCTTATGATCGAGCATGATATGAGTGTAGTTATGAATATTTCGGACCGTATTTATGTCATCGACCATGGAAAGCCGATCGCGGAAGGACTTCCGGAAGAGATCGCAAAGAATCAGAAGGTTATCGACGTATATCTGGGAGGTTCGAATAATGCTGCTAAAAATTGATGATCTGCACACCAATTACGGCGCGATCCACGCCTTAAAGGGCATCAGCCTGGAAGTAGATGAGGGCGAGATCGTCTGCCTGATCGGCAGTAACGGCGCCGGAAAAACAACGCTTGTAAATTCGATCGTTGGCATCGTCAAGTCGAGCAGCGGTACGATTACATTTGACGGAAAAGATATCACGCATCTACCTGCACATGCAATGACGAAAGCAGGCATCGGTATTTCGCCGGAGGGACGTGAGGTATTCCCGGAGCTTACCGTAGAGGAAAACCTGCGTATCGGTGCGTTCGTTGTGAAGGACGAGAATAAGATCAAGGAATCCTATGAGAGAGTATATAAATTATTCCCACGTCTGAAGGAGCGTATCACACAGCAGGCAGGTACCCTGTCCGGCGGCGAGCAGCAGATGCTGGCGGTAGGACGGGCACTGATGTCAAACCCGAAGATGATTCTGCTGGACGAGCCGTCCTTAGGACTTGCGCCGAACTTCGTAGAGATGATTTTCGACATGATCAAAAAGATCAACGAGCAGGGCGTTACGGTTCTTCTGATCGAGCAGAATGCGAATATGGCACTTCAGGTTTCTCAGAGAGCGTATGTACTGGAAAACGGTCTCGTAAGTATGTCTGGCAAGGCCAGCGACATTGCAAATGATCCGATGGTAAAGAAAGCTTATCTCGGTATGGCATAAGGCAAAAATCAGGAAAGGATGTATGTTATGAAAAAGATTATTAACAATCCGACAGACGTAGTAAGTGAGGCTCTGATGGGCATGCAGGCAGCGTACCCGGATAAGCTGGTGTACACACCGAAGATGGAAGTCATCAGCAGAAAAGAAAAGAAGACCGACAAGGTTGCGGTGATCTCCGGCGGTGGCGCAGGTCATGAACCACTGCACGCAGGTTTCGTAGGAAAGGGTATGCTGGATGCGGCCATTTCCGGTAACGTCTTCTCTTCACCAAGTCCAGACCGTATCGGAAGCGCGATCGAGCAGGTTTCCTGTGGTAAGGGTGTACTGATGGTCATCAAGAACTATTCCGGTGATATCATGAACTTCGGTCTTTCCGCAGACCTCGCAGAAATGGATGATATCGAGGTGGCACAGGTCGTTGTAAAGGACGATGTGGCTGTTCCGGACAGAGAAGAGGGAACCGGAAGAAGAGGCATCGCTGGTACTGTATTCGTACATAAGATCGCAGGTGCAAAGGCAGAGCAGGGCGCAAGTCTCGCAGAAGTCAAGGAAGCAGCGGAGAAGGCGGTGCGCAATATCCGTACCATGGGTGTGGCCATGACGCCGTGCACCCTTCCGGCCGTCGGCAAGCCTGGTTTCCAGATTGCAGACGATGAGATCGAGATCGGTATGGGTATCCATGGAGAGCAGGGTGTTGAGACGACCAAGATCAAGACTGCAAAGGAAATCGCAGAGATTCTGGTTGGCCGCATTCTGGCGGATTATGATTACACAGGGAGCGAGGTAGCTGTATTAGTGAACGGCCTCGGTGGAACGCCGCTGATGGAGCTTTACATCCTGAATATGGAAGTACAGAAGCTTCTGAAGGAAAAGGGCATCAAGGCCTACCGTACCTTCGTAGGAAACTACTGCACCGCCATCGATATGACGGGTGCATCGGTTACCCTGATGAAGCTGGATGATGAACTGAAGGAACTGCTGGATGCTCCGTGTGACACGCCGGCACTTAAGATCTGATGGAGGAAATAAATCATGTTTACGTTAACTGCAAAAGATTATACAGAGTATATTAAGCTGGCCTATGAGCTGATCCATTCAAAGGGTGACTATATTACCGGGCTGGACAGCATTACCGGTGATGGTGATCACTGGACCAACATCAACATGGGCTTTGAGAACCTGGTAAAGAACATCGATCGTCTGGAAGTCATGGAGCTTTCGGATGAGTTCAAGGAGATCGGTAAGATCATGATGTCAGTTATCGGCGGTTCTTCCGGCGTTCTGTACGGCAGTGCTTACATCGCTGCGGCGAAGGCATTAAAGGGTGTGGAGGTTCTTCATGATGCAGAGCTGTGCACCGTATTAAAGGCGATGCTGGATGCCATCGTAGCAAGAGGCCAGGCAAAGGAAGGCTACAAGACCATGATCGACTCCTTGGCACCAGCAGTGAAGACCTACGAGGAGTGCCTCGCAAACGGAACGCCGTCTGCAGAGTTATGTGCACTTGTAAAGAAGGCTGCTGAAGACGGCGCAGAGAATACCAAGAATATGGAAGCTATCCGAGGCCGCGCAAGCTATCAGGCAAACCGCGGACTGGGCAATCTGGATCCGGGCGCAGTTACGATGTCCTACCAGATCGCTACACTGATGGATTACGCAGCTGGAAAAATCACAGAATAAGAAAATAAGGAGTCGCATCTATGAGCGAGAATAAACGGCAGCTTCTGAAAGATGCCATGGACAATAAAGAGACATACCGTATTCCGATGGGATTCTGGCATCACTTTGTACTCGGGAAAGATCAGTTCCAGGGACTGGAGCATCCAGAGATTCTTGAAAAGATCGTAGAAGGCCACAAGCGCTATTTTGAGACGATCGAGCCGGATATGATGAAGCTCATGAACGAGGGCTTCATGGGATATCCGCCAGTGATGAACAACCATCTGGAAACAGCGGAAGATCTTCTGGCCATCAAGAGCATCGGACCGGATCATCCGTGGATTACGGAGCAGGTGAAGCATGTGCGCCGCCTGGTCGACATGTTCGGCGATAAGGTCATGACCTTCTACAACGTGTTCGCTCCGCTTCAGGTCATCCGAATCCGCCTGGACTTTTATGATCTGAAATATGACCGCTTTGTATACCTCGCAGAGCACTTCCCGGAGGAACTTCATCAGGCCGGCATGGAGATTCAGAAAGACCTGGAGATCCTGGTGACGAAGCTTCTGACGGAGACAAAGCTTGACGGAATTTACTACTGCGTACAGAATGTACAGAGCAGTATGTATGACCGTGAGACCTATGACCGTCTGATCCGCCCGACCGAGACCCGTGTGCTGGAGACCGCAAACAAGCTGAGTGATTACAATATCCTCCACATCTGCGGATACGCGCATCACACAAACAACCTGAGCTGGTATCAGGATTATGAGGCAAAGGCATATAACTGGGCGACCTTTACCGAGGGTATCAGCATCGAGGAAGGCCGTAAGCTGTTCCCAGGCAAGTGCGTGCTGGGCGGCTTTGACAACAACCCGGATACCCTGATCGACAGAGGCACCGAGGAAGAGGTCTGCAGATTTGTAAATCAGCTCATCCGGGAAAACGGACATCGTGGCTACATCATGGGTGCGGACTGTTCGATTCCGAATAATATCAATGATGGAAGAATTCACTGGATTTCAAGGCAGGTGAAGGAAAAGGAGAATTGTATGACAGACGATAGAAAAGCGGTTTTTGAGGCATTTTTAAAGAACGAAACGGAAGATCGAGTACCGGCAGCCTTTTGGCATCACTTCGTATCTTTCCATAACCATTACAGCGGTGCGGATCCGGACATCTACAACACCGTCGTAACGGAGCAGAAGAAGTACATCGACGAGGTAAAGCCGGACTTCTTAAAGATCATGTCCGATGGTTTCTTCGGCCATCCATCTGTCTGCCGCAAGACCATCACTTCGGTGGAGGATCTGGATAAGGTGGAGTCTGTGGGAGCAGATCATCCGTGGATCACAAAGCAGGTTGAGTATGTGAAGGAGATCTGCGAGTATGCAGGAGATGATATTTATAAGTATTACAACCTTTTCTCCCCGCTTCAGTACATCCGTCTTCGTTTCGAGGAGTATGACGAGGACTTCAAGAAGTTCGTCAGACTGTTCCACGAGAGCCCGGAGGTGATGGAGAAGGCGGCGAGATGCATCGCAGAGGACACCAAGATCCTCGTGAAGAAGCTGTTCGAGGAGACCTCCATCGACGGTATTTACTACAGTGTACAGTGTGTACAGGATAAGATGCTGACACACGATGGTCATAAGAAGCTGGTAGAGCCACTGGACCTGGATGTATTAAACTATATCAACCAGTTTGCAGATAATACCATCCTTCATATCTGCGGATATGGAAAATATACCAACCACTTAAGCTGGTATAAGGACTATCCGGTTGCTGCGTACAACTGGGCGGTATATTCTGAGGGAATCAGCCTCGGCGAAGGAAAGAAGATCCTCGGTGACAAGCCGGTCATCGGTGGTTTCGACAATGCGGAGGGAAGCATCCTCTATACTGGAACAGAGGAAGAGTTAAGAGCGGAAATCAGGAAGATTCTCGATGAGGCAGGAACAAAGGGCGTTGCCATCGGCGCGGACTGCACCATCGCTTCGGATATTGCGCCAGAGAGATTAGAGCTGATTCGTCAGATTACGGCGGAGTACACAAAATAACAACATGAGATGAGGAAGGTCCGGGAAAGCCACTGAGTGGCTTTCCCGGGCTTACCTGTATTACGGAGAATGAAATGAAGTTTAAGGGTGAGCATAAGACAGAATTTGATGATTTCGCACGGACCATCTCAGATGTGCTGGAAACCGATGTCATCATCACCGACGCAGACATGAATGTCATCGGTAGCGCGTTCCAGTATTTTTCCCTGTATCAGGATATCAAAATCGGTTCGCTGATCGCGGAGGTTTTTTATGATAATAAGGATCTGCTGATCGAACGGAAGAAAGATAAAGAAAGCTGCCGACAGTGTACGGAATATCATAACTGCAAGATGGAATCCTTTGTGGGCGTGCCGATTCGCCTCGATAACCGGACCATCGGTGTCATCGCCCTGATTCTTCCGAAAGACACAGGAAAAGCGCTGTTTAAAAAGATTACATCCACGGTTACCTTCATGCACAGCATGGCCGATCTGATCGCCTCCAAGATTACGGACAGCCAGTACTCCAGGATCATAGAAGAGAAAAATGACGAGTTGAAAAGTATCCTCGATGCCAATGATACGGCGCTGGTGTACACGGATTATTATGGAAATATTCTGTTTGCAAACGAGGCTTTTCGAAAGCAGTTCTGGATCACGGAGCCGCTTCTGGGAAAACGGATCCAGGAGTTGTTTCCGTATGAGTCGATTCAGGAAACGTTCCGGACACCGGAGCGAAAAGGCCAGATGGTGAAAGCGGCCATTCAGCGAAACCATTTCTATGGAATCATCAACGTCAAACCGACGTTTGAGCATAAGCACGGCGCGACCATGCTGTTTACCTTTCGTAAATACAGTGAGATTCAGAAGGAGTCAGTGCAGTTTGCCAATGGAAGCTACATCACCTTCGATTTTCTCGAAAACATCTGCGATGCGGATCTGTTGAAACAGGCTAGGAACTATGCACTGGAAAATCACGACACCATTCTGATCAATACCGATGACATGGAGATCAATGAGCTTCTTGCGAAGGCGATTCACAACGAATCGAGCCGCAAACTGAAGGATATCCTGATCATGCGCAGTTCCAGCATTTACCAGGATTATCTGTCGGATTATCTGTTCGGAGAAGATGGGCTGCTGCAGAATAACAATGAGGGAACGGTCGTCATCCACTATCCAGAGCGAATGCAGCTCTGCTATCAGGAGTATCTCGCGAAACTGATTGCGAATCGGAAAAAGCGGAGGGATCTGGAATCTGTGCGGATCATGTTCTGCACGGATAAAAATCTGGAGGAGCTCTGTCAGACCGGGATGTTCAGCTGGAAACTGTATGAGACCATGAAGGAACATTGCCTGAAGCCGGTACACACGGTTCATACAGACCGTGCGCTGTTTCTGCGCTATGCAAAAAGTATGCTGGATTATTACGGACGTCTCCATGAAAAGGCACGACCTGTGCTGTCGATTGCGCCTGAGGATTATGAACGGCTGATGGGACTGGAGATCAATGAACTGAATACCCAGCTCGAGATGGCTGTTTTGCAGGATGGATTTGTGGCACATTCTGAAGACGAGCGTCCAGACATTTCTTCAAAAGAGTATGAGATGAAAAAGATACGGGAGCTCCTGGAGGCCGGAAAGACGCAGAAAGAAATCTGCAGAAGTCTTTCGATTTCCCGAAGCACCCTGAACCGCCGAATCGCAGAACTGAGGAAATAGCCGGATTTTGATTTTGCAGTGATATCTGTGGTATCATTCTCCTGTCAGTTTATCTTAAGCTGGTTATCCGTAGACTACATGTGACATGACCTCACAAGGAGAAAAGAGATGGCGAAGTATGTAATGGCGCTGGATGCGGGAACGACGAGTAACCGGTGTATCCTGTTCAACGAGAAGGGTGAGATGTGCAGCGTGGCACAGCGTGAGTTCACACAGTACTTCCCGAAGCCGGGCTGGGTAGAGCATGATGCAGAGGAGATCTGGGCGAGCATGCTCGGTGTAGCCGTCGAGGCGATCAATAAGATCGGTGCCACTGCAGAGGATATCGCAGGTATCGGTATCACCAACCAGCGAGAGACCACCATCGTATGGGATAAGGAAACCGGCGAGCCGGTATATCACGCGATCGTATGGCAGTGCCGCAGAACCTCCGAGTACTGTGACAGTCTGAAGGAGAAGGGCCTCACCGATAAGTTCAGAGAGAAGACCGGTCTCGTCATCGATGCGTACTTCTCAGGCACGAAGGTGAAGTGGATTCTCGATCACGTAGAGGGTGTAAGAGAAAGAGCAGAGAAGGGTGAGCTCTTATTCGGTACCGTCGAGACATGGCTGATCTGGAAGCTGACCAAGGGCCACGTTCATGTAACCGATTATTCCAACGCTTCCCGTACGATGCTTTTTAACATTAACACACTGGAGTGGGATGATGAGATCCTCGCAGAGCTCGATATCCCGAAGTGCATGCTGCCGACACCGATGCCGTCCAGCTGCGTATACGGCGAGTCAGATCCTTCGTACCTCGGCGGCGCGATCCCGATCGCGGGTGCTGCAGGTGACCAGCAGGCCGCACTCTTCGGACAGACCTGCTTCCATCCTGGTGAGGCGAAGAACACCTATGGAACCGGCTGCTTCATGCTGATGAATACCGGTGAGAAGCCGATCTTCTCTAAGAACGGTCTCGTAACCACCATCGCATGGGGACTCGACGGCAAGGTAAATTACGCACTCGAGGGTTCCATCTTCGTCGCAGGTGCAGCGGTTCAGTGGCTGAGAGATGAGCTTCGGATCATCGATTCTTCACCGGACTCCGAGTATATGGCGAAGAAGGTAAAAGATACTAACGGATGCTATGTCGTTCCGGCATTTACCGGCCTCGGCGCGCCGCACTGGGATCAGTACGCAAGAGGAACCATCGTCGGCATCACACGTGGCGTGAATAAATATCACATCATCCGTGCAACGCTGGAGTCCATCGCGTATCAGGTAAATGACGTGCTGAACGCCATGAAGGCAGACGCCGGTATCGAGCTGGCAGCCCTCAAGGTAGACGGTGGCGCAAGTGCCAACGACTTCCTGATGCAGACGCAGTCTGACATCATCGATGCTCCGGTAGAGCGCCCACGGTGCGTAGAGACCACCGCGATGGGCGCAGCCTATCTTGCAGGGCTCGCCGTCGGTTACTGGACCAGCAAGGAAGACGTCATCAAGAACTGGGCGATCGATAAGACCTTCGAGCCGAAGATCTCTGACGAGGACAGAGCGAAGAAGATCAAGGGCTGGAACAAGGCCGTCAAGTATGCTTACGGCTGGGCGAAGGAAGACGGATGCTGAATCTTTTGCTGAATCTTTTTTCTTCCTGGCCTTGCCAACAGGAGGCAGGCGTTCTATAATTTAACAAATGCAAAATTATAAAGAGGGGAGCTGACTGCTGTCGGCTGAGAGGAGATTCAGAAATCTCGACCCGCAACCTGATTTGGATAATGCCAACGTAGGTAAATACTTAGGATGAGACGTCTTCTGTACGTTTATGGATCTGAGAGAACACCTGCGGGTGTTCTCTTTTTATATGTTCAGAAGAAAGGCCATGATGCGAGGCATCCTGAGGATGCGGGAGCGCTGTTTTCCAGAGTCATGGTCTAGCGGCTGAACAGATGATGGCTGATCCCGAATCAGAAAAAGGAGAAAATATGCAGAATTATACAACACAGATGGATGCGGCGCGGAAGGGTATCGTCACGCCGCAGATGAAGATCGTCGCAGAGAAGGAGCATATGACGGAGGAGAAGCTTCGTCAGCTTGTGGCAGAGGGTAAGGTCGCGATCTGCGCAAACAAGAACCATACCTGCCTGGATCCAGAGGGTGTCGGCTCGATGCTTCGAACGAAGATCAATGTAAACCTCGGTGTGTCGAGAGATATGAAGGATTATGATCTCGAGATGGAGAAGGTGATGAGTGCTGTTCGTATGGGTGCGGAGTCCATCATGGATCTCTCCAGCCATGGAAATACGCAGCCGTTCCGTCAGAAGCTCTGTAGGGAGTGTCCGGCGATGATCGGTACGGTGCCGGTATACGACAGCGTCATCCACTATCAGCGTGACCTCGATACCCTGACCGCGAAGGATTTCCTCGACGTCATCCGTCTGCATGCACAGGATGGTGTCGACTTCGTAACCCTGCACTGTGGTATCACCCGGAAGACCATCGAGCAGATCCGCAAGCACCAGCGTAAGATGAACATCGTCAGCCGTGGCGGAAGCCTCGTATTCGCATGGATGAGTATGACCGGTCAGGAGAACCCGTTCTACGAGTACTTCGACGAGATCCTCGATATCTGTGAGGAGTATGATGTCACCATTTCCCTCGGCGATGCCTGCCGTCCGGGCTGTCTCGCGGATGCGACCGATGTATGCCAGATCGAGGAGCTCGTACGTCTCGGTGAACTCACGAAGCGTGCATGGGCACATAACGTTCAGGTCATGGTCGAGGGTCCGGGTCATGTGCCACTGAACCAGATCGCTGCAAATATGGAAGTACAGAAGACCCTCTGCATGGGCGCACCGTTCTATGTTCTCGGACCGCTCGTGACGGATATCGCACCGGGATATGATCACATCACGGCAGCCATCGGTGGTGCTGTCGCCGCGATGAACGGCGCATCCTTCCTCTGCTATGTCACACCGGCAGAGCACCTCGCACTTCCGAATCTTGAGGACGTAAAGCAGGGCATTATCGCTTCGAAGATCGCGGCCCACGCAGCGGATATCGCGAAGGGGATCCCGCACGCGCGTGACATCGACGATAAGATGGCCGATGCACGTAAGGCCCTGGACTGGGACGCACAGTTCGAGTGTGCACTCGATCCGGAGACCGCAAAGAAGATCCGTAATGACCGTCTCCCGGAGGACGACCACAGCGATACCTGCAGTATGTGTGGTAAATTCTGTGCTGTCCGCAGCATGAACAAGGCCCTCGCCGGTGAGCACATCGACATTCTGTAATCGCGATGAAATACTGTTTTCAGTATTTTTTACTATTATCCTGAAAAATGAACCTGAAAACCCCGGCGTGCATGGCATGTCGGGGTTTTCAAGTTTTCGGATTCAGTACAGGCTGCGAGTACCAGTGTACTGCAGTTTTTTCAAGAGAGATCCGTGCGCATACACACCGTCGGGGTTTTCACTTCTATTCCGAATGGTGATAGCAGAATCCGGTCGAAAGCATTGACGGCAGCACTTCATGGTGATAAAGTTAAGCAAATTCCAGTAGGGAAGTAGGAATTAGACCTGCCGGAAAAATCTTTCAGGAGAAAACGCACATGACGTTCAGAAGCAACCGTAATATGAATACATGTTGTTGCTGTTGCTGCTGTATGGCTTGCCATAGGGCGTCTTTGATGTGCGTTGAATTTCATCCGGGAAGATAGGATCTATTTAGAAATAGAGGATCTGTTTTGATTGGGACGAAGAGGACTCGCACATCGCGGGTCCTTTTTTCTTTTTTACAGAAGTGGTGAGAAAAGCGACGGTAGCTTTCCTCGACGACCGTAAAAACTGTAAGAAATGGAAAATATTTCTTACGGGCATCCAAGGTTAAGCAGATCTGTGAGAGGAGCAAAAGTTTGGATTTTCAGT
The DNA here is from genome assembly GCF_052064255.1 of Oribacterium sp. HCP3S3_B9. Lineage (NCBI taxonomy): Bacteria > Bacillati > Bacillota > Clostridia > Lachnospirales > Lachnospiraceae > Oribacterium > Oribacterium sp. HCP3S3_B9. The sequence goes on from NZ_JBQHVY010000022.1 coordinate 21,004, forward strand.
TTATTCAGCAGTACATTCCGATGTACGTCGAGGCTGCGCGACTGACGCTTACGATTGGTGCTCTGGGCATCGTGCTCGCGACCGTCGTCAGCATCCTGTGCAGCGCGGTCGAGTACTACCGGATCCCGGTACTGCGCCACATCGTTTCCGTTTACGTCGAGCTCAGCCGAAACACCCCGCTGCTCGTACAGCTTTTTTTCCTGTATTTCGGTCTCCCGAAGATCGGCATCCGCTGGTCCGCGGAGCTCTGCGGTATCGTCGGACTTGCCTTCCTCGGCGGCTCCTACATGACCGAAGCCTTCCGTTCCGGTCTCGAAACCGTCGAGCCGATCCAGAAGGAATCAGCGCTCAGCCTCGGGATGACCCCGGTGCAGACGATGTGGAGTGTCATCCTCCCACAGGCCATGGCCGTTTCGGTGCCATCCCTCGTGGCGAATGTCATTTTCCTTCTGAAGGAAACCTCCGTGTTCAGCGGCATCGCCCTGGCGGACCTTATGTACGTCGCGAAGGACCTCATCGGACTCTACTATAAGACTCCGGAAGCCCTCGGCATGCTGGTCATCGCCTACCTCATCATCCTGCTTCCGATTTCCATCCTCGGAACCTTACTTGAAAGGAGGCTGCGCTATGCTGGATTCGGTCATTAATCACGTTGCCAATGCGTTCGGCCTCGAGCTTCTGCACTTCGCGGACAGCTTCCGCGGCCTCGGGATGAAGCTGCTGGCCGCCGCCACACCGGAGGCCATTGCAGCCGCACAGGCGGCCGCGGACCAGAAGAAGGCGCCGGCGATCTCGATCCTGTTTAAGGGAAATAATTTCATCCGACTGCTGGGCGGACTGTGGGTGACCATCCGTATCTCCCTCATCGCCGTACTGATTTCCATCCCGCTGGGCATCCTCTTCGGTATGCTCATGACAAGGAAGAATCCGGTCACGAAGGCACTGAGCCGTGTCTACCTCGATTTCATCCGTATCATGCCGCAGCTGGTGCTGCTCTTCATCGTGTACTTCGGTACGACCCGGGCCTTCGGAATCAATCTCTCCGGTGAGCTCAGTGCCGTCATCGTCTTCGTCCTCTGGGGCACTGCAGAGATGGGAGACCTCGTACGAGGCGCCCTCATCAGCATCCCGAAGCACCAGTACGAGAGCGCAGCGGCGCTCGGAATGACCCCGCTGCAGACCAGCCTCTACGTCATCATCCCGCAGACGCTTCGCCGCCTGATCCCGCTGGCGATCAACCTGATCACCCGTATGATCAAGACCACCTCCCTGATCGTCCTGATCGGCGTCGTGGAGGTCCTAAAGACCGGACAGCAGATCATCGACGCGAACCGCTTCGCCTACCCGACCGCGGCGCTCCCGATCTACGGCGTCGTCTTCTTCCTCTACTTCTTCTCCTGCTGGCCGATCTCGATGCTGGCCCGCTATCTCGAGAAGCGCTGGAAAAATTAGAAGTTATAGTTGCGGTGCCATTCGTATTCCGCTTCGCTTCATACTCATGTCGCGCTGTCGCGCTATGCGTCTGAGCTGATACATGTGCATTTGCGAGCAAGCTCACATGCACATGTATCAGCCATCCGCGCACCGCTTGTAGAAACGCGCATAAACTCCCGTAGAAAGGAAACAGGTGATATGGCTGACATACAGCTTTTAATTAAAGATCTGCATAAATCGTTCGGCGAGCTCGAGATCCTCCGGGGGATCGATCTCGACGTAAGGAAGGGCGAGGTCGTCGTCCTGCTCGGACCATCCGGCTGCGGAAAGTCGACACTGCTCCGCTGCATCAATGGTCTCGAGACGATCCATCATGGAAGTATCGCCCTCGACGGAGAGGAAATCTCGGGAAAGAGCAGTGCGGAGATGTCGAAGTACCGGCAGAAGATCGGCATGGTGTTCCAGAGCTATGATCTTTTCCCACATAAAACGATCCTCGATAACATCACGATGGCACCGCAGAAGGTGCAGAAGCGTTCGAAGGCGGATGCGGAGAAGGAGGCCAGAGAGCTTCTTCGGCGCGTCGGACTCGCCGATAAGGAAAACGCCTATCCGCGTATGCTGTCCGGTGGACAGAAGCAGCGTGTCGCGATCGTGCGGGCCCTCGAGATGCATCCGGAGATGATGCTGTTTGATGAGGTCACCGCGGCGCTGGACCCGGAGATGGTTCGTGAGGTACTCGACGTTATGCTCGAGCTCGCGGAGCAGGGTCTGACAATGCTGATCGTCACTCATGAGATGGCCTTCGCGAGAGCCATCGCCGACCGGATCATCTTCCTGGATGACGGTCATATCGTCGAGGAGGCGACGCCAGAAGATTTCTTCACCCGTCCGAAGAGCGAACGTGCGAAGGAGTTCCTCGAGAACTTCGAGTTCGTCGCGAAGAAGCGAAAGAACGATGTGGAGTGAGGTGGTTTATCCTGCGGTAGCTGTCCGGAAAGCGAACGCAGATGAACATATATACATTTACATAACATTCTAATCAGCCGTTCAGCGCATGACCGATCCGAGAAGGATGGTCGACGCTCAGGAGAAGCCCCTGTTACAGGACGCCTGGCGTAGCGAATCTGAAAGATCGACATGAAGATGCTGAACAATATCAAAAAAGGAGAAAAATTATGAAAAAGTCAGTATTTGCAGCATTTACCGCCATCGTAGCAGCAGCGAGTCTGGCTGCATGCGGCGCTTCCTCTACACCGGACGCAACCACTGCCGCGGCGAAGGCTGCCACAGAGGCTGCGACAGACACAACTACCCCTGCCGCAACAGAAGCGGCGGCTGAGACCAGCGCAGCTGCAAGCGGTAATTTCCGTACACTTGACGAGATCAAGCAGTCCGGAACCGTAAAGATCGGCGTTTTCTCAGATAAGGCACCATTCGGCTATGTCGATGATAAGGGTGAGTACCAGGGCTATGATGTGTACTATGCACACAGAATCGCAGATGACCTCGGCGTAAACGTAGAGTTCACCTCCCTCGACCCTGCGTCTCGCGTAGAGTACGTGGCGACCGGTAAGGTAGACATTGTCCTCGCAAACTTCACCGTGACGCCGGAAAGACAGGAGCAGGTCGACTTCGCACTGCCGTACATGAAGGTCGCACTCGGTGTCGTTTCACCGGACAGTGCGGTCATCAGCTCCATCGATGAGCTGAAGGATAAGACCCTCATCGTCGCAAAGGGAACCACGGCAGAGACCTACTTCGAGAAGAACTACCCGGAGGTGAAGCTCCAGAAGTATGATGCGTATGCCGATGCGTACAACGCGCTCCTCGATGGCAGAGGCGATGCATTCTCCACCGATAACACAGAGGTCATCGCATGGGCGAAGGCAAATCCTGGCTTCACAGTAGGTATCGAGACCCTCGGTGATTATGACACTATCGCAGCCGCAGTCGCAAAGGGCAACAGCACCGTGCTCGATTTCCTGAACGATGAGATCAAGACACTCGGTGAGGAAAACTTCTTCCACAAGGATTATGATGAGACCTTGAAGGCCGTATTCGGTGAGGATACCAACCCGGATTCCATGGTCGTTGAGGGTGGTGTCGTAGACTGAACAAAAGGAGCCGCAGATTGCGGCTCCTTTTTTGCTATCAGATTGTCAGCCAGATTCAGTTCAAGTCGTGCATGGATGGACAGGGGTCAGACCCCTTTCTGCCAGGTGCCAGGGGATGAAAAAATCTCAGCGGGGATCTGACCCCGTGGCTGCCCGGAAATGAGCGGGCAGATATTTAATTTGTCTTCTTCGACGCTTCGATCTGCTGGATGAGCGTCTGGATCGTCGCCTGGTAGACCATCGATATCTTATAGATGATCTCCTCCTGCGAGTCCTTCATGCCCTCCTGCAGCCAGCGGAGGATACTGCCGACCATCGAACAGCTGTAGAAGCGGGTGATGAAGTGAATATCGTCCTCACTTAAGTGGTGCCCACGGACCTCGTTCCGTACGTACTTCTCGACAAAATCATCCGTGATGTCATAGAGATAACGGAGGATCATGTCTCGGTTTTTCGAGTTGTATAGATGATAGACTGCGTTCTTATACTCCAGCACGAGATGATACTTCTGAAGATACGCATCATACAGACTGTCGAACTCCTGCTGCTCGGAAAGCGACTTATCCGTCTCGAATTTCAGAAGCTCCTCCACCACCTCATAGATATCACTGAAATAGTAGTAAAACGTATTTCGTGTAAGCTCGCACTGATCACAGATGTCGCGCACCGTGATCTTATCGATCGGTTTTACCTGCAAGAGCTTCAGCGTGCTGTACATGATCGCCTGCCTGGTGAATTTCGCCATTCTGTCACTCCTTTACCTCGCCGGATACTGCATATTCCATGCGGAAAAGCAGCGTTTATATCCTTTTATAATACAATAGTTTGTGTTTTAAAGGAATGATAAAAATAGAATGAAGTTGGATCTTCACCTTACAGTGGCGCAACTTTCTTCCGATATACTTTTCGGAAGAAGAAGGTGGACAGGACCATAGCTACGCCTTCAGCGATGAGGAAGCACCACCAGACGTTGTTGACGTTGCCGCTGAGGGAGAGAAGCCAGGCAACCGGGATGAGTACGACGAGCTGGCGTCCTAGGGAAACGATCAGGGAGTAGAAGCTCTGACTGAAGGCCTGGAAGATCGAGCCCATGACGATGCCACAGGCGGCCAGCGGAAAATGAAACGCGATGATGCGAAGTGCCGGGGTTCCGATCGCAAGCATATCGTCGGAAGCATTGAACAAACGAAGAAGTACTTCCGGCACCAGCTCGAAGGCGAGTGTGCCGCAGAGCATGATGCAGATCGCGAGTGTGATGGCAAACTTCAGTGCTTCGTTGATGCGCTGCTTCTTCCGAGCACCGAGGTTGTAGGCGAGAATCGGGATGAGTCCGTTGTTGAGGCCGAAGACCGGCATGAAGAAAAAGCTTTGCAGCTTGAAGTACACACCGAATACAGCGGCTGCCGTCGTGGAGAAAGCGGCGAGGATCAGGTTCATGCAGTAGGTCATGATGGAACCGATCGCCATCATCAGAATCGATGGAACACCGACATAGTAGATCTGACCGATGATTTCCTTCTTCGGGTGAAGAATCCGGGACAGCGAAATATGCAGCTCCTTGTTCATATGTAGGTTCAGGAAAAGTCCGAGGACTGCGGCGATGCACTGACCGAATACAGTCGCATAGGCGGCACCGGCTACGCCGAGGCATGGAAAGCCGAAGAGACCGAAAATCATAATCGGGTCGAAGATGATATTCAGGATAGCACCGGTGAGCTGAGAGTACATGGAAAGCACGGACTGACCAGTCGACTGCAGCTGGCGCTCGAAGGTCAGCTGGAAGAAAAGTCCGACCGAGAACATGCAGACGATGCTGAGGTAGGTGTCACCCGCCTGGATGATTTCCGGAACGCTCGTCTGACTCCGGATAAACGGTTCCGTCACAAAGATGCCGACGAGCAGGAAGATGATAAAGTTTACGATGCTCAGAAAGAGTCCGTTATTTGCGGCATCATCTGCACACTCAAAATTTTTCTCGCCGAGCGAACGTGACAGTAGCGCGTTCATGCCGACGCCGGTGCCACATCCTGCCGCGATCATCAGATTCTGCAGCGGGAAGGCAAAGGTAACAGCCGCGAGTGCATTCTCGCTGATTTGTGCGACGAAAATCGAATCAACGATGTTATAGAGCGCCTGTACCAGCATGGAAATCATCATCGGTACAGACATATTTATGATCAGCTTCTTTACAGGCATCACGCCCATTTTATTTTCCTTCATGGTTTCGGTAGTCGTCATTTCTACATCCTTTATTCCTTATATATGCTGGTTTAACTTTATTACTATAACATGATGCTATATATAGCACAATTCCCAGTATGTTCTATACGCTGTGCATGGTCATACACAAGTCCATTCAGACGTGGACCGGTGGGCAGCGTCTGAATAGAGATATGTAGGATCAGAAATCCATGCAAAAGAACTTCTAAAATCGAAAAGAATTCGTCTGTTTATCCGTCTATCTTTTGCGCTACACTATAGAATCAGAGAAATAACAATGAAGAAACAGAGGACTCTTATGAAGAAAATGATCGATTAATGGACGGACGGTGCCGCGCATATGACGTTCGATACTGCACTTTTGTGGTCGCCGCTTCCGGATATTCTCTCAAAAGCGTATACCGAAGCGACGGTGCGCAGCTGGGCGGTGGCGGACGCGGATGCTACGTTCGAAATCCTTTATTATGGAAAGCGCAGCTTCCGGACGGAGGAGGGACTCCGTTTCATCGAGGGCGATGCCGACGGGGACGGCGTTCCGGGTACCGCCGATGCCATCTACATGGTAAATGCCGGCGGTGAGGTGAGCGGCTACGAGATGTCGCTCTACATGCCGGATCATCCGGAAATCACACCGGAGCGTTATATCATGGAGCCGAAATACATCCCGCAGAGCGCGCTGAACGCGCAGCACGAGGATCAGATCGTCGAGACAGCGCAAAGTGCGACCGGCTGGACTGTGGATCAAGCCGACGGTTCCGTCTATACCTTCGCACAGTCCGACGCCAATGCAGGCTATCGGCTGGTGGTGATGGATGCCGCACTGGGGTCTCGCTTTTACGGTCTCGAAAAGTCGACCGATGCCGGAAAGCAGTGGACCAGTATCAATGAAGATCCATTTGACGGCAGTGCCGGCGTCGCGGAGGGCATCGAATTCTTCGATGAAAGCTTCGGCTTTATCGGACTTACGGGAGCATCGGGCGAATACTCCAGCATCTTCATGACAGAAGATGGTGGTCTCAGTTTTGCGGAAATCCAGCTTCCGATGGACCAGATCACAGAGGTCCCGGAACCTGGAAAATCCTATGGACTGACGCTTGACGACTACCATTATCTCACGATGCCGACATATGACGGCACCACCCTCCGTATGACCGTGACCTCCGGATCGGCAGAAAGTGACGGCATCACATTCTGTTCGAAAGATCACGGAAAGACGTGGACGGCGGAAGCGTGATCTGCCCGCCGATGACGATCCCATACGTTGGTGGGAACTTTGCCGGATGACCGACATAAGTATGTGGAAAGACACTGCCCGCCGATGACGATCCCATATGCTGCTGAGTGTTTTGCAGATGGCGTATATAACCATTGGGAATGAGAAACGCACTTCACTATTGTTTGACTTCATCAAGTTAGTGTGGGATAATTTGAACTGCTGATTTTTATATGGCACATAGGGGGATCGACTATATGAATGGACTTAGTCTCGGAAAAAAAGATACAGGAAATCCGCTCGGCGAAGGGCTTTTCCGTGCGGAAAACGGCGAATCTTGCAGAGATTACACCGTCGATGCTGAGCCAGATCGAGAACGACCTGGTCAATCCATCGATCAATACACTTCGCTGCATCGCCAATGCGCTGGACACACCGATCTACATGTTTTTCCGCGAAGAAGACCATGAATCTCCGGTCGTTCACCCGGAGGATCGCCTTTCCCTCGGCTTTAAAAGCGCTCCGGATGTGCGCTATGAACTGCTGACACCGGACACGAAGGGCAGCATCGAGTTCTGCATGATGATCATCCCGGCCGGCATGAGCTCCTACCGCGACGCTCGCAGCCATGAAGGTGAGGAAGTCGCTTATCTGATTTCCGGCGACAGCGTCGTCCTGGAGATGAACAGTGCCGAGTTCCTGCTCACCGCAGACGACAGCGTGCGCATCCCGCCGTATGCCGCCCACGTATGGCACAACCGCGGCACCATCGACGCCCGCGTCATCTTTGCCATCACCCCGCCATCCTTCTGAGCGAAACACGAGGTGTCGTCCAGGGCACGTAGGCCCTCAGCTGAACGGAGCCAGCGGAAACAACATATAAAATTATACGTACAGAGTCATGCCCGCGCATGGCTCTTTTTGTATACACGATCCATCCTACCGCAAGGGCGTACTGACCTTCGGCAAATAATGACGGGGAAATGATGAAATGACAGATTTGTCATCACACAGTCACCGTATATTCATCTATGTTATCTAATATTTTTTTAGATAAACTCCTATAAAATAACAAACGCGAAAGGGCGAAATCAGCGCGACAGTGTTGATTTCGCTCTTTTGTGCTAAAATGAAGAAAGGCAGGTCAGTCCGTGATGACAGGAGATGAATATATGAACAGAGTGTTACTGGTGGACGATGAGCAGGCGATCCGGCTTGCGGTCCGCATGGCGCTTCGGCGCGAGGGCATGGATGTGACGGAGGCGTCGGATGGACTCGAGGCCCTCGCACTTCTGAAAAAAGAGAAATATCAGCTGGTGATCCTCGATGTGATGATGGAGCGGGTCGGTGGCTACGAGGTGCTGCAGAAGATGCGTGCAGCCGGAGACCACACGCCGGTCATGATGCTGTCCGGAAAGTCGGATGAGATGGATCAGGTGCTCGGCCTAGGCTTCGGCGCCGACAGCTACCTTACGAAACCGTTTCATACGGCGGTGCTGATTCAGACCGCGAAGGCGCTGATACGGCGGAGTCAGGTCTACAGCCAGGAGGTGTCCGATGTCGGCATTCGCCGCGGTCCGTTTGCGGTCGATATGCTGAAGATGGAGTGCCTGAAGGATGAGAAGCCGCTGAACTTCACGGCGCGTGAGCAGGCGCTGTTCCGCTTCCTGCTGGAGCATCCGGGACAGGTGTTCACGAAGGAGCAGCTGTATGCGCAGGTGTGGAACGAATCGGTCGTCGACGACAACACGATCACGGTCTATGTGAAGCGTATCCGCAGCAAGATCGAGGAGGACCCGAAGTCGCCGAAGTACCTGAAGACCGTGCGCGGCATCGGCTACATGCTGACCGTGGAGGAGTGACCCGATATCGCCCGGCCCGGTGGCGAGTGAGTTCATCGTACTGAGAGGAGGACGAACGCACGGCGGGTGCAGGATGAAAGCAGAAGGAAGAAAGGGCAGAGTGAGATGAAACGTATCCGGAACGGGCTTACGAATAAACAGACAGAGCTGAGAGCGGTGGTCGTCTTTCTGCTGCTCTCGATGATCGCGGCGCTGTCCGGCTTTCGCTACTACCAGAACTATCGGCGGCAGGCGATCTCCATGGAGGGGAGTCAGCTGCTGACGATCGCCGGTATCGTGGGTGATAATCTCGATTCCTATCTCGAGCAGAAGATCCATCAGATCGACCTCATCTATCGGAATGCGGGTATGCCAGAGGACTGGATCCGAAATAATGGAATGCGTGAACGAACGGACTTCTTTCTGCAGGAAAACGGCGCGCTGTATAACTGGGTGACGGTGACGGCACCCGACGGGACGGTGACGCGCTATGCGCCGGGGCAGTCGACCATGGTGACGAAGATCGGAAGCGGGAAGACGGAACGTTCTCTGGACGACGCGGAGGCGAGCTCCTCGGATGCAGCGACAGCGACCGCGGGCGGCCATCGGATGAGCGGCGGAAGCATGCGCACAGGAAGCGGGGCTACGGATCGCGGGGCGATTTCGGAGGCCAATGCCGGCACCGAGCATGCGGCGCGGATCACGGGAAAAAAAATCTCACCGGTTACAGGCTGGTATGAGCTGTATATCCAGAAGGAAATCGATACGAAGGAGGGCACCTATCAGCTGTGCTTCGCGATGAATATGGAGGCACTGTACGAGAACAGCGTGGCAAAGGTCAAAATCGGAAAAAACGGTTATTCGGTGGTGAAGGATCAGGACCTGTACATCATCATGCATCATGCGAAATCGCAGATCGGCCTCGATGCGCTCTATGGACGTGAGCGTCTGTATCCGGAGCTCAATTACAGCAGCATGCATGCGTGGCTGGAGAAGCAGGAGACCGAGGATTCCGGAACCGGTGTGATCGATACCTATGACTGGTCGGATGAGACGCATCCGAGGATACAGCGTGTGGTGGCCTTTCAGGCGATCTATATCCAGGGAGAGCGCTGGATCGTGAACTCGACGCTGCCGGTGACGGAGCTTTCGGCGCCGCTCGACGATATGATGATGACGATGATCGGCATCGTGTTCGTCTATATCATGCTGCTCGGGATCATCGTGGTGTTCGTGCTGCAGAGCCATTTTCAGGCAGTAGCCCAGGAAAAGGAGATCACGTACCTGAAGGAAATCAACCGGGGCATGGAGACGGTGGCCCGAAAGAACGAGGAGATCCGGTACTATCAGCGTATCCAGTCGCTCGGAATGATGTCGAGCCACATCGCGCATGAGTTCAATAACTATCTGACGCCCGTCATGATCTACGCGGAGCTGCTCGAGAACGATGCGAATATCTCGACGGAGAATAAAGAGATGATCCATGAGATGCTGGTATCGGTCGATCGGGCCTCGGACCTCTCGAAGCAGCTGCTGGCCTTCGCACGGCAGGATACCGGCGTACGTCTGGAGCAGCTGAACTTTACGGAGGAGGTCCGGCATGCAGTCGGTATCGTCGAGCAGCTGGCACCGGCGGTGATCACCGTGCATACAGACATCACAGAGGAGCCGCTCTATATCCTCGGACGAAAGGGCATGGCGGAGCATATCCTCATGAACCTCTGCAAGAATGCCTTTCAGGCGATGGAAAAGACGGAGCGGAAGGAGCTCGGGATCGAGCTGATGGGCGGGCATGGACAACTGATTCTCCGCGTCCGTGACACCGGCTGTGGCATCAGTGAGGATGTACAGCAAAAGATCTTCGAGCCGTTCTATACGACGAAGGGCTCCCGTCATGGTACCGGCCTCGGGCTGTCCGTCGTCCGGAACATCCTCGGCTCGATCGGCGGTACGATCCACGTCGAGAGTACGCTCGGTGAAGGGACCTGCTTCACCATGGAGATACCGCTCTGTGAGGATGTCGGGGATGACGAGGATGCACGTGCTGCATCTGACCGTGGTACAGCCGAAGGGCAGAGAGCGGATGCCGCGGATCGCCGGGGCCCGGACGGGAATACGGGCGTTACGGTCGGAAAAATGTCTGTCACCGGGAGCATGTACAGCCAGAAACATCCGAAACCGATCGCGAAGATCGCTTTTGTCGTCCGCGAAGAGCGGCAGAAGACGTGGAAATCGCTCGTCCGCGCATCCGAAAAGGCCATCGATTTTTACGGCCATCCGGCGGCGCTGATCGATCGCATCCAGAAGGCGCCAGACGCCTACGATATGGTCATCACGGCGTACAGGCTTCCTACCATGAACGGCATCGAGCTTTGCGAAATCATCCGACGCCTGAACCCGGACGTCCGGCTCGTCCTGATGGCGAAGCAGAGCGGCGCGGACTACGAGTGGTATCTCAACAACGGCATGATCGACCGCTTCATCCTGAGCTCGGAGTTCGAAAAGGAATTTCCGACACTGTAAGCGCTAAGCCAGGGGATTTTGATTCTTCACGACCTCTCCGTATGGTTTCTGCTGGACGCTCTCCGGGGCCCCTGGCTTACGCCTGTCGTCAGTGTTCTGTGCGAACGAATGCTCCGCTGGCCTTGCCGGCTTCCTCGCCGACGAGGTTGTAGCCCTCCTGCAGGTAGTGGAATTCGTCCTTCATGAGGCCCTTTGCCGCGAAAGAAGCGAGACACTGGCTCACGAGGACGATGTTCGGTACATCCGCGGCGAGCTTCTCCTGCATCTTCTGAATCGGTACATAGAGCGCCGGATCGTCCCGGTGATTTCCGATGCGGATCAGGAAGCAGTACGCGAGGTCACAGTCCCGCATGAAGGAGGTAAGGACCAGCTTCGTGCGCTCATAGTATACCTGCGGGTCGGTATGCAGATCGCCATCCGTGCAGCCCTGACACCAGACCATATTCCGATGCGCTATGTTTACACCGCGTGCAGAAAGCCAGAACTCACATCGCTGTACACGCTCGACCGCATCCCGGTAGTACGCGCCCTCCGGCAGCCACTCCGCGATGGCAGAGCCACCCTTCGCTGCCGATACACCGACGACCGGGGTACTTGTCTCCGCGTAGTAAGCATTGACGAACGAAGACACCATGGAGCCGGACTTCATGCCCGGCTCGTAGATGCCATCTGGTTTATCCTCATACTGGCCGAACGGCTCCACGAGCGGTGAGAGACGATCCGGTGCCGTGATGGCACGGAACTCATAACCGTGACCCTCCGGGACGGCTGGCGCCTGTGCCGCGACACCACGGCCCGCCATGTTGCTCTGACCCATAAATGCAAGTAAATCCACGCTGGATGGTAACATAAGAATACCCCATTTATTTTTGATAAATCATTCACGTTTTACATCCGTAATTATCGTCATTTCATATCCGATGTCAATGCAGGAAAATGGAAAATCGCGATGAAGTCGATTTTGGGCCCTTGATGCAGACCGCAGCCCCTTTTGTATTGCGAAACACGGGTCGAACAGGTTAAAATAATAGTATCTATGATGGTTCGGAATACTCGCATCCTTTGATGCGTTTTGAGAAGGAGGTGCACCATGCCACATTCAGGAGGGGGCGGCAGTCATTCAGGTGGAAGCAGTTATTCAGGAGGCTCCAGTGGCGGATCCGGTGGCAGTGCGAAGAGCTACCGACATTCCAGTACGCCGTTCACCGGCGGTCGGGCGTTCGTCATATATAATCGGATGAATGAGCCGAAGGTCGTCTATACCGATGAGCCGAATTATCACGAGGAGACGACAAAGGGGCAGTATATCCGTTCGGTCGTATTTGCAATCATCGCGGGTATCCCGGGGATTGCGATTATGCTGCTCGGTCTCGTCACGATGTTTTCCGCGTTCTCCATCGGGTATAAGAAAACCGTCGTGCCGGGGTACGTGGATCAGTCGATCTTCATCCAGGACGACTACGGGCATCTGACGGATGCAGAGCTGGACCGGCTCGATCAGAGTCTCAGCGCGTTCCGGGATCACACCGGTATCATCCCGGCCGTTGAGTTTACGAACGATGCCGCCTGGGAGCTGGACTACGATGATATGGAGAGCTTCGCGTACAACGAGTACATCTACAACTTCGATGATGAGTACCACGTGCTGATCACCTACGGCTACGGTGCGGAGAATCCGGAGACCGGCTTCAACGAGTTCCACTACCATACGATGTGGGGTGATGATCTCGGAAAGACGGCGAAGAAGAAGGATGAGGATCAGCTCATCGATCTGCTTCAGAAGAACCTCGCCCGTGCGAACGGGGATAATGTCGGCGACGCGATGGCGACGACCTTCGATGATTATCTCGCGTATTACGAGGCGAAGGGCTTCACGGTCGATATGGAGAACCTGGGCGGCGGCTTCGCTGAGTTCTTCTTCGGTCTGATCCTCGTGGGTGCCTTCGTCGGTACGGCCATCGCGGTCCGTGCGAACTATCTGGATGGTCAGAAGAAGGGCATCCGGACCTATAAGATCGATGGTAAGCCGAAGATGCTGAAGTGTGACTACTGTGGCTGTACCTACTACGCCGGTACGATCGGCACCTGCCCGCACTGCGGCGCACCGTTGAAGATGGAAGCGGATGGATAAATCTGCTGATGGGGGTCAGACTCCCTTATGAATAGCGTAAGGAGATTGATGACGCCACGCGGGGGTCTGACCCCGTACGGCTTCGCAGAAGACAGAAAAAGCTTTCCGGGCAACCGGAAAGCTTTTTTTACTCGACCTTCAGCATGCGGTAGCCGATGCCGATGTGCGTCTGAATGTACGGCTGGGCGTTTTCGCCGCGCTCGAGCTTCTTGCGAAGGGTCGCCATGAAGACGCGGAGGGAGGCGACGTCGTTATCCCAGCTGCTTCCCCAGATCTGCTTGGTGATGTAGGTGTGGGTGAGGACCTTCCCGACGTTCCGGGAGAGGAGACAGAGGAGCTTGAACTCGATCGGGGTGAGGTGCAGCTCCTCGCCCTGCATATAGGCGCAGCCGGCGGCGTAGTCGATCTTCAGCTCGCCGTTTGTGAAGATCGGAGATTCCTGTCCGGATTCGGACTTCATCAAGCCGAGGCGGCGCTGCGTCGCACGGAGGCGTGCCAGGAGCTCCTCGACGGAGAAGGGCTTCGTCAGGTAGTCGTCGGCACCGGCGTCGAGAGCCTCGATCTTATCGCTGTCCTCGGTGCGTGCGCTGATGACGATGATCGGCATGTTCGACCAGGTGCGGATCTTCCGGATGACCTCTACGCCGTCGATGTCCGGCAGCCCGAGATCGAGCAGCACGATGTCCGGATTATGAGACGACGCCTCGAGGATGGCGCTCGTGCCATCCGGTGCGGAAAGATATTTATAATCATGGGTTTTCAGCGTGGTGGTGATGAGATTCCGGACCGGCGTATCGTCCTCCACCACGAGGATCAGTGCTTTATTCATTCTATTCACCTCATATCATTCGGGTTTCTATATACACGAGTGAGGCCAATGCCTAGGGATGTACATCATCGTCAGGCCTGCGAGTGGTCGCCTCTTCACTGGCTTGTTCATGTTTACATATTGAGATTAATCTCACTGAGCGGCAATGTAAAGGAGAAGACGCAGCCGTGTGGCTGATGATCGCGGAGCGAGAGCTCGCCGTCGTGTGCATGCACGATGGAACGGCAGAGGGAGAGCCCTAGGCCGAGGCTTCGGCGGCTGTCTGCCACGCGCTTGCTTCCGGTATAGAACATCTCGAAGACCTGCGCCTTCTGCGCATCCGGGATGCCCGGGCCGTCGTCGGAGACCTCGATCACCGCATGCTCCGCTTCACGGAAGGCGTGGATCTCGATATGTGATCCTGCCGGGGTGTATTTGATCGCGTTGTTCACGAGGTTGATGAGAAGCTGCATGATGAGGCGCGCATCTGCCCGTACGAGGAGCGGCAGCTCACCGCAGTCGCTCGTGATGTGGTGTTCCGTCGCGTGGCGGTCGATGTGCCGGAGTGCCTCCGCCACGATGTCATCCACGACCTGGTCGGAGAGCTGCAGCTTCACGCTGCCATCCGAGATCTTCGTGACCGCCAGGAGATTCTCCACGAGCTCCGTCAGCCACTGCGCATCATCGTAGATATCCGTGATCATCTGTGTCCGGCTGTCGTCGTCGAGCGCCTGGTAGCTGTGGAGCAGGGCGTCTGCATTGCCCGAAATCGAAGTGAGCGGCGTTCGAAGATCGTGCGAGATGGAGCGAAGCAGGTTCGCCCGCAGCTGCTCGTTCTTCGCGAGTACGGCGGCCTTCTCGCGCTCCTCAGCGTTGTGAAGGCTCTCAAGCGCGAGGGCACACTCACCGAGGATGGAGAGGAGGATGCTGGAAGTGAAGGCGTCGAGAGGAGCCTTCGCTGAGCAGGGCACGCCGACCACGCCGTAGACCTGCTGGCCGGTGCGGATCGAAAGGTAGAGGCAGTGTGCGTTCTGAAACTTCTCGGTGCTCGCACCCGCACGCTTCCGATGCTGAAAGACCCAGTCGACGACCTCTGGCTCACAGGCATTCTCCGGGATACTGCGTGGCGCACCGCCATTCGCAGGGAAGAGGTAGCCATCCCAGAAACGGGACGAGGCGACACCACCAGATGGGCTGGTGCCTGTGATCGAAGCAGCAGATGCCGGAGCATACGGTGATGGCGTGGCGGCATCCGCTGCTTGCATAGCAGTCGCTGTACCGGTGGTCTGTCCGTATGGGACATCCAGCTGCATCGCAGGATAGACCAGGATATCGCGCTGCACGAGACGCTGAATCTGCGTCGCGGTCGTGCGGTAGATGTCGGTCGGCGTTTCGGCCTTCTGCAGCTGCTGGTTCGCGTCGAAGAGGGTTTTCGTACGATAGGCATCCCGCGCGGACAGCTCGGCATGGGCCTTCAGCTTCGCGGCGAGGGTGCCGGCGAGGATGGATGCGCCGAGCATGACGGCGAAGGTCACCGGGTAGTCCTTCCCGTAGGCGACGAGCGTGAGCCGCGGCTCGGTCAGGAAATAGTTGAAGAGAAAGACACTGAGGACCGACGCCAGCAGTCCGCAGGTGTAGCCGTTTGTGCTGACGGAGGTCAGCAATACGCCGAGGAGATAGATCGTGATGATGTTCGCGTCTGTGTAGTGCAGGCGGAAGAAGAGGAAGCCAATGATGGTGGCCGCTGCCTGAATGACGAGCGTGAGAACAAGATCCCGCAGGGTGGGTATCGACGGTGCGATCGCCAGCATTGGCCGCTGTGTATGGCGGACGACTTCTGCATCCGGGATGATGTGGATCTCGACGGTGGGCGCGAGCTCGGTGAGGCGTTCGGTCAGGGACGGCTGGCTCCAGAAGTGCCGGCGTTCCGCGCCGCTGCGGCCGAGGACGATCTTCGTGATGCCGGAGACGCGCGCGTACTCGGCGATCTGTGTCGGGACGTCGTCGCCGTGGGTGGTGACGATTTCCGCGCCGAGCTCCGTCGCGAGGCGGACGTGCGTCTGGAGGCGCGCCTCATCCTCGCTGCTCAGCGCCTGGTTCCCCGGCGTTTGTACGTAAAGTGCGGTCAGTGTGCCCCCGAAGGCCTGCGCCATCTGTCCTGCCATGCGGACGATGCGCTCGTTCGACGGCGAGGAGGAGAGGCAGACGAGGATATGTTCATTTGATGGGTTACTGGATTTTGTTTCTGCTTTTGTCATACGATAGTTCCCTTTCAAAAGCCATTATAACATAAAGAAGCCGGACCGGAGGTTCGACTTCCTATGTTGCCCTGATCGGACTTGTGATGCTTATCACAGTTCAGGCAGGGATATTATGGCTTACGGCCATGCTTCCGGAGGTAGCGTACCACGCGGTCCTCCTCGGCTACGAGGTAGATCCCGAAGCGGAAGAAGAGAAGCAGGGCGATGATCAGAAGGATCCCATCGACATCCATGGCGCACCTCCTAGATCTGGAAGCACTTCTGCAGTGCCTTGTACTCGCCGATGACAAGAATCGTAACGTCGTCCGTGAGGACGGTATCCGGGGTGACCGTGACATTCGTTTCACCGTGCGATTTCACGCCGAGGATGTTGATGCCGTAGAGCTTTCGGATATTGAGCTCACCGATACTTTTTCCGAGCCAGTTCTTCGGGATCGGGACTTCGAAGATAGCATGCTGCTTATCGATTTCGATGTAATCGAAGATGTGGTCAGCAGTATAACGGATGGCGGCCCACTGTGCGAGCTGCTTCTCCGGATAGACGACCTGATCAGCACCGTTACGAAGCAGGAACTTCGCCTGAACGTCACGCTCTGCACGGGAGACCACGCACTTCGCGCCGAGCTCCTTCAGAAGCGAGGTGGTTTCCAGCGAGTTCTGGAAGCTGCCGCTGATGGTGACGAAGCAGACATCGTAGTTACCGATGCCGAGGGAGCGGAGGAAATCCGCGTTCGTGCTGTCACCGATCTGCGCAGTGGTGACATACGGAAGCACTGAGTTGATGCGCTCCTCCGAGATGTCCACGGCCATGATCTGATGACCGAGTTGCATCATCTGTATCGCGAGATGACGACCGAAACGCCCTGCACCAATTAATAAAACATTCTTCATAGTAGTTTACTCCTTTATTTTTGAGTTCATATCCGGGGCCCCGGCTCAGGTTTCCCCGGTCTCGTATTACGTTGCCTCCGGTGCCGTCTCTCCGGGTGCTCTTAGCTGAACGCCTGGATTTTTTATCCGACGGTGATCTGCTCCTGTGGCAGTCTGGCGACGATGGTCTTTCGGCTCGAAACGGTCGCGTAGATGAGGGTGAGGCCTCCGACACGGCCCATGTACATGAGCACGATGAGGATCAGCTGCGACAGAATGTGTAAATGTGGTGTGAGGCCGAGGGTCAGTCCGACGGTTGCGACGGCGGAAGCGGTCTCGAAGAGGCAGCTGGAAAACGGTAGCCCCTCATAGATGCTGATGACGAGGGCGCCTCCGAAGAAGAGCGTGAGGTACATCATCATGATCGTTGCGGCGGTTCGCACGGTACAGCAGTCGACGCGTCGTCCGTAAAGCTGCACGCTCTCACGCTGACGGAAGGTCGCGATGGCGTTCGCCATCATCACTGTGAAGGTGGTGGTCTTCATACCACCGGCCGTGGATCCTGGTGAACCACCGATCAGCATGAGAAGAATCATCACACCGCGGGAGGCTCCGGAGAGCTTCGTGAGATCGGTGGTATTGAAGCCGGCGGTACGGGGTGTCACCGATTGGAACGTGGCGGCGAGCAGACGCTCACCGAGGGGAAGACCGCTGTAGTCATTGGCGAAAAACAGCGCTGCCGGCAGCACGATCAGCGCGAGGGTGGTCACGAGGATCACCTTACTCTGCATGCGGTAGCGGTGGAAGTGGAGCCGGTTCGTGCAGATATCCTCCCAGGTCAGAAAGCCGATGCCGCCGATCACGATGAGGAGCATGATGGTGATGTTGACGACGGGATCCGCGGTGTAGGCGGTCAGCGACGGATAGAGATTTCCGGGACGGCCGAGCAGGTCGAAGCCGGCATTGCAGAAGGCCGAGATTGAGTGGAAGACGGCGTACCAGATACCGCGGAGTCCGTAGTCGCGGCAGAAGGCCGGGAGCAGGGCAAGTGCGCCGAGGAGCTCGATGAGGAAGGTGCCGCACAGGATGAAGCGCGTGAGCCGGACGATGCCGCCGACCTTCGGAGCCGAGATGGCGTCCTGCATGGTGCTGCGCTGCATGAGCGAGATTTTATGACCGGACAGAAGAGCGAAGGCGGCGGCGACCGTGATGATGCCGAGTCCGCCGATCTGGATCAGCATGAGGATGATCGCCTGGCCGAAGCTCGACCAGTAGGTGCCGGTGTCCTGCACGACGAGGCCGGTTACGCACACCGCCGAGGTCGCCGTGAACAGCGTCTCGTGGAACGGCGTCCAGAGGCCGCCCGCCGACGAAATCGGCAGCATCAGGAGCAGCGCACCCACGAGGATGACGCAGGCGAAGCCCCCGGTGATAATCTGAAACGACGAAAGACGATGCATCCGCCGAAGCTGTTCTTCAGTCATAGAAATTCTCCCTTTCTCTGAATTGCACCTATGATAACAGGCAGGAGTTAAAGGAGGGATAAGGGAATAAAGGATGGTATTAAGATGGTGTAAAGATGAAAGGGCCCCGGTCTGAACGGTTACCCGCTGGTGATTCGAAATCACCCGGACGCCGGAATCGCCGTTGCCTCGCAGCCTTCCGGGGATTATAATGAACAGAGATTTAAGTATATAAGTGAGGGAAATACATGGAATATCGTATCGAACATGACACTATGGGTGAGGTCCGTGTGCCGGCAGAGCATTTCTGGGGTGCGCAGACCGAGCGTTCGCTGGAGAATTTCCGCATCGGCGCGGAGACGATCCCACCCGAGGTGATTCACGCCTTCGCGGTGCTGAAGTCCGCCGCGGCGACCGCGAACCACGCCCTCGGCAAGCTTCCAGAGGCAGAGGCGCAGGCCATCACGGATGCCTGCCGCGATATCTGTGACGGCAAGTACCCGAAGGAGTTTCCGCTGAAGGTATGGCAGACCGGTTCCGGCACGCAGTCGAACATGAATATGAACGAGGTCATCGCACATATCGCGATGCATGATCATCCGGAGCTGAAGATCCATCCGAACGATCATGTCAATATGTCCCAGTCCTCGAACGACACCTTCCCGACAGCGATGAACATGGCCGCGGTGCTTGCGATTCACGCGCAGCTCATCCCGGCGATCGACACGCTGATCGCGACGATGAAGCGTCTCGAGGAGGAGAATCATGATGTGCTGAAGATCGGCCGCACGCATCTGCAGGATGCCGTTCCAATCCGTTTCAGTCAGGAAATCTCCGGCTGGCGCGGCATGCTCGAGGAGTCGAGAGCACAGATCCTCGAGGCCTCCGATCATCTTCGGAAGCTCGCCATCGGTGGTACCGCGGTCGGCACCGGTCTTAACTGCCCGGCGGGCTTCGACACGGCCTGCTGTGAAGAAATCTCGCGCCTCAGCGGACAGACCTTCACGCCGAGCAGCAACAAGTACCACGCGCTCACCTCGAAGGACGGCTACGTCTTCACGAGCGGCGCACTGAAGGGCCTCGCTGCAAACCTCATGAAGATCGCGAACGACATCCGCTGGCTCGCGAACGGCCCGCGCTGCGGTCTCGGCGAAATCTCCATCCCGGAAAACGAGCCGGGCAGCTCCATCATGCCGGGTAAGGTCAACCCGACCCAGTGCGAGGCGATCACGATGATCGCGATCCAGGTGATGGGCAACGACAGCACGATCGGTATCGGCGCATCCCAGGGTAACTTCGAGCTGAATGTCTTCATGCCGGTGCTCGCCTACAATATGATGCAGTCCATCCGCCTCCTAAGCGACGGCATGGTCTCCTTCGAGCTCCACTGCGTCCGCGGCATCAAGGCGAAGAAGGAAAAAATGAATGAAAATCTCCGCAACTCCCTCATGCTCGTGACCTGTCTGAGCCCGGTCATCGGCTACGAGAACGCGGCTGCCTGCGCGCACAAGGCTTTCGAGGAAAACACGACCCTGAAGGAAGCGGTGCTCGCCCTTGGCTTCCTGTCGGAGAGCGAGTATGACGAGGCGGTACGGCCGGAGAAGATGGTCTAACATCAGCATCTATGCTGTACGGTGTCAATGCCGTCAGGCTGAAAATCATCGCTCCGCCGAAGACATTGACCACAGAAGTATCCGGTGCCAATGCTGACCGGCTGGAGATATCTGCTCCGTCGGAAGCATTGGCCGAATATAAAATAAAAAAGAAATAAACATCGAGGAGGACACAACGATGGCAAAGGATGTATCTGCAGAGTCTATCAAGCTGCACTATGAATTAAAGGGGAAGATCGAGGTGGCGTCACGCGCAAAGGTCGACAGTTCCGAGGCGCTGTCCCTCGCCTATACACCGGGCGTGGCTGCGGTCTGCAAGGAGATCGAGAAGGATCCGGAGAAGCAGTGGGAGCTGACCCGCCGTTGGAACACCGTCGCGGTCGTGACCGATGGTACCGCGATTCTCGGCCTCGGTGATATCGGTCCGGAGGCCGGCATGCCGGTTATGGAAGGCAAGTGCGTACTGTTTAAGGAGTTCGGTGGCGTGGACGCGATTCCGCTCTGCATTCGCTCGAAGGATGTGGACACCATCGTGAACACGATCTCCCTGCTCGCTGGCTCCTTCGGTGGTATCAACCTCGAGGACATCGCGGCTCCGCGCTGCTTCGAGATCGAGAAGAAGCTGAAGGAAAAGTGCGACATCCTTGTATTCCACGATGACCAGCACGGTACCGCGGTCGTGGTAGCTGCGGCACTTCTGAATGCCGTAAAGGTCACCGGCAAGAAGATGGGCGAGCTGAAGATCGTCATCAACGGTGCGGGCGCGGCCGGCTGTGCGATCGGCAAGCTTCTCGTGAAGATGGGCTTCGGCAATGTCATCATGTGCGACATTCATGGCATCATCTGCGAGGGTGATGAGGGCCTCAACTTCGGTCAGGAGGAGATGTCCCACATCACAAATAAGGATCACATCCACGGCACACTCGCCGATGCACTGAATGGTGCAGACGCCTTCATCGGCGTTTCCCGCGGCGGTCTCGTGTCGAAGGAGATGGTCAGAAGCATGAAGGACGGTATCGTCTTCGCGATGGCGAACCCGACCCCGGAGATCATGCCGGAGGATAGTAAGGAAGCCGGTGCAGCCGTCATCGGTTCCGGTCGTTCCGACTACCCGAACCAGATCAATAATGTCCTTGTCTTCCCGGGCATCTTCCGTGGCGCCCTCGATGTACGTGCAACCGACATCAACGACGAGATGAAGGAAGCCGCCGCGTATGCCATCGCCGGCCTCGTATCCGACGACGAGCTCACCCCAGAGTACATCATCCCGAAGGCCTTCGACCCTCGCGTACGTGACGCGGTCGCCAGTGCCACTGCAGAAGCAGCGCGGAAAAGCGGCGTCGCTAGAGTATAAGAGTGTAGGAGTGTAGGAGTTTGCATCAGCAAACTCCGGAACGATATCCCACAGAGCTATGCTCTGTGCCCGAAGGGCTAAAGTCAGGCTTCCATGGCCTGACTTTAGGGCGGTTTGCATCAGGCAAACTCCGGAACGACCTCCCACAGAACTTGTTCTGTGCCCGAAGGGCTAAAGTCGGGCATCGCTTTTATAACAAAGTTTTTTACGATGTAGTAATTTGCGACTCATCTTTTCGAAAAACTCATGGTTGACATCACTGCTTTATCATGGTAGAGTGTTGAATCATAAGAGGGATTCACGAGGGGCCTCCGGAGGCCGGCTCGTCGCACGGAAGTGCAGGAGGAGATAATTATGAAAAAGACTTTAGCGATGATGACAGCGGCGATGATGGTAGCGGGTGCGCTTGCGGGTTGCGGTTCTTCCAGTTCGACACCGGTGGCGACCACAGCGGAAGCGACAACCGCAGCAGCGACGGAGGCAGCCACCACAGAAGTAGCCACCACCGAGGCGGGTGATACCGCAGCAGCTGCAGAGGGAACGGTGAAAACGCCGAGCGGCAAGTTCACGGTCGGCTTCGATCAGGAGTTCCCGCCGATGGGCTTTGTCGGTGATGATGGACAGTTCACCGGCTTCGACCTCGATCTCGCGAAGGAAGTGGCTTCCCGTCTCGGCCTCGAGTTCGTACCGCAGCCGATCAACTGGGATGCGAAGGACATGGAACTCGACTCCGGCAACATTGACTGTATCTGGAACGGTTTCACGATGCAGGGACGTGAGGACGCCTACACCTGGGTAGGCCCGTATATGGCGAACAATCAGGTATTCGTCGTGACTGCCAACAGCGATATCGCGTCGAAGGCGGATCTCGCAGGCAAGGCCGTCGAGGTTCAGAAGGATTCTTCGGGACTCGCTGCACTGCAGGGTGACGCAGAGCTCAGTGCGAGCTTCGGATCGATGACCGAGGTTGCGGACTATAACACGGCACTCATGGATCTCGAGTCCGGTGCCTGTGATGCGGTCTGCATGGACAGCATCGTCGCCGGCTACCAGATCAAGTCTTCCGGTAAGGATATGAAGATCCTCGATGATACCCTCTCCGCAGAGGAGTACGGTATCGGCTTCAAGAAGGGTGAGGACGAGCTTGCGAAGGCGGTTTATGACACCCTCATGGAGATGAAGGACGACGGAACCGTAGCGAAGATTTCGAACGACTGGTTCGGCTCCGACGTATTCACCCTGAAGTGATACATGCGAGTGTAGACATGGGACCTGACAGAAGAAGGCTCCGGCGGATACCGGCCAGACTCCTGTCAGGTTCATCTTTGCGTTTAAGGGCTTTCCAGAGCGTTGCTTCGGATGTGCCACTTTTATGCAGGAAGCTGTGTCCTCGGCTTTGGTTTTCGCGAGAATATGATATGATGAAGACTGGTTGTTAAAACCATCAAATTTTGCTTTTGGAGGAATTACCTTGGCACTGTCACAGATCATCCTGGAATTACTGAAGGGTCTTGGCGTTTCGGTCGAGATCTTCGCCATCACCCTGCTGTTCAGCCTGCCGCTGGGCCTGCTGGTGGCCTTCGGGCGTATGTCGAAAAACGGCGTCGTGAGCGGACTCACGAAGGCCTACATCTCTATCATGCGTGGAACTCCGCTGATGCTGCAGCTCTTCGTCGTGTATTACGGTCCGTACTACCTCTGCCACATCAAGCTGAGCCCGACCTACCGTAATTCCGCCGTCTACATCGGCTTCATCATCAACTACGCTGCCTACTTCGCGGAGATCTACCGCTCGGGCATCCAGTCCATGCCGGTCGGACAGTACGAGGCCGCCGACATCCTCGGCTATAGCCGCGTGCAGAGCTTCTTCCGTATCATCCTGCCGCAGGTGATGAAACGCATCCTTCCGTCCATCACGAACGAGGTCATCACCCTCGTCAAGGACACCTCGCTCGCGTTCTCCATCTCGGTCATGGAGATGTTCACGAAGGCGAAAGCCCTGTCGTCCAGCCAGACATCGATGACCCCGCTCATCGTCGCCGGCGTGTTCTACTATGTCTTTAACTTCATCGTCGCCTTCCTCATGGAGCGCATCGAGAAGAAGATGAACTACTATAAGTAAGGAGGTAAGCGATGAATCTGCTCGAAATGAAAAACGTGAAGAAAAGCTTCGGCGACCTCCAGGTCCTGAAGGACATCAGCCTGACCGTCGCGGATGGCGAGATCGTGTCGATCATCGGCCCGTCCGGTTCCGGCAAGTCCACCCTGCTTCGCTGCGCCACGCTGCTCGAAACGATGGACGCCGGTACACTGAAGTATGAGGATACGGTGGTTGCGGACAATGCTTCCGACGGGCGTGCAGCATACGCCGATAAGGAAACACTCCGGAAGATCAAGCAGGTCTACGGCCTCGTCTTCCAGCAGTTCAACCTCTTCCCACACTGGAATGTGCTTCAGAACGTGACCGACGCGGTCATCCATGTGCAGAAGAAGTCCCGGGAGGAGGCAGAGAAGATCGGCCGCGAGCTCCTCGAAAAGATGGGCCTCGCGGATAAGGAGAAGTACTATCCGTACCAGCTCTCCGGCGGACAGCAGCAGCGTGTCGCCATCGCCCGCGCCCTGGCGCTGAATCCGAAGGTTCTTTTCTTCGATGAGCCGACCAGCGCCCTCGACCCGGAGCTCACCGGGGAAGTCCTGAAGGTTATCAAGTCCCTGAAGGACCTGCACATCGCGATGGTGATCGTCACCCACGAGATGGCCTTCGCCCGCGACATCTCCGATAAGGTCATCTTCATGGCCGACGGTGTCATCGTCGAAGAAGGCACTCCGGAGCACGTATTTAACTCCGAGAACGAACGTATGCAGAGCTTCCTCGGACGATACAAGAATATACTGTAAGAAGACGCAGCACTCGGAAAACGGGTGCTGTTTTTTAATAGGTGCAACCGTTCGGGCAGTGGACTCGGAGTACTGTGCCTTCGTTGACGCCCCTCCGGATCCCCTGCCCGAACAGTTACGAATAGGTGACATTTTATGAATGGGCATCCCTGAAATCTATTGGCAGGTAACCGCTCGGTAACTATACTTAGAGTTACCGAGCGGTTACTTTTTTATGAGGAGTTGGATGACGGATGAACTATATTCGAATCACAAAAGAAAATATTGATAAGGAGCATATCTGCTGCGCCATGTCTGGCAAGCAGAGCGTTGCTAAAAAAGAGTGGATGAGACAGCGCTTCGACGAGGGTCTGGTTTTTTATCGGAGCGAGGAGCGCGGGAAGTGCTTTATCGAATATATACCGGTCGAAAATGCATGGGTGCCGATTGAGGCAGACGAATATCTCTACATTAACTGCCTCTGGGTATCCGGCTCCATGAAGGGACATGGATACTCAAATGATCTGCTGGAGGCGTGCATCCGCGATGCCAGGGCGCAGGAGAAGAACGGCATTTGTATTCTGTGCGCGGAGGGCCGGAAGCGGGAATTTCTCGCTGACCCGAAATTCCTGACCTATAAGGGGTTTCGTGTGGCAGACATCTCCGACTGCGGAATCAATCTCATGTACCTTCCCCTTGCAGATAATGCAGCGCCACCGAGATTCAAGGACTGTGCGCGACACCCGAAGGTAGAGAAGAGTGGATTCGTCCTCTACTACACCGACCAGTGCCCGTTCACATACTACTGGGTACCGAAGATTCTGGAGATCGCGGAGGAACACAGCGTTCCGTTTAAGGCCATCCACATTACTGACAGAGAAGCCGCGCAGAACGTGCCCGCGCCGGTCACCACCTACGCCCTGTTCCGGGACGGACAGTTCCTGACACAGGGCATACTGTCTGATAAAAAATTCAGGAAACTGGCAGGGATTTCGGAGTGAGCAGCAGACCAGGCATCGCCAGTGCTGTCCAAGCGAGTGATGCTGTACCAAGACAGCGTTTGAAAGAAAAGGCAGCATTGTATAAACACCACTAGAAAAGAGCCAGCGCAACCGCGCTGGCTCTTAATTAATGTCGAAATATACTATTCAGAATATGCTCTGCATCTTCCTTGTGCGATCAGATATTCAGAAGATCGCTGTATACCTTCAGTGCGCCGTCAGTCTCGTGAGCGAGTACCTTCTTCGCAAGGACCTTACCGAGCTGTACGCCCTCCTGATCGAAGGAGTTCAGGTTCCAGCAGAAGCCCTGGAACATCACCTTGTTCTCATAGTGTGCGAGCAGTGCGCCGAGGGTTCTCGGATTCAGCTGCTGACCGATGATGATAGAGGAAGGACGGCCACCCTCGAAGTTCTTGTTGCGGTTTTCGTCTTCCTTACCGCAGGCGAAGGCAACGATCTGGGCGGCAACATTGGCACAGAGCTTCTGCTGGCTGGTGCTGCCCTGGATGGTATCATCCATGCCGATCTGGTTCTCACGGAAGCCGACGAACTGGAGCGGGATGATGTCCTTGCCCTGGTGCAGGAGCTGGTAGAAGCTGTGCTGGCCGTTGGTGCCCGGCTCACCGAAGATAACCGGACCGGTCGGATAGTCCACCGGCTCACCGAAGCGGTTTACTGACTTACCGTTCGACTCCATGTCGAGCTGCTGAAGATGTGCCGGGAAGCGGCTGAGGCCCTGGGAGTACGGCAGAATCGCGGTGCTCTCGTAGCCGAGCATGTTACGCTCATATACACCGATCAGTGCGTCAAGCATATCCGGGTTCTTCATCGGATCCTTCTCTGCAGCGAGCTTATCCTCTGCGGCAGCGCCCTCGAGGAACTCTGCGAAGACCTCCGGACCGAAGGCGAGGGACAGAACCGCGCCGCCGACCGCTGAGGTAGAGGAGTAACGTCCACCGATGTAATCATCCATATAGAACGCTGCGAGATACTCCGGGCTGGTGGCGATCGGAGAAGTTGCGGAAGTAACGGCGATCATGTGCTTCGCAGGATCGAGGCCGAGCTTCCGAAGCGCGTTCATCACGAAGGTCTGGTTCGTGAGAGTCTCAAGCGTCGTGCCGGACTTGGAAACCAGGATGAAGAGGGAATGAGCGACGTCAATGTTGCGGAGAACAGCGGCTGCGTCATCCGGATCGACGTTACTGATGAACTGTGCATTCATCTTGAGGAGACCCTTCGTCTTCGCCCAGTTCTCAAGCGCGAGGTACATCGCGCGTGGACCGAGGTCACTTCCGCCGATACCGATCTGAACGACCGTGGTAAACTTCTCGCCGGCTGCATTGGCGATCTCACCGGAATGAACCTTCTCCGCGAATGCGGCGATGCGCTTTTGCTGCTCAACGTAGAATGCGCGCTTGTTTTCACCGTCTACCACAACATCCTGACCGAGCTGTCCACGGGTCAGCTGGTGAAGTACGAGACGCTTCTCACCAGTGTTGATCATATCACCGTTGTAGAGATCCTCATACTTCTCTGCAAGCTGTGCTTCCGACGCCAGTTTCACGAGTGCTGCGAGGACATCCTCATCGACAGCCTTCGCACCGTAGTTGTATGCCATTCCCTCTGCCATCGGCACAGAATAGTTCTTTACACGAGCGGCACCATTCTCGCCGGTCATGACTTCCTTCAGGTTCACTGCCTTCACCTTCTGCAGCTCTGCATAGGATGAAAGCGTATCAAGATTCTTCCAATTCAGCATCGTCATTTCCTCCATAAGGTACTTTTTCAGTGATGCGGCCGGGCCACATCGCAAGCAAACCGTTTTTCATTATATCATCGTGCGAAGGATTTCTAAAGAGGAATGTTACGAATTTAACAGATGGGTGAACTGTTGCCGTTACTGTCCACTCGTCAACTGGATTCAGGCAGGAGCCGGAGGGGTAGCAACGTAGGAACAGTACTCTGTTGCCACCCCTTCGCTGCCTCTGGCCAACGTTACTATCCAATATGGTTTAATGATAAAAATACTGGATATGTTTTTTGACTGTAAGCATGACAGATGGCTGCAAAATATCCACTCTCAGGCGATTTCAAAAATATTGGATACGAAAAGCCTTGTTTCCTAAGAGGAATCCGGGCTCGCATAACCAGTATTTAAAAAAAGAAGGTTTATTG
>NZ_JBQHVY010000023.1:0-27775 GCF_052064255.1 Oribacterium sp. HCP3S3_B9
AGATCAACACCAGATAATTCATGTCACTTGATTAAAAAAAGAGCGGCCGTTTTGCGTCGGAAAGCGGCCGTTCAAAAACGGAACAGCGACCGCTGAGCTCCGTAAACTGCAAAAACGGCAAATTTTTAGGGCTTCCGGCCTCCATTTACCGCTTTTTCCAGGGGGTCAGACCCCCTTCTGGCTAAATTCACGAGGCGTCGACCACTGCGCGGGGGTCAGCCCCCTTGGCCTCTCTGATAATGCAAAAGCCGAAGTCCCGTGGGACTTCGGCTGAATGTCATGTATTACTGGAGGGAAGCGGCGACGGCGTCCGCGAGGGCGTCGAGGGCTTCTGCGCTGAAGGAAGCGGACTTGATGGTGAGGGTGTCACCGATGTACGCGCAGTTCTTCAGGGTGTCGAACTCGGCCTTCAGGAGCTTGCCGGCGGTCGGCGCCCAGCTGCCGTTTTCGATGATGGAGATTTTCTTATTCTGTACGCTCAGGGCCTTCATGTCGGCGACGAGGTTTTCCATCTTCGGGAAGAGGCCGTTGTTGTAGGTGGTGGCACCGAAGACGAGGTTCGTCACGCGGAAGCACTCGGCGATCATCACGGAGACGTCGGTCTTCGATACATCGTAGGCCTTGATGTTCTTTACGCCGCGGGCCGCAAGCTTCATAGTGAAGGCATTGATCACGGACTCGGTGTTGCCGTAGACAGAGTTGTAGAAAACAGCGACAGCCTTCTCTTCTGCCTCGTAGCGGGACCACTGATCATAGAGCTTCAGGATGAAGCTGAGATCCTCACGCCAGATCGGTCCGTGCAGCGGGCAGAGCATCCGGATGTCGATGCCGGCGGCCTTCTTGAGAACATTCTGTACCTGCATACCGTACTTGCCGACGATGTTTGTGTAGTAGCGACGGGCATCATCTACGAAGTCCTGTGCCTTATAATCCAGCTCATCCGCGAAGATGTTACCGTTGTTCGTGCCAAATACGCCGAAGGCGTCGGCGGAGAACAGGATGCCTTCCGTCGCATCATAGCTGAACATAACCTCTGGCCAGTGGACCATCGGAGCCATCACGAAGCTGAGCTGGTGCTTACCGAGGGAGAGGGTATCGCCCTCCTTCACGACGAGCTTCCGCTCCTCCGGGATTGTCAGCGCGAAGAACTGCGTGATCATCTGGAAGGTTTTTGCATTGCCCACGACCGTCGCCTGCGGGTACTTCTCGAGTGCCTCCGCGATGAGTGCGCAGTGATCCGGCTCCATGTGGTTCACGATGAGGTAGTCGAGTGCACGGCCATCGAGCGCCGCCGCCACGTTCTCGAAGAACTGCCGCGATACGGTCGCATCCGCGGTATCGAGGAGTGCGGTCTTCTCGTCCCGGATCACGTAAGCGTTATAGGTCACACCGCGATCCAGCGGGAAAATGTTTTCAAACAGATGCAGGCGACGATCCTCGACACCTACATAAACGACATCATCTGTAATATTTCGAATAGAATACATGGCAGTCTCTCCTTTTATCGATGCTTCCAGCATCGAATTCGCAGAATTCAAATCGGAACATCGTCAAATCAATAACGATTATCGATTCGAAATTTAACACGTTTTTCGTTTCTTGTCTACACCAATCAGACATGTATGAAAACAAAATCATGACCTAAAAGAAAAGCCCGGAGCTTTCACTCCGGGCTTCTATCTTCTATTCGGTGGAGATTAGTCCTCAACCTTTACGATCTCACGCTTGTTGTAAGATCCGCAAGCCTTGCAGACTCTGTGAGGCATAACAAGAGCACCACACTTAGAACACTTAACAAGGTTCATCTTTCCCATCTTCCAGTTCGCTCTTCTAGAATCTCTGCGAGCCTTCGATGAATGATTCTTAGGACAAATTGACATATTTACACCTCCTTCGTCATACCGGGTAATTATATCCATACGGCTTTTTTATGTCAAGCAAAAACCTGGAAGGTTTTTACGATTGCACACTCGAATAAGGATACTACGAGATGCGATGAAATGCAAGTAGAAATTTCAGAAATTCCGCGGGGGCAATGCTGTCACGAGTATGTATTTTCTCTTTGGTGATCATCTCCTTATCCCCGCTTCTGTCAAACCTATACATTTCGTATCAAAGAATGATCAGGAGCGTTGCCGTGATCAGTACGATGCTGATGACGATGGAAATGGAATTCACTGCACTGGCGAGTCCGAAGTCGCTTTTCATATCCGCTGTAAATGCAGGCGCTGCCGATGCGATGGGGCTTAAAGGCAGGATCGCCAGAACCTGACGGTATTCCAGTGGAAGCGGCATGAGAAAATACAGCGCTGCTGCCATGGCGATGGATATACTGTAGCGTACGGTCAGGATTTTCACTATTTTTCCTTTCTGGCTGGTGTCTCCGGAAATCTTAAATCCTACACCCATCATCAGCATGGCCAGAAACGCATTTGCTCCGGCCAGAATGCCTGAGAATGTGATCACAGGCGCAGGAAGGGACACGTGGATCAGGGACAGTACGGTCATCAAGACATAAGCGTCAAAGGGAACGGAGCGTACCAGCGTCTTTACGATCGGCATCAGGGAAAATTTCCCATCCCCTCCCTTTACCATTTTTGCCGCGCTGTAGGCGCCTCCCAGACAGATAAACGCATTTCCCGCATCAAAAAGACTGGTTGTGATCACGCCTGCGGATCCCAGGAAGCTCTGCGCAAAGGGCATGGTGAAATTTCCTATATTATAGCCAGAGGCATTTAACATAAAAAATGCCTTTTCCTCCCTGTCCTTTCCTGAGGTCAGATACGCGGCGGCCATAAGGATCAGTCCGCCTCCCAGCCCAATCACAGATAAGATCAGAAGCGAAACCTTTACATCCGCCCCTGAAAAATTAGATACAATCGCTGCGGGAAGGGTGATTTTTAAAACGATTTTTGAAAGCACATGAAAATCCTCTTCTTTAAAAAACCCCTTCTTTCGCAACAGATATCCCATAAATATAATGGCAACAAAAGACGCTGCCTTTATCAGTATTTCAGCCATGAGGAATCTCCTTACCTTTTATTTTCTATTCTGCCTGCGCTGTAAGCCCACGTGCGCTCGGGGCATTATTCGCTTAAAAAAAGACCTGGACAACGTCCAGGTCTGAAAGGATGCGAAGATTACTGAGCCTCTACGAGACGAAGTGTATCTCTTGCGATCGCGAGCTCCTCGTTGGTCGGGATCAGGAAGACCTTGACCTTCGAATCGTCTGCAGAGATCAGAGCCTCCTTACCGCGTACGTTGTTACGCTCCGGATCGATCTTTGCTCCGATGAAGCTGAGGTACTCATCGATGATGATCTGACGGGAAAGCTTGTCGTTCTCGCCGACACCAGCGGTGAAGGCGATGGCATCTACACCGTTCATAGCTGCAGCGTATGCACCGATGTACTTCGCTACTCTGTAACGGAATGCGTCGAGTGCAACCTTAGCCATGTGGTTGCCTGCGTTCGCTGCGTTCTCAACATCACGGAAGTCAGAGGATACACCGCCGGAAAGGCCGAGTACACCGGACTTCTTGTTGAGGATGTTCAGAACCTCATCCACGGTCTTGTTCTCGTGGTTGCAGATGAACTGAACGACCGCCGGATCGATATCGCCGGAACGGGTACCCATGATCAGGCCCTCAAGAGGGGTGAGACCCATGGAAGTATCTACGCCCTTACCGCCGATGGAAGCAGAAACGGATGCACCGTTGCCGAGATGGCATACGATCACCTTTGCCTTCTCCGGATCGAGACCGCCGAACCTGATGGTCTCCTTCGATACGAATGCATGAGATGTACCGTGGAAGCCGTAACGACGGATGCCGTACTTCTCATAGTACTCGGTCGGGATTGCGTAGTAGTACGCCTTCTCCGGAAGGGTCATACCGAAGGTAGTATCAAATACAGCTACGTTTGGCTTGCCCGGAACGACCTTCTCGCATGCCTCGATACCCATGAGGTTTGCAGGGTTGTGCAGAGGGCCGAGATCGAAGCAGGAACGGATAACGTCCTTCACGTGCTCGTCTACGATGCAGGACTCTGTGATGTTTGGACCAGCATGGAGTACACGGTGTCCGATGGCACCGATCTCATCAACGGTCTTTACTACACCGTGCTCTGCATCGGTGAGTGCATCAAATACCAGCTTTACAGCGACGCTGTGATCCGGCATAGCGGACTCAATAACGAAATCCTCCTTGCCCGGTACCTTATGTGTGAGCTTACTGCCCTCGATGGCGATACGCTCGCAGAGACCCTTTGCAAGAACGGTCTCATTCTCCATATCGATGAGCTGATACTTGAGGGATGATGAACCACAGTTCAGTACAAGAATTTTCATGGGTATTACTCTCCTAAATGTTTATAATGATGATCTGCTGCAGTACCTGATACTCTACCAGGCACACACAGCAGATAAAAGAAATCAAATCTTATCGATTACGCGTTCTGTGCCTGTACCGCAGTCATTGCTACGACGCCAACGATATCATCTGCAAAACAGCCACGGCTGAGGTCGTTCACCGGCATGCTGAGACCCTGAAGAACAGGACCGTAAGCACCCGCGTGCGCAAGTCTCTGAACGAGCTTGTAGCCGATGTTACCAGCCTCGAGGGACGGGAATACAAGTACGTTCGCATGGCCTGCAACCTTGCTGCCCGGAGCCTTGAGCTCTGCTACAGAAGGAACGAGTGCGGCATCGAGCTGAAGCTCACCGTCGAGGGCGATCTCCGGATGCTGCTCGTTTGCGATCTTGACAGCCTCTGCAACCTTGGTTACATCATCATGCTTTGCAGAACCCTTGGAGGAGTAGGAAAGCATCGCAACCTTCGGCTCACGGCCGACGAAGGTCTGGAAGGACTGTGCAGAAAGGCACGCGATCTCCGCCAGCTTCTCGGAATCGAAATCGGTATTTACTGCGCAGTCAGCGAATACGAAGAGGCCGTTGCCGTCGATCTGCTCACCGAACTCACAGTTCGGAACCTCCATAAGGAAGAAACCGGAAACGGACTTGATGCCTGGCTTGGTCTTCAGAAGCTGAAGTGCCGGACGAATGGTGTTACCAGTGGAGTGGCATGCACCGGAAACGGCACCGTCTGCGTCACCGCACTTACACATAAGGCATGCATAGTACATGTAATCCTTCGTCATCTGCTCCTCAGCCTGCTCCGGGGTAAGGCCCTTCTTCGCACGAAGCTCGACGAACTTGTCGATGTACTTCTGACGGTTCGGATCTGTAAACGGATCAACGATGGTTGCACCAGTGAGGTCATAGCCTGCACCGTTCTTCTCGATCTCCTCCGGAGTACCGATGATCACGAGGTTCGCGATGCCCTCCTTTAAGATCTTCTCAGCAGCCTCGAATGTTCTCTTATCCATGGACTCTGGAAGAACGATGGTCTTCTTGTCTGCCTTTGCCTTCGCCTTGATTGTGTCAATAAATGCCATTTCAGATTTCTCCTCTCAATGCTATTTATACAATTTTACCAGTGGAAACCCACTGATTCATTCATGAAGGTACGCACGCGTGGTATGCGTGTATACAATTTGACATTGCTATTATACTCGATAAAAAGCGCTCTGCAATGCATGAGGAGCGCTTTTCGTGCACAAAATCACGGACATTCTGACAAGTTCATAACAAATCCGTCCTACGGCAGCGCCCTGTCGTCTCGAACGACTGCGTTTCAGTACTTCTCGAAACGGTCCAGGTCGACCACCATGATCGTCGCGCCGCCGATCTCGACCGGCATCGGCATCGTGGTGTAGGTGCCCATCGAGGTGCCGGAAACGTAAGGCATGTTCACCGTAATCTTCTGGCGCTTGCCGCACTGCTTCTTGATGAGCTCGATGCACTCGTCCACCATATCATCCTGGGTCGCGATCATCAGCGTCGAGTTGCCCTTCCGAAGGAAGCCACCCGTCGACGCCAGCTTCGTCACCTGGAAGTGATCCTTATTCAGTGCATCCATCACATCGTCTTCGTTATCGTTACGAACAATCGCATAAATCAGTTTCATACTGTACCTCTTTTCTGTCCTGCATAGCACGTATTTTGCCTTCTATTTTATCATAGCCGGGCGGCGTTTTCCACAAAACAAATGGGTTTCGTGGTGGATGAATGCACTGTTTTGACAGGGGCCGGCCCTCCGGCTCCCCCCTTTGCGTATATTATCCGATCACCATGAATCGTCTTGTAAACTCATTTTCCAAGTGTACATCACTGTCGTACGGGTGGTAGATCAGCCGGTACAGGTCGGCGGCGTAGAGGTCACTGCGGAACATGAGCTCGGCGTGGCCGGCGCGTATGCTCATAAGGAGGTCCTCCGGGCTTTCGATGGTCTGTCGGTGAAGCGCGTCGAGGGTGCGCTGGTAGCGCGCCGGGGAGGTGACAGCAGTTGTGGCGATGGCTGAAAGCAGCTCCTTCGCCTCCTTCCGCACGCCGAGTACACGCACGTACGGCATCGTTTCAGCCTCTCCGAAGTAGGCACCGCGGAGGGCGGCGTGGTCCTTCCGCTGGAGGTCGAGGAGGATATGGAGCAGCGCCCTCGAAATACGGCTGTAGGTGTAGTTCCGTGACTTCACAGCGGCGATGCGTTCACGGAAACGCATCCGCTCACGTACCTGTTTTCGGAGCGCGTCGGCGATCTCACGCGAGACGTCGAGGTAATCGCAGAGCACAGAATTCGCTTCCGGCGCCACGCTGTCGAGGTAGCTGAGCTGCAGCAGACGGTAGCTCAGCATATCGCTCAGCATGTCGAGCGTCGCATAGCCCTGGTGCGCCGCGCCACGGATGCCACGGAGTGGCGGGGCCGAAAGCTCCGCTGTCGTCGTCCTGCTGCCCTCTTCCACCTCCTGTGAAGTGACACGCTCCGGGGCCGATTCTTCTTTCGCAGCCACACACGACAGCTCATTCTGCAGGATCGCGTCGCGGATCGAGTGGGCGCTCGGCAGACTCAGCTTTCGGCGAATGCAGGCGACCTCGAAGCAGTCACCCTGCCGTTTCACTGCTTTGATATACTCGAGTCCGAGCACGTCGTTGGACTGGAGATCAAATGCGCTTCGGTTCTCGAGCATCATCTCGAAGGCCTCCTCGTCATCACCGCTGAGGACGAGCTTCATCGCTTCTGCCCGCGCCTTCGGATAACTCATGCCGGAGGCCACACCGTCGCGGACGACAGCATTGAACTTCGCATGGGCGGTGGAGCCGGTGGAAAGCTCGAGGGTGGCCATCTGCTGGAGCTTCGCGAGGTCAGCGGATTCGGAGCCGAACACGAGCTGGTCCACGAAGCCGAGGGAACGCAGAACCGCGACACCACCGGCCGCGAAATCCTCTGCGCTGGAGGTCGAGAACATGACCGGGATCTGCACGACGAGGTCAACGCCATGCAGGAGTGCGTCCCGGGCGCGCTCGTACTTGTCGAAGATCGCCGGCTCGCCGCGCTGCACGAAATCGCCGGACATCGCGGCGACGATGACATCCGCATGGTACTCGGCGCGGATCTGATTGATCATGTACTGATGTCCCGCATGGAAGGGATTGTATTCGGTGATGATACCGACGACTTTTTTTCCGTTGATCATTGTGTCCTCACAGCCAGGATCCGAACGCTCTACAGCACTTTGCTTCCGGCAGAAGGCGGTCTCGGCAGTCCTGGTCATCTTTCATAATGTCGATTCGAGTTGAATCATCTGCATGATTCAGATACAAGACAAATATATCAAAAAAAGCGCACGACGGAAATCTCACTTTCCATCATGCGCATGAAATCATGTTTCGTTTCGAACCGCTCAGATGCTCATAAACATGAGCCGCTGATCAGTGCCTCAGTTCTTAAAGCTGTGGATCGGTGCCGGGATGCGTCCCTTACGGTTCACGAAGCCGGAGCAATCGAATGTGTTGACCGCCATGACCGGTGCGTGTCCGAGGAGGCCGCCGAAATCGACGTGGTCGCCGACCTTCTTGCCGATGGCCGGGATGACACGAACCGCGGTGGTTTTCTGGTTGACCATGCCGAGGGCTGCCTCGTCCGCGATGATACCGGAGATCGTGGTCGCCGGCGTGTCGCCCGGGATGGCGATCATATCGAGACCGACAGAGCATACGCAGGTCATCGCCTCGAGCTTCTCGATGTTGAGGGCACCTGCCTCGACGGCATTGATCATACCCTGATCCTCGGAAACCGGGATGAACGCGCCGCTGAGTCCGCCGACGGAGCTGGACGCCATGATACCGCCCTTCTTCACCTGGTCGTTCAGCATCGCCAGTGCGGCGGTCGTGCCCGGTGCACCGGTACGCTCGAGTCCCATCGCCTCCAGGATGTCAGAAACCGAATCACCGATGGCTGGCGTCGGTGCGAGGGAGAGGTCAATGATGCCGAACGGAACACCGAGCTTACGGCTCGCCTCCTTCGCTACCAGCTGGCCTACGCGGGTGATCTTAAACGCGGTCTTCTTGATGAGCTCGGACAACTCCTCGAAGTCAAGGCCCTCCGCGTGCTGCAGTGCATCACGTACGACGCCCGGTCCAGAAACACCGACGTTCAGGATACAGTCTGCCTCGGAAACGCCATGGAAGGCGCCGGCCATGAACGGGTTGTCATCCGGTGCGTTACAGAAAACGACAAGCTTCGAGCAGGCGCTCGAGTCGGTGTCGGCGGTACGCTCGGCCGCCTCACGGATCATCTCACCCATAAGACGAACGGCGTCCATATTGATACCGGTCTTCGTGGAGCCGAGGTTGACGCTGGAGCAGACGATGTCGGTCTCGGCGAGCGCCTGTGGGATCGCACGCATCAGCATCTCATCCGCCGGGGTCATGCCCTTCTGGCAGATGGCAGAGAAACCGCCGAGGAAATTGACCCCGACTGCCTTCGCTGCCTTGTCAAGGGTATGGGCGACCTTCACGAAATCCGCAGAGGACTTGCAGGCACTGCCGGCCGCGATCGCAATCGGCGTGACGGAGATACGCTTGTTGACGATCGGCACACTGTACTCGCGGCTGATCTCCTCTCCTGTCTTCACAAGGTCACGCGCATAGCGGGTGATTTTCTTATAGATGTTGTCACAGAAGGTGTCGACATCACCAGCTGCACAGTCGAGAAGACTGATTCCCATGGTGATCGTACGGACATCGAGGTTATTATGTTCGATCATATTGTTGGTCTCCGCGACCTCCAGGACATTGACCGCATCAAAAGAGCTTGCCATTCTGATTCTCCTTTTCGTTTATGATAAAGTCTCGTGCGCTTCGCTGGCTGCCTTGGGCCTGAGATGGACCCTGCGGCAGTTCCTTCGGAACGCAATCACAGATTGCGCCATTTACGGTCGATGTTTGTCGAAACAAACATCTCCCTCAAATTCTATGCATCATCGTGAAGATCTCTTCGAGCTGCATCTTGATATCGACGCCGATCTGATCCTTACCATACTGTGCGATCTCGGCAGCGACGGTGTCGAAGCTCTCCGTAGAGTTCGACACATCCACGATCATCATCATGTTAAAGAATCCGCCGGTGATGGTCTGTGAGATATCGAGGATGTTGATGTTCTTCTCGGAAAGGAAGGTACAAACCTTCGCAATGATGCCGACGGTGTCCTTACCAACTACGGTGATAATCGCTTTTTTCATAGAGCCTCCTCTTATGCCTGCTGCCGGGTGCCAGCGCCGCCTCGGTTTCTGCATACATACTACATTTACATGTTTATATGCGGGATAAAATCCCCGTATATGTATAGAACATGTCTGTTCCATGCTTTCTTAATATCTAAGCATTTAAAAAAGTAAAACGCAACCTGTTTTCCGCTTCGTCTATGAAAAAAACCATGCGTAAATCGCGCTTCTCATGTCCATAAATGCTAAAAAGGACAGGGTGACCCTGTCCTCGATAGCCCGTACTTATGGCGGTCATTCTATGATTTTATATTAGTGTAAGCTGCAGTTTTACCAGTTTATGGGGTCTGACCCCATTACGAAATTCTTAAGATGGCCGGGGTCTACAGTTCGATGATGTCCGAGATGCGGTCGCGCTGCGCGACGCTGATGTCGAAATCGCCGGCGCGGTAGTCGGAGTCTGATCCGTCGATCTCCTGCTGTACGGTTTTCAGCGCGAGCTCCGGGAGGTTGTTCTCCTTACTGAGATGCCCGAGAAAGACATGCTTCACATGCGGATTCAGGATGCGGTCGATGAGATGCCCGGAGCTTTCGTTACTGAGGTGGCCATGGTCACTCAGGATCCGGCGCTTCAGGGACATCGGATACGGGCCCGTGCTCAGCATGCGGACATCGTGGTTCGCTTCGACCACCATCGCGTCGAGATTTTCAAGATGCGATACGATGTAATCGTCGTAGTGCCCCATGTCGGTGGCGACGGCGACACGCTTCTCGCCCGCCTCGATACGGTAGCCGACCGGATCCGCTGCGTCATGATCGATGGAAAACGGGATTACGCTAAGGTCGCCGACGGTGGTCACAGCATCCGGAAGGATCGGCTGCAGCAGATCCGTCGCGAAATCACCGAGCGTACGATTCAGCATCACCTCACGAAGCGTGCCCAGCGTGCCGTAGATCGGAATCTGGTATTTACGGGATATCGTACCGACGGCACGGATATGATCGATGTGTTCATGCGTGAGGAAAATCGCCTGCACATCCGAAAGCTCGAGGTCCAGCGCGTGGAGTCCCTGATTGACAGCCTTCATCGTCACCCCCACATCCACCAGCACATGCGTATGGTCCGTGCCGATGTAGCTGCTGTTCCCGCTGGAGCCACTGGCGATACTCGTAAATCTCATAAAACTGCTTTCATCCTTCCTTTTATAGCAATCCAGTCAAGTAAACACGGAGGACCAGCAACGGAGACACAGTACTGCGAGGCTTACACCTGGAGTGTTCTGTCCTTCATGTTTTGAAATCGAATCCGGACATGGTGGGCGCGGCCCACTCAATGCACAGTACAGAACCCGGTGAAATGTCCGTGGCCGCTATGACAGTCTCTATCTATCTGCCACGGACATTTCGCCGGAACCTGTTCTTTTCATTCGCAAGCCTTGCGCCCGCCATGCCCCGGATTCGCTGCTACGTTTCATATTACCCTTCGTGTAAATGCTCCCTGATCGTCGTTTCTGTCTCTTCGCGGCTTCCTGAGTTATCAATCACGAAATCTGCCATCGCAGCGTACTCGTCGTCCGGAATCTGGGCGTGGATCATCGCGCGGGCTTTCTCTTCGGAGTAGCCACGGGTTTCCATGAGGCGGGCGATACGCACAGCTTCCTCGGTATAGACGAACCATACCTCGTCGCAGAGCTCCACGAAATGGGCGATCGGAAGTGCTGTTTCGACGACGATGTCCGCCCCGCTCTTCCGCGCCGCGCGCACCTGCGTATCGACGTATTTCCAGACTGCCGGGTGGACGATGCTGTCGACCTGTGACCGCAGCTTCTGTTTTCCGACACCGTAGATTCTCGACGCGAAAACCGGCAGATCGACACTGCCGTCGGCCCGCTCGATATCCGCACCGAGCAGCGCCTTAAGTGCCTCAAACACTGGATCTCCATGGACATAAAACGACTTCGCAATGTCGTCCGTCCGGTACGCTGTAAACTGATACTCCTGCGTGAGAACGTCCAGCACACTGGATTTCCCCGCACCGACGCCTCCGATCACTCCGATCACCATTGATTTCCTTTCAGTTTATGGGGTCTGACCCCATAAACTGGGTCAGACCCCATAAACTTTAACTTTAGATTTTGTTTATAAAAATTTAATGGGGTCAGACCCCAGCATCTGCTTGCCCTGCCATCGTCTTCCAGTCCGTCCACGAAAGGGCGGCCTCCGCCCAGTCCTTCGCTTGCTTCTCCTCGTTCAGCCAGGCGAGGCCCTCCATGACGCCGTCCTCCGAGAAGACGAACTCACGGAAGGTCTTGTACTCATCCGGCGTGAAGTCGAAGCTGTACGGCTCCGGCCAGACCCAGACGCCGAGCGTGTAGCGATCCTTCGTCGGGTTCATGATCGTCTCACCGGTCTTTTTATCGACCGGATATGCCGCCTCCCCCGCCTCGATCTTCTGAAGCAGCTCCGTATCCGGCTCCGTATACGTCACCTTACTCATACGGAAGCGCATTCCCTCTGAGGAGCCGGCAAAGGGCTCCATCTTCAGGAATCCGATGTGCATGATATCGTTCGATTGGATTTCTTTCATTTTTCTATCCATTCCTTTCACCTCGCCCAGGCACAAAACAGTAACAATTAAGCTAGCTAAATCTGACAAAGATTGATGGTACTATCCAATAACCGCTTGATTTCGAAATCATGGATACTTTCAACATCGTTTATCATTTTTATGCGCAGAGCTAAACTATCCACGATTTTGAAATAAGGCACTTATTGGATACTTTTCCGCGAAATCAGGCATACGCATATATGCGTACTATCCAATCTACCTCATTTTTTCAAATAGTAGATATGGATTTCGAACTTCATAGAAGCATTTCTTTAAGCAGATATCCAATAACGCTTCATTTTTTTAATACTGGATACTCGAGCCCGAATTCTCCTTATGAAATAAGGCTTTTCATATCCAGTATTTTTGAAATCACCTAAGAGTGGATACTTTACAATCGATTTCGATTATTTCGGTCCAAAAATATATCCAGTTTTTTCAAAATCAAACCATATTAGATAGTGATGTAATATGACAGTAAGGGTCGGCAGCCCCTCCGGGCATCTTAGCGGTACTGTTATCTTCCAATGGAAGCCCTTGCTCACCCCTTCGGTGTTTGCTGAAGCAAACACCTCAGTGTGCGGCATCCCAGTTTTCGCCCACATTCGCGTCGGCGACGAGCTCGACGGCGAGGTCGACGGCGTGCTGCATCTTATCGACAAGGAGGGCCTTCACGGCCTCCTGCTCGGCAACGGGCGCTTCGATCAGAAGCTCATCGTGCACCTGCAGCACGATGCGGGATGCATAACCGCCCGCACGGAGGGCACAGTTCACCTCGTTCATCGCTTTCTTCATGATGTCGGCGGCACTGCCCTGGATCGGGGAGTTCATCGCGACACGCTCACTGAAGCTGCGGCGCGCGAAGTTCGAGGCATTGATGTCCGGCACCGGCCGACGACGCCCGAAGATCGTCTTCACATAGCCGTGCTCATGCGCGAACGCCACCTCGCCATCGAGGTACTTCTTGACATCCGGATACGCCGCGAAGTACCGCTCGATGTACTCCTTCGCCTCACTCCGACTGATGCTGAGACCCTCACTGAGACCGAAGGCCGAGATACCGTAGACGATACCAAAGTTGACCGCCTTCGCGTTCCGACGAAGCTCCGGCGTCACCTCCTCGAGCGGCACATGGAAGACCTGCGAGGCCGTCACGGCATGAATATCGCTCGCATCCTTATACGCTGCGATCAGCTTCGCATCACCCGAGAGCGATGCGAGGATACGGAGCTCGACCTGGGAATAGTCGGCGTCGATGAAGACGCAGCCCGGTTTCGGCACGAAAACGGTGCGGAAGCGTCGACCAAGCTCCGTACGCACCGGGATGTTCTGCAAGTTCGGATTCGTCGACGAGATACGGCCCGTCGCCGTCACCATCTGATTGAACTCTCCATGGATGCGGCCATCCGCCTGAATAAAGTTCAGAAGTCCCTCCGCATAGGTCGAGTTCAGCTTCGTAAGCGTACGGTAATTCAGGATATCCGCCACGATCTCGTGGTCCTCGGCGAGCTTCTCGAGCACATCCGCCGCGGTCGAATACCCGGACTTCGTCTTCTTGCCGCCCTTCATGCCGAGCTTCACGAATAGAATCTCCCCGAGCTGCTTCGGCGAGTTGATGTTGAACTCCTCCCCCGCCTCTTCGTAGATGCGCGCCTGCAGCTCTTCGATGCCGGCCCGAAGCTCGACGCCATAGTCGACGAGCGCCTGCTTATCAACCAGGATACCGGCCCGCTGCATGTCATACAGTGTATACACGAGCGGCATCTCGATCTCCTCATAGAGTGTCCGCTCCTCGAGCTCCTCCAGCTTCGCGAAAATCTTCTTCGCACTGCGAAGCGCCACGATCGCGCTGTACGCCGCCATGGTGCACGCCACCGGATCCGCCGAGCAGCCGTCAGCGTCCGTGTTGAAGCCCGCCACCTGCGCACCGTCGCCTGCATTGGCCGCGTCGTCCGTAAACGGATTCGGACAATGCGGTCGATCCTTCAGATCGTCACGGAGTTCCTTTTCTGACGGCAGTGTGAGGCCCATGAAATCGCGGGCGAGGTCCTCGTAGCTGTAGCTGTCCTTCAGCGGATTGATGACGTACGCCGCGAGCGCGAGGTCATAGACCGGGCTCTCCGGCGCGAAGGCACAGTGGTAGAGCGCCTGCTTCAGGTTCATGGTGTAGAGCTCGACGCCCTTTTTCTGTGCCAGCGCCTGCAGCTCCGTCTGCCAGTCGAAGCCGTAGAAATGGTAGCTGCGGTCACCGGCCAGCGCGAAGTAAAGGTCTTCCCCGGCGATGGCGAAGCCGGCCTGGCCCTCACTCGCCGCGTCCCGGAAGGCAATGCGCGCAAGGTACGGGTCGTCGACCTCCTTGAGGCCCGACAGATCCAGCTGCTGCTCCGCCGCGAGGTCGAGGCTCGACACATCGAAGCGCTTCAGGAGCGACTTCAGCTCCAGCCGCTTCACAAACTCGAAGGAGTCTGCATTGAACATGTTCTCGACGCGGGCGTCATCATAATCGAAGTCGATCGGGGCGTCAATGCAGATGGTCGCGAGGGTCTTCGACAACGCGGCGCTCTCCCACTCATCGATCAGCATCTGCGCGGCCTTCGGCTTCCGCGGGACCTTGAACTCCGGGTCGCCCGCCAGCGCCGCTGCATGCGCCGCCTCGATGGTGTGATACTTCGTGATGATCCACTCCGCAGACTTCGGACCGAGGCCCGGCACACCCGGGATGTTATCGGAGGTGTCACCCATCAGGGCCTTCAGGTCGATGAACTCGAGCGGCGTCACGTTCCACTCCTTCATCACATCGTCCGGATAGTAGTTGTAGACCGTCGTCACGCCCTTCGCCGTCTTCGGAAGACAGATCTTGATCTTCTCATCCGCAAGCTGCAGGAGGTCACGGTCACCAGAGACGATCGTCACCTCCACGCCCTCCTTCTGGCAGCGCTTTGCGATGGTACCGAGAAGGTCATCCGCCTCATAGCCGCCCTTCATGAGGAGCGGAATGTGCATCGACCGAAGCACCTCCTGCATCAGCGGAATCTGCTCGTGCAGCTCCGGCGGCATCGGCTTCCGCGTCCCCTTATAGTCAGCAAACATCTTATGGCGGAAGGTCGGCTCGTGCACATCGAAGGCCACCGCCAGATGATCCGCCTGCTCCTGATCCAGCACCTTCAGAAGGATATTCAGGAAACCATAGACCGCATTTGTATGCAGCCCCTGCGAATTCGTCAGCTCCGGGATCCCGTAAAACGCCCGGGACATGATGCTGTGTCCATCGATCAGTAAAATCTTATCCGTCAACTCTCTTCCTCCTCTAACGATTGAAACCATATATGATCAAAACCTGATGCGTTCAAAAGCAGATTGCATTGAAAACAGCTGTCCTGAACATCTGAAGCGATCAGAACCGGACGCCGCCATAGGCAGCTGTCCTGAACATCCGTGACTGCCGATATCAGACAGTCACGAAACCACTGGCTACAGAAACCAGATCCGAAGCTGCAGAAGCAGCGTCACCAGTACCGCCCAGAACACGACCGAATCCGCCGCCATCCGGATGATCCGGATTGCGTGGATACGAAACAGATAAAAGCGCGTATCCATCAGCTGCCGCCGGAAGGACCCGTCGATGTTCAGATTCGAATCATCCACCGCATCCAGCTTCTGCACACCACTGTAGACCATATGCGTGATCCGCAGCTCCTCCATGCACTCATCGCACTCCGAAATATGCTCCATAAACTCCTGCAGCTTCTCATCCGACAGCTTGTTATTCAGATAATCGTAAATGCACTTCCGTGCTTCCAGACAGGTCATAATCGACTTGAAAACCTCGCAATTATATGCTAAATTCTGTATGTTGTCCTCGCGTAA
Organism: Oribacterium sp. HCP3S3_B9; assembly: GCF_052064255.1. Lineage (NCBI taxonomy): Bacteria > Bacillati > Bacillota > Clostridia > Lachnospirales > Lachnospiraceae > Oribacterium > Oribacterium sp. HCP3S3_B9. The sequence continues at coordinate 16,093 of NZ_JBQHVY010000023.1, forward strand.
CACAGGACTCGCCGTCATGGCGGAATGGCAGACGCGTCAGACTCAAAATCTGATAATGGTAACATTGTGTGGGTTCAAGTCCCACTGGCGGCATCGAGCTCGGACCTATGGTCCGAGCTCGATGTTATTTAAGCCATCCCATTAAAAGTATCCTTAGTTTAGAATATCCCCATCGATTAATCAAGAAGAGCATTTGAGCCATACGTATGCAAATTCCTGAGGACAGCCACCGGAAGCCATACGAAGAGGTCGTGAAGAATCAAAATTGTCCCCCTTAGAACCAGTTGGAGTAATTTTCCTTAGCACTCTCTGCAACACTGAGTTTTCATAAAGAAAACTCAGTCGTTTGCAGAGAGCCTACTGGTTCTTAGGGGGACAATTTTAGAGTCTTCCGAGCTCGTAGTACTGTGCTTCCGGGGGTTGCCCTCCGGACACCGCAACCAGGCTGCTATTTACTTCGTACCGAAGATACGGTCGCCGGCATCGCCCAGTCCCGGGCAGATGTATGCGTTCTCGTTCAGGCAGCGATCGAGGTTTCCGACGTAGATCTGTACATCCGGATGTGCCTCAGCGAGACGCTTCACGCCTTCCGGTGCCGCGATGATGCAGATGAACTTGATCTTTCTTCCGCCGTGCTTCTTGATCTGGTCGATGGCATCGACCGCAGAGCCACCGGTCGCCAGCATCGGATCACAGACGACGATCTGACGCTCCTCGATCGGGTTCGGCAGCTTGCAGAAGTACTCAACCGGCTGATGCGTGGTCTCATCGCGATACATGCCGATGTGGCCGATCTTTGCGCTCGGAACGAGTGCAGTCAGGCCGGATACCATGCCGAGGCCGGCACGAAGGATCGGCACGATGGCGAGCTTACGGCCCGCCAGCATCTCGACCTCTGCAGTCTCGATCGGCGTATCAAGCTTGACGGTCTTCGTCGGAAGGTCCGACAGTGCCTCGAAGCCCATCAGCATCGCGATCTCCTCAACGAGCTGACGGAACTCGTTGGTTCCGGTGTGCTTATCACGCAGAAGTGAAATCTTATGCGTAAGCAGCGGGTGGTTCATGATGTGTACATTTGCTCCGAAATTATGTTCCATAGTAAACTCCTTTGATATATGTTCCGACCGCAGCCGGTAGAAAACGAATCAGGTCAGCATTCAGGCAGAGGTCCCTGGCGACGCTGTGATCGCATCAGTGCTTCGCGACGATCTCCACCTCGCCCTTCGACTTGTAGATGCTGTCTGCATCCACGCAGCCGCGCACCGAGCTCAGCGGATAGACGTTCGTGTTGCGTCCGATCACCGTGCCCGGATTCAGGATAGAGCCGCATCCCACCTCGACATGGTCGCTCAGCATCGCGCCGAACTTCTTGAGTCCGGTCTCGATGTCACCGTCCTCGGTGTGTACCACGACGAGCTTCTTGTCCGACTTCACGTTCGAGGTCAGGGACGCCGCACCCATGTGGGACTTGTAGCCGAGGATCGAATCCCCAACATAATTATAGTGCGGAACCTGCACGTTGTCGAAGATCACGACATTTTTCAGCTCGCAGCTGTTGCCGATCACGCAGTGCTTTCCGACCATAATGTTGCCACGGAGGAATGCACACTGGCGCACCTCGGTCTCCGGCCCGATGATGATATACTCCGCGAGGTACGCGGACTCAAATACCGTCGCACTCTTATGGATCCAGACATGCGGCTTCACCTCCGTGTACTCGTCCTTCGGAAGCGTCGGACCGTACGCCGCGATGAAATCGTGGATCTTCGGAAGCGCCTCCCACGGATAGGTGAGTCCCTCAAAGATCGCCCCCGCCTCCGTATACTGAAGGTCATACATCGCCGCAATCGTTACATCTTGTTTTTTCATAATTCTCTTCTTTCCAGAGAGCTCAAGCTGCCTCATCCCGTGAGGCTTCGGGCTTTCTAAACTAGTATCATCTGGTGTCGGAAACCTTCATGTGGAAGTCTCCATCTATCTGATCCGCTTCTCAGATACGTCCATCAGAGCGCCCGGATCTTTTCCGTCCGACTTCGAACGAAGTCCTCGAGCTTCTCCATGTACTCGGCCTCGGTGATCGTGCCGTCCGCCACCTCCGACAGCCCCATCTCCCAGGAGGCGGTCAGCTTCGGATTCAGCAGATGCGGCACCGAAATCTTCACATAATACGCGATGTACTCGCCGAGCTTCGTCGGTGACAGCACCTGCGTCTTCTTCTGCAGCGCGATGTACTTATTGTCCACGAGCTTCGTGAGGATACCTGCACGCGTCGCACTGGTACCGATGCCCGCGCCCTTGATCTGCGCCCGCAGCTCCTCGTCCTCGATGAGGTTGCCGGCGTTTTCCATCGCGAGGATCATCGATCCGGAGGTGTAGCGCTTCGGCGGTGCCGTCTCGCCCTCCTTCACGCGCAGCGTCTCGAGCTGCAGCTTCTGCCCCTTCCGGAGCTTCAGCAGTGCCTCACTCAGGCTTCGGTTGTCGCCCTCCTCTTCGCTCTCTCCACCGTTTTCCAGGCCAATGCTTCCGTCCGCTCGCGTCGTCGCGACGCCGTCCGGTCCCGTGGTCGAAGAAGCCATGGTCGCGGCATCCGACATGGTGCCTCCTGCATTGGCCGTGTGACTGGCCGAGGCCGCCGTCGCCATGGTAGAAGCCATCGACGATCCGGCGCCTGCATTGGCCGGATCCGCTGTCGGGGACGCACCGCCAAGGGCCGCGCTCCGACGCAGGTCAGCAACCTTCCGATAGCCCTCGTCCTTCAGGGCACGGGAGCTCACGCTGAAGGTCTCGCCCTGGCAGTCGATCATCAGCGCGATGCGCTCGTAGATCGCCGGCGGGAAGAAAATCGAGAGGAAGCGACGGCAGATGAGCTCGTACACCTTCTTCGAAAGCGGCTTCAGCGACTGGTACTCGCGCTGGCCCTGACCGGTCGGGATGATCGCGTAGTGGTCGGCGATCTTCTTGTCGTCGACGTAGCGGGTCTTCGCGATGCTTCGGAAGCTGCCGGACGACAGGATCTCCTGCGCCTGCGGGGCCACCGGTGCGTAGCTCGCGATGCCGCGGATGTTCTTCTCGATCTCCTTCGAAACGGCGGTCGAGAGCACACGCGCATCGGTACGCGGGTAGGTGGTCAGCTTCTTCTCGTAGAGCTCCTGCGCGATGGCGAGGGTCTCATCCGGGCTGATCTTGAACATCTTCGCGCAGTCGTTCTGCAGCTCCGCGAGGTTGTAGAGCAGCGGCGGATTCTTCGTCTCCTTCTTCTTCGTGACAGCCGTCACCGTCGCTTCACACGGAAACGGCATGAAACTCTTCATGAATTCGGCGGCGCGCTCCGGCCTCAGGAAGCCCTTGCCGTCGTAGATGTCCGTCGGGCTGTAGCGTGACGACTGCTCCGACGGCTTCCAGTCCGCACTCAGCTTCGCGCCTTCCCCGAGATCGAAATCGCCGAGGATGCGGTAGAAGGTCGTCTTCTGGAAGGCCCGGATCTCCTGCTCTCGCTTGACGATCATGCCGAGGACGCAGGTCATGACGCGGCCGACGGCCACGGTCATCTTCTCCTCCGGCTTCATGCCGAGCTGCTGCTTGATCCGGTAGCGGTACTTGAGCGACAGCGCGCGGCTGAAGTTGATGCCTATGAGGTAGTCTTCCTTCGCCCGGCTGAAGGCCGCCGCCGACAGGTGGTCATACTCGCTGTCGAGCTTCGCCTCGCGGATGCCGCGGAGGATCTCCTCGTTCGTCTGGGAATCGATCCAGACACGGCGACGCTCCTTCTCCTTCGGCACCTCTGCCATCCTGTCGACGAGCCGGTAGATGTACTCTCCCTCGCGGGCACTATCGGTGCAGATGTAGATGGTTTCGACATCCGGACGGTTCAGCTGCTTCGCGACGACCGCGAACTGCTTTGCCGTGCTCTTACTGACCTCGTATTTCCACTCATCCGCCTTTGGGATGAACGGGAGCGTGTCAAAGCTCCACTTCTGGTACTTCTCGTCATACGCTGCCGGGTAGCTGAGCTGTACGAGGTGACCCACGCACCAGGTCACCACATAATCTTCATTTTCCAGGAAGCCGTCGCCGCGCCGGACATTCTTCATCCCGAGCGCCTGTGCAAACTGCTGCGCCACCGACGGCTTCTCTGCGATAAATAATTTCTTCAATTCGCCTCCCACTGATCCATGTACGAGCGCCGGCTTCATGTGAAGCCGCTTCAGCGAATGCGCGCCGCGCACCGCCCGTGGATGTTCTGTGGGTGCTTCGAAAAGAAGTACTTCTGTTTACTGAAGCTCCCACTTGTAGATCGTCGTTGTGTCGTATTCCTCGCCGGCCTTCACGATGCTGGTCGGCCACTCTGGCTTATGCAGGCAGTCCGGATAGTGCTGGGTCTCGAAGCAGTACGCATGGCGTGGTCCGAAGTGCGCCCCGTTTTTGCCCTCGAAATCACTGCCCATGAAGTTCGCGGTATAGAACTGCAAGCCCTCGAGATCGGTATAGATGGACATCCGGATGCCGGACTCCTCCGCATACGCAGAGGCGACGAGACGTACGTCCCCGTCATAGTCATTGAGCACCCAGTTATGATCGAAGCCGTGCGCAAACTTCAGCTGATCGAAGTCCGCATCGATATCGCGTGCGATCACCTTCTCGGTGGTGAAGTCCATCGGGGTGCCGGCCACCGGCTCGATACGACCGTACGGGATCGAAATCTCGCTGGCCGGTGTATAGCTGTCTGCATGAATCCAGACACGCTGATTCATCGCGTCACCACTGTCATAGCCGTTCAGGTTGAAGTACGCGTGGTTCGTCATATTGAAGACGGTGTCCTGGTCGGCGGTCGCCTGATAGTGGATCTCGAGCGCGTCGTCCTCGGTCAGGGTGTAGGTCACGGCCACCTCGGCAGCGCCAGGGAAGCCCTGATCACCGTCCGGGGAATGCAGAGAGAAGATCACGTAGCTGCCGAGGCCAGCGTCTGCATAGTCTGCCTCCCAGATGCGCGTACGCCAGTAATCCGGTCCGGAATGGAGATTGTTGGCACCATTGTCATTGACGGCGAGCGCATAATGCTTTCCATTCAAATCGAAGCCCGCCTGACCGATACGGTTCGCGTTTCGACCGACCGGCTCACCCATGTGACCCGGATTCTCAAGCAGAAGCTCCGCCTGATCGACACCGAGTACGACATCCCGCATCTTTCCGTCCTTATCACGTACCAGCATCGTAAGCCAGATGGCACCGAGATTCGTAAAGCTCGCCTCCGTACCATGCTGATTTGTAATCGTATATCGCTTCACCTCGCGGCCATCCTTCAGTGTTCCAAGCACTGATTCTCTCACTGACATCGCATGTCCCTCCCATCGAAGATTCAATACCGAAAATGCAAGGGCAGCTTTTCATCGACACTCACGCAACTCTCCCATCCCCTTCTGCAGGGTCTGGGAATAGCAAGCGCGTCATCGGCACCGCCCATAAACTGCAAGTATTATACTCTATTTTCAGGCTCGTTTCTACCAGAGAAAAGAGACTCATAGCTGTCTGAAAATTGGGGCAGCTAAAATCTCCGGTGTCCTTGGCAATGGGTACCATTCAAACCATAAAAAATCCGGAGTGAATCGTCACTCCGGTTTAAAAAAGATCAGTAACCATCAAAATTTGATGATCCGCTTATTTCTTTGTGATATAGCCCTTCTTTGCGAGGTACTCAGCAGCTTCTACACCGCCGCCGGCAGCACCACGAAGGGTGTTGTGACTGAGGCCGACGAACTTCCAGTCATAGATGGAGTCCTCACGGAGACGGCCGATCGAGATGCCCATGCCGTTCTCGTAGTTCACGTCGAGGGAAACCTGTGGACGATCGTCCTCCTCGAGGTACTGGATGAACTGCTTCGGTGCAGACGGCAGCTCGAGCTCCTGTGGCTCACCGCGGTAGCTGCGGAGTGCCTCGACGAGCTCTTCCTTCGTCGGCTTCTTATGGAACTTGACGAAAACCGTCGCGGTGTGACCGTTCAGAATCGGTACACGGATGCACTGTGCAGAGATCTTCAGACCTTCGATAAGATCGATGTGATCTCCCGCGAGGCTGCCGAGTACGCGGAGCGGCTCCTTCTCGGACTTCTCTTCCTCACCACCGATGTACGGGATGATGTTGTGCTCCATCTCCGGCCAAGACTCGAAGTTCTTGCCGGCACCGGAAATCGCCTGGTAGGTGGAAACGATCACCTCATACGGCTCGAACTGCATCCATGCAGCGAGGGCTGGTGTGTAGGACTGGATCGAGCAGTTCGGCTTTACAGCGATGAAGCCACGTGTGGTGCCGAGACGCTTCTTCTGTGCCTCGATGAGCTGATAGTGATCCGGGTTGATCTCCGGAACGACCATCGGAACATCGGTCGTCCAGCGGTGTGCAGAGTTGTTCGAAACGACCGGGGTCTCCGTCTTCGCATACGCTTCCTCGATGGCCTTGATCTCGTCCTTCTTCATATCCACTGCGGAAAATACGAAGTCGACATCCTTTGCAACCTCTTCTACCTTTGAAACGTCCAGGACGATCATGTCCTTTACTTCCTCCGGAATCGGAATATCCAGCTTCCACTTACCTTCTACAGCCTCTGCATAGGTCTTACCCGCAGATCTCGGGGACGCTGCAAGCGTCGTCAGCTCGAACCATGGATGGTTTACAAGCAATGTGATAAAACGCTGGCCAACCATTCCAGTCGCACCAAGAACACCAACCTTTAACTTTTCCATTTCAGTCTCCTCGTCAACTTCTATCCGTATTTTTACTCTCAGATGCATACATCCTGCAGGATTTCGACATACAGCTGTTTCTTCACCCCGCAGGCACGTATATGTTTCCGTATTGTATTACTTTTAACTGTCAGTGGCAATATAACATTTTCGAATAGCAGCCTTTCGCCGCCCGGACAACTACTGTCAAAACGTAATTATGTCCAGGCATGGCTCGGCTGCCATCCGTCGAGTTTCGCCCGAACAGCAACAGGTGACATCCCCGTAATCAGTGCTTCGTGCCTTTTCCGGCGCGGCCGGCGAGCTTCAGGCGGTTTAAGCTGAGCGGCTTCTTCCGGTACGTGATCTCCACCGGCTCGGTGCCGAGGAGGTAGAAGTGCTCGAGGGTGTCGCACTTGCCGAGTCGGATGCCGATGACACCCTTGCTGTTCTTCTTCTGGAGCGGGATATCGCTCAGGGAGCAGCGGAGGAAGTAGCCGTCATGTGTCTCGAAGACGATGTCGGTTTCGTAAGCCATCTCCCGAATCTCGATCAGTCGATCGCCCTCGCCCAGCTTCGTTGCGGCGACGAGCTTGTTCGCAGTCTCGAATTCCGAGGTCTCGACGAGCTTCACCATCGCGTCTCTCGTCGCGAAGATCAGGGTCTTCCCAGCCAGGGCGGACTTCACATTGGCATAGATGATCTCCTCCTGGTTCGCGTTGTACTTACTGATGTTGTCGATCGGTACGCCCTTGTCCTTGAACTTTCCGAGCGGCACATCCTGGCACTTGATCTGGTGCATATTGCCCTTATCCGTGAACAGCAGCACGCGGTCCGTGTTCTTGCACTTCAGCACGAAACGGTTATCCGACTCGACGGCCTCCTGGTTCCGCTGGTAGGTCGCCTCATCCATGAGCTTGCAGTAGCCGAACTTGTCCTGGATGTAGTAGCAGCTGATCTCCTGCACCTCGTTCTCGTTGAAGACGGCTTCCTTACCATCCTCGAGCACGGTGCGACGCGGCACGGCATACGCGGCTCGGATCATCATGAGGTCCTCGGACAGCACCTCGTTCATGCGCTCGCGACTGCCGAGGATCCCGCGGTACTCCTTGATGTTTCGGAGGGTTTCTGCATGCTGCTTCTTCAGCTCGATCAGCTCGAGACCGATGAGCTTGCTGAGACGCATATCGAGGATCGCCTGTGCCTGCCGCTCCGTGAAGTGGAAGGTCTCGATCGTCGACATGAACTCGCGGTCCCGCTCACGGAACTTGATGCCCGCGATCTCACCGCTCATAAGTGCCTGCTTCGCATCGGCCTGGTTCTTCGAGTTCCGGAGGAGGGCAATGATGGCGTCGATCAGGTCGACGGCCTTGATGAGACCATCCTGGATCTCTTTACGTGCGAGCTCCTTCTCGAGCAGGTTCTGGTACTTGTTCGTGAGGATCTCGTACTGGAACTTGAGATAGGCCTTCAGGATGCCCCGGAGCGTCATGGTCTCCGGCCGACCCTCGTGTATGGCCAGCATGTTCACGCCGAAGGTATCCTCGAGTCTCGTTTTCTTATACAGTATATTCTGGATGCGCTCGATGTCCGCACCAGCCTTCAGCTCGAGTACGATACGGATGCCGTTTTTGTCGGACTGGTTCGAGATATCGACGATCTCCGGGAGGATCTTATCCTCGACGAGCTGGGCGACATCCTGCATGAACTTCATGATGCCCTGACCGATCATCGTATACGGAATCTCGGTCACGACGAGCTTATCGCGGTCGGAACGCCCCTCCTTCTTCTCAAACTGCAGCTTGCCGCGGAGCTTGAGGCGGCCCGTACCACTGCGGTAAATGTCGACGAGCTCGGACTTGTTGGCGATGATGCCGCCGGTCGGAAAATCCGGTCCCTTCAGGTACTGCATCATGTCCGCGGTCTCCATCGCCGGGTTGCGCAGGTACGCGAGGATAAGGTCGATGATCTCACCGAGATTGTGGCTCGGGGTGGAAGTCGTCATGCCGACCGCGATGCCCTCGGAACCGTTCAGCAGGAAGTACGGGATACGTGCCGGCAGCACCACCGGCTCCCGCAGGGTCTCATCGTAGTTCGGCTGAAACGGCACCATCGTATCGAGGTCCGCCAGCATGCAGTCATCCGTGAACTTCTCGAGCTTCGCCTCGGTGTATCGCGGTGCGGCTGCAGAGTCACCCTCGATCGAACCGAAGTTACCCTGGCCATGCACCACCGGCTGCATACGCTTGAAGTCCTGCGCCATGACGACCAGGGTGTCGTAGATCGAGGAATCACCGTGCGGATGGTACTTACCCATCGTATCACCACAGATACGCGCCGACTTGTAGGTCGGGCGGTCATGGTTTGCATGCAGCTCGTTCATATCATAGAGCACGCGCCGCTGTACCGGCTTCAGTCCGTCACGGATGTCCGGCACCGCACGCGAAGTGATGACAGACATCGAGTAATCGAGGTAGGATTTCTGCATCTCCTCGGAAAATTCAGTTGTTAAAATCTGTTCAGCCATAATATTCCCTTTATTTTTTATAAGGAGACAATGCCATTTGATGCGCCTACGGCGCGGGCATTGTCGTTTGATTTTGCCGCAATGGCGGCAAAACGGCCTCGCCGCCCGGGGGCATCACATGGAGTGTAGGAGTTTGTATAAGACAAACTCCGAAACGATATCCCACAGAGCTGTGCTCTGTGCCCGCAGGGCTAAACTCGGGCCTCCAAAGCCCGAGTTTAGGGCAGTCCCGTCCCTTCGGGCCACCCGATGTGATTACGAATCAATAACTGCTTCGTTTGCGTGGTCGTGGATGAAGTCGCGGCGCGGTCCTACGTCGGAGCCCATCAGCATAGACGTCACCTCGGAGGCCATGCGGCCGTCCTCGATCTCTATGCGCTTCAGTACGCGGTTTTCCGGGTTCAGGGTCGTCTCCCAGAGCTGCTCCGGGTTCATCTCACCGAGACCCTTGAAGCGCTTCAGCTCATAGGAGCCGGTCTTATGCTTCTTCTGATACTTCGTGAGCGCCGCCTCGTCGTAGAGGTACTCCGGCGCCTCCTTCTTACTGTGCGGGATCGCCTGGTAGAGCGGCGGCATCGACACGTACACATGTCCCTCACGGATGAGATCCGGCATGAAGCGGTACAGGAAGGTCAACAGCAGGGTGTCGATGTGCGAACCATCGACATCGGCATCCGTCATCAGGATGATCTTGTTGTAGCGCAGCTTCGAGATGTCGAAGTCGTTGCCGTAGCCCTCGGAGAAGCCGCAGCCGAAGGTGTTGATCATGGTCTTGATCTCCGCGTTCGCGAGGACCTTATCCATCGACGCCTTCTCGACGTTCAAGATCTTACCGCGAAGCGGCAGGATCGCCTGGGTCTGACGGTCGCGGCAGGTCTTCGCAGAGCCGCCCGCCGAATCACCCTCGACGATGAAGATCTCACACTTCTCCGGGTCCTTCGAGATGCAGTTCGCAAGCTTGCCATTTGAATCGAAGCTGTACTTCGACTTGCTCAGCATGTTCGTCTTCGCCTTTTCCTCGGCGCGACGGATCTTCGCGGACTTCTCGGCGCAGCTGATGATGGCCTTCACTACCTCGACGTTTCGATCGAAGTAGTGCTGCAGCTCCGCATCGACGATGCTCTGCACATACTTTGCAGCATCCGCACTCGCGAGCTTCGTCTTCGTCTGGCCCTCGAAAATCGGGTCCGGGAACTTGATGGCGATGACCGCGGTCATACCGTTACGGGTATCCGCACCGGTGAAGTTCGCATCCTTCTCCTTCAGGATCCCGAGCTGGCGTGCGTAGCTGTTGATGAGCTGCGTGAACTTCGTCTTGAAGCCCACGATATGTGTACCGCCCTCCTGGGTGAAGATGTTATTACAGAAGCCGAGGATGTTCTCCTCGAAATTATCACAGAACTGGATACAGCACTCGAGGGTCGTCCCCTCGCTCTCCCCGCGGAAGTAGATCTCCGGGGTCACCGGTTCGCTGTCCTTATTGAGCTCCTTTACGAAGGCGATGATGCCCTCCGGCTCATGGTATTCGATCGTCTCCGGCAGCTCTCCGCGCTGATCCGCATAGTGGATCGTCAGCTGCGGGTTGAGGTACGCGGTCTCATGCAGGCGGGACTTCAGCCACTCCTCCTTGAAACGTGTCTTCTCGAAGATCTCCGGATCCGGGATGAAGCTGATCTCTGTACCGGTCTCCTTCGTCTTTCCGACCACTGGAAGAAGTCCGTTCACGAGCTCCGTCGTCGGCTTACCGCGCTCGTAGGAGTCCTCATAGATCTTTCCGCCCTGATAGACCCGCACGCGCATCATCTGTGAGAGAGCATTGACCACGGACGAGCCAACGCCATGGAGACCACCGGAGGTCTTATATGCCTTATCGTCGAACTTTCCACCCGCATGCAGTGTCGTCAGGACGATACGCTCCGCAGACACACCCTTCTGGTGCATCCCGACCGGGATACCACGACCATCATCGCGCACGGTACATGCGCCATCCGCGGTCAGCGTTACCCATATATTTCTACAGTATCCTGCCAGATGCTCATCGACCGAGTTATCTACGATCTCGTAGATCAGGTGATTGAGACCACGCTGTCCCACCGAACCGATGTACATACCCGGTCGCACACGGACCGGCTCCAGCCCCTCAAGGACCGTAATACTCGACGCATCATACTTCTCTGCCATAAACACTCCTGTTTTTACTCTATTTCAACTCCACAGGCATCGAACACCTGCGAAGGCCTAATCTTAAAAATGATACCATAGATCACATGTTTTATGCAAGAGCCCGAGGAGGGCCGGCAACAGAAGCCATACGAAGAGTTCGTGAAAAATCAAAATTGTCCCCCTTAGAACCAGTTGGAGTAATTTTTCCTTAGCACTCTCTGCAACACTGAGTTTTCATAAAGAAAACTCAGTCGTTTGCAGAGAGCCTACTGGTTC
>NZ_JBQHVY010000024.1:0-23821 GCF_052064255.1 Oribacterium sp. HCP3S3_B9
ACCTTCACACTACCGAATGCCAGCAACGAGGTCCAATAGACATAAGAACATAACCCGGGAGGCCGGCCAGCCTAGGCACAGTACATCTGCTGCCGGCCCTCCGGGGTTCTGTTTATCATATCACTCTGAACTTGTAGCCGATGCCCCAGACCGTGGAGATCTCCCAGTCCGGATTCCCCGGCAGCTTCTCGCGCAGCCGCTTGATGTGCACATCGACCGTCCGGGAATCCCCGGCGAACTCATAGCCCCAGATGTGATCGAGGAGCTGCTCACGCGTGAAGACCTGATTCGGTGAGGACGCCAGGAAGTAGAGAAGCTCGAGCTCCTTCGGCGGCATCTCCACGACATGACCACTGTAGTAGACCGCGTAATTCGACTTATTGATGATGAGATCCTTATACTCGATGTAGTCACCATTCCGGTAGGCATCGAGCATATCCGTCGCATGTGCCCGCGCGTCCGAAGCGCCGGTACCACCGCGATGCAGCTGTCCGGTCTGCCCGTTGTAGGTGTACAGCTCGCCGGAGCCGCTGTCGCCCTCAGCGTACGCCCGGAAGGTGATATTGCCCTCGGCATCCGCTGCCGGAAGCCCCGTCGTATCGAGGAAGCCCGCGCCCATCCGTGCCTGCGGTGAAGCCGCGCCGACGCCGCCGTTTTTCGCGAAGCCCGCAGCAGCCGCGCCCGCGGCACCATTCATCGTGAGCCCTGTGCCTGCCTTCGCCTGCTGGGCGGAGAGTGCGGCATCGACGGCAGCATTGACCTGCGCCTGGGCCTGCTGGTAGCGACGAAGCACCGCCTTCACCCGCGCCACGAGCTCCTTCGACTCAAACGGCTTCACCATGTAGTCGTCCGCGCCGAGCTCGAGCCCGAGCACCTTATCGAAGGTCTCGCCCTTCGCTGACAGCATGATGACCGGCACCTGCGAGCTCGCCCGGAGCCGCCGGCAGACCTCATAGCCATCGATGCCCGGGAGCATCAGATCCAGAATCACAAGATTCGGCTGGTATTCCGGAAAGAGCTGCAGCGCCTCCTCGCCATCCGCGGCGCAGCGTGTATCAAACATCTCCTTTTCGAGATAGAGGGAGATGAGCTCCGAAATCGAAGCGTCATCATCCACGATCAGAATTTTCTGTTTCTCCGCCATCCGGCTTTCCTCCTCGTTCTTAAGCCAATGCTTCCGACGCTGCCGCAGGCACCCGTCCGCCGGTGTTTCTTCACCGGGGGTTCCTGCGCGCATCGATCGCAGGCACTCGCGCGCCCTTACTTCTTAAACATGACGATCGTGACACCATCCTGGCCCTCGCCGAACTCGCCGAGGCGGAAGGAATCCACATATTTCAGCTTCTTCAGCTGTGCATGCACCGCCTTTCGGAGCACGCCGGTACCACGTCCGTGGACGACACGGACCTGCGGCAGATGCGCGAGGTAGGCGTCGTCGAGGTACTTCTGCAGCTCCGGGATCGCCTCTGCGGTGGTCTGGCCGATGAGATTGATCTCCGGAGAGATGCTCATCGTTTTCTGCATGCGGATGTTGCCGGCATGAGACTTCTTTCCCTTCTTCGTCGGCTCGAGACCAGGGCCGGATACCTTTCCGGTATCCACGAGCTCGATATCGCGCACCGATACCTGGGTGCGGATGATGCCGGCGGTGACATAGAGCTTACCGTTGCGATCCGGCAGCGTCGAGACCGTGGCGTTCAGGTTCATGGAAGCCACATGGACGGTGTCGCCGATGCGGAGGCTCTTCGCCGATACTGGCTGGGCCGGTCCCTTTACCTTCTGTGCGGCAGAGAGGCTCGCCTGGGTCTCCCGCAGCTTCTTATTCAGCGTGGAGCGGGTCTGGTCGGCCTCGAAGACTGCCGCACCGTTCTGCTCCTGCTTCCGGAGCTCCTTCACGATGGAGTCCGCTGTTTCCTTGGCATCCGCCAGGATCTGTGCGGCTTCCTCACGGGCCTTCTGGAGAATCTTGTCACGGCCCTTCTCGACGCCGCGGGAGTTCTCCCGCGCACGGCGCTTATACTCCTCGATCTCCGCCTTATAGCGCGCGATCTCCTCACGCTCACGCTCGACGGTCACGCGGCTCTCCTCGAGGCTCGCGATGACATCCTCGAACTTGACATCCTCGTTCTCGAGGCGGCTCTTCGCATCCTCGATGATGTAGGATGGCAGGCCCAGCTTCTGTGAGATGGCGAAAGCATTGGACTTACCAGGGACACCGATCAGCAGACGATAGGTCGGGCTCAGGGTATTCACGTCGAACTCGCAGCTCGCGTTCTCGACGCCCTCGGTGGAGAGGGCATAGACCTTGATCTCTGCGTAGTGGGTGGTCGCGACGGTCCGTGTCTTCATATTATGAAGGAAGTTGAGGATCGCCATCGCGAGCGCCGCACCCTCGGTCGGATCGGTACCGGCACCGAGCTCATCGAAGAGACAGAGGCTGTGGCTGTCGGCCTCGCTCAGGATACGGACGGTGTTCGTCATGTGCGCGGAGAAGGTCGACAGATTCTGTTCGATGGACTGCTCGTCACCGATGTCGGCGAAGATCTCCTCGAACACACCGAGCTCCGAGCCTTCGGCGGCCGGGATGAAGAGACCGGACTGGCCCATCAGCTGGAAGAGACCGATGGTCTTCAGACACACGGTCTTACCACCGGTGTTCGGTCCCGTGATGACGAGAAGATCGAATTCCTTTCCGAGGTACACCGTGATCGGCACGACCTTCTTCGGGTCGATCAGCGGATGACGGCCCTGCAGGATATTGATGTAGTAGTGATCGTTAAGCACCGGACGGGTGGCCCGCATGGAGGCCGCCAGCTTCGCCTTCGCGAAGACGAAGTCGAGGTGCGCGAGGATCTCGATGTTCCGACGTATCTCGTTCGTGTAAGGCATCAGGGAGCCGGACAGGGTGTCCAGGACCTTCTCGATCTCCTTCTTTTCGTCGGCCTCGAGCTCACGGATGTCATTATTCAGTTTGACGATGTTCATCGGCTCGATGAAGAGCGTCGATCCCGTCGCACTCTGGTCGTGGACCATGCCCGAGAAGCTCGACTTATACTCCGCCTTCACCGGGAGACAGTAGCGGCCATCGCGCATGGTGATAACCGCGTCCTGCAGCAGGGCACGGCTGCCGTTCAGGATGCCGTTCAGCGTCGTGTGGATGCGCTCCTCCAGGGCATGCTTTTTCTTACGTACGCTGAAGAGACCGGCACTTGCGTCGTCGGCGATCTCATCCTCCGAGAGGATGCAGCGGACGATTTCCTTATTGACCGGAGAGAGCGGCTCGATGTCACGGAAGTACGGCGACAGTGCATCGTCTGCCGCGTCCTCCCGGAGCTTCTCCGGATCCGGCTGATTCTTCGTGTAGTGGGCGTTTAAACGCACCGCCCGTGGCACCGGCTTCGGTGCCTCCGGTGTCTTCTCACTGTCACGGGCATAGGCCTTCGCACGACCGGCGACGGTCAGCACGCCACTGATGGAGAGCAGCTCTGCCGCGGACAGAGAAGCCGCGATCTCGAGCCGCTTCAGGCTGTCACGGACGTCCTTCACGCCGGAAAATGAAAGCGTGCCATAGAGACCGATACGGAGCATGGCCGCGTCGGTTTCCGCGAGGTTTCGATCGATCTCTGCGAGATCCGTCGATGGCAGCAGCGCCTGGACGAGCTTGCGTCCCTCCTGGGAGCTCGCACAGTCTGTCAGGCGATCCTTAATCTTATTAAATTCGAGTGTGTGTAATACTTTTTCATTCATGCCTATCAGTATAGCACATGAAGGCAAATTTCTTGCGTGAAAATATCTTCATGGTTATAATTGTGCTATGGCAGAAAAAGACTTTATCAAAGAAAATATCGTAGGTCGGAAGGGAGACTGGAAGAAGCGCACGCGGCACTATGCACGTGTGCTGATTTCCGCACTTCTGTTTGGTTCCGTCAGCGCCGCTGTCTTCGGTGGCCTGGAGCCGGAGATCCGAGAGCGCCTGCATCCGATGGAGAGCGAGGCCGTCGTCCTGGAAACGGAAGTGAGCGCTTCGGAGGGCGGTGCTGCACTTCCGGAAGAGAGTACAGCCGGGGGCAGTGCTCCATCCGAAGCGGAAACCACAGCAGGGGCATCCGGGGAAGTCGGACAGTCCACTGCAGAAGTGGCACAGGCTGCGGAAGTGAGTGCCCAGCCGGAGACGAGCCCGGTCGAGGACATCGTGCGGCAGGAGCTCGCAGATTATGCGTACACGGTGGCGGATTACGAGAAGCTGAACGCGGCGCTCAAGCATGTCGCGCAGCAGGCGGAGCAGAGCCTCGTCGAGGTAGAGAGCCGCGTGACCAGCACCGACATGTTCGGCATGGAGGTGGAGTCCGGCAGACAGGCCGCCGGTATCCTGATCGCACGCACCGGTGACGAGCTTCTGGTGCTCACCTCTGCGGACATCATAAAGGAGAACGACGCGATCACGGTGAGTGTGAACGGTTCCTCCTATGAAGCACAGCTGAAGGCACAGGACCAGGCGGATGGGATCGCGGTGGTTTCCATCGCCCAGCACACGCTCAGCGCGAAGGACCGTCACGAGCTTCGGACGATCACCATCGGCAATGCAGGCCGCCTGCAGCGTGGAGACCTGCTCCTCGCGGTCGGGGCCCCGGATGGCAGCTATCCGTCCTGCACGACCGGCAGGATTTCGTCCATCAGCTATAACACATCCTACATCGATGGCAGTATCGCCGCGATGATCGCGGATCTTCATGCGAGCCCGGAGAGCGGGGCCTTCGTGCTGAATACGAAGGGCGAGCTGATCGGCTGGGTGAGTAGCCGCCTCGGGGAAACGGTGGATGGCTATCATCGCATCGCGGTCGCGACGGATTTCCTCGCACAGATCCAGAAGCTGTCGAATGGCATCGCGTACCCGTACCTCGGCTTCCATGCGCAGGAGGTGACGTCCGAGATGGCCCGTGCAGGACTTCCGGCCGGCCTCTACATCGAGGAGTGCGATAAGAGTTCGCCGGCGTTCAATGCAGGCATCCAGAGCGGGGATGTCCTCACCATGATTGACGACAGCGAGATCGATGACATGCCGACGTTCCGTAAGGTGCTCGGTGAGCTCGAGGTCGGCGACGACATCAAGGTGAAGGTGCAGCGCCAGCGCGGCTCCGAGTACAGTGAGGTCGAGTATAAGCTGACGGTCGGCGCACGATGATTCCATGAGGATTTTACACGGCCTCTCCGTATGGCTGCAGTTACCGACTCTCCGGGGCTCCTCGCCGATTCATTTCTGACTGCAATATCAAAAAACGCCGCCACACAGAGGATATCCTCTGTGTGACAGCGTTTCGTTCACTTATGATTTATGAAAGGTCGCTGGTCTTTCGAAGGTTTGAGTCGATGAGGCGGTTGAAGCCGAGCCAGCCGTTGCTGTCCGGTGCCTTACCATTCTTGCCTGCGGCAGCGATGGCTTCGCGCATGGTTTCGAGCTTCGCATCGACGTTGTCGGCGAAGGAAAGTGCCATCGCCTCCATCAGTGCCGGCTTCTTCGGGGAGCCGTACTCGAGCTCACCATGGTGCGCGAGGATGCAGTGACCAAGCTCTGCGGCGAGGGTCTCCGGGAAATCCGGAATCTTCTTTGCCGTATTGATAACAGCCTGATAGCCGATGACGATATGACCGATCAGCTGTCCGACATCGCTGTAATCGTTGCGTGGGAACGCGGTCAGCTCCTGCACCTTTCCGATGTCGTGGCAGAGCGCCGCGGTGATCAGCAGGTCACGGTGCAGATCCGGGTAATGCTTCGCATAGAAATCACAGATGGCTGCGACCGACAGGGTATGCTCTGCGAGACCGCCGACGTAGCCGTGGTGTACGGACTTTGCGGCAGAGTGCTGCATGAACTCCTTATGGAAGCCTTCATTCTCGAGGAAGATCATATTGAGCAGCTTGTTCAGGTACGGATTTTTCACCGACTTGATCATCTGCTGCAGCTCCTGATCCATCTCCGGAATCGGACGACCGGACACCGGAAGATAATTCTTCGGATCGAAGGAGCCCTCCTTCGCCACGCGGAGGCGCTGGATGCTCAGCTGGTTGCTGCCATTATAAACGGTGACATTGCCCTCGACATAGACGTAGTCGAGTACATCGAATTCTGCGATGCCCGGGGAGTTTGGCTCCCATACCTTCGCATCCACCTGACCGGTGCGATCCTGCAGCGTCACGTTCAGGTACTCCTTACCATTCTTCGTGAGCGCAGCGTTCTTCGTCTTTACGAGGTAGATATCCGCTACCCGCATGCCGTCATAGAAGCTCTCAATAAAGCGCATGCCGCCGTTCTGGGTGGATGCGTTCTGTTCTCTGAAAAACTCGTTAAATTCCATTTATGTATTCTTTCTAATCCATAGCTCTAAATAACACAACGATTTCTCATCGTCGGATGAGGGGTACGGTATCCTCATCGCTTTTTCGTGGAAATCATCACAGGTTCCGGGCGCGTCTATGGATACGCGTCACTGTCGCCCATACTAACACAAGCGAAGGCATCTCGCAACGTTCCATTGCGTCATGCACGTAAAATCCCGGGGTGGGGGAATTAGATAAAGATGGATGGCACTATCCAATAACCGACGGATTTCGAAATCGTGGATACTTTCAGCAACGTTTACCATTTTTGCACACAGAGCTAAAATATCCAGGATTTCGAGATTGGGCACTTATTGGATAGTTTTCCGTAAAATCAGGCATACGCATATATGCGTACTATCCAATCTTCCTCGATTTTTCAAATAGTGGATATGTATTTCGTGCTTCTAAGAAACATATCTTTAAGCAGATATCCAATATAACTTCTTTTTTTAAATACTGGATACCAGACCCCGGAGAGCTCTTATGAAATAAAGCTTTTCGTATCCAATATTTTTGGAATCGCCTAAAAGTGGATACTTCACAATCAATTTCGATGATTATGGTCAAAAAACGTATCCAGTATTTTCAAAATCAAACCATATTAGATAGGAATGTGACAGTATGGGCCGGGAGCCCCTCCGTGCCACCCATTCAGATTTCCATAGTAAAGGGCTATGCGACCGGTACCAGCAACGTCCACCGCGCCACCCATCTGGATCTCCATAGGGCTGCATTGCAAGTTTGTTCGATTTTTTCTGTAAAAAGTCAATTATTAATTGATTAAAAGTTTAGTTATAGTATAATGAATTCCGGCTTAAAAGTTTAGTGATAGCATATTGCAAGTTTAGCAAAAAGTTTAGTGTGTACATGACATGGTTTTGCAGGATTACGATGCGAATCAGCTGGGACGGAAGACGAAATTATCATGTTATACACAGGAAGGGAAGCGCTCATGGCAGCAGAGCAGGTGAACGTCGAGATCGGGCGGAAAATCAAGAATCTCCGGAACCGAAACGGTCTCACGCAGCAGGAGCTGGCGGATCGGACGGAGCTGACGAAGGGCTTTATTTCGCAGCTGGAGCGGGGGCAGGTGTCGCCGTCGGTGGTGACGCTGATGGATCTCATCGAGTGCCTCGGGACGACGCCCGGTGAATTTTTCAAGGAATCGACGCAGGAGCAGATCGTCTTCACTGGAGCAGACTGCTTCGAGAAGGTGGATGAGCAGGGCAACTGCCGTAAGTGGCTGGTGCCGACCGCGCAGAAGTTCGAGATGGAACCCCTGCTGGTTACACTCGCCCCGCATCAGACACTCGAAGAGGATAAGCCGCATACCGGTGAGGAGTTCGGCTATGTCATGAACGGGAAGATCCGGGTGCACTTCGGGGAGGCGGTTTACACGGTGAAGGCCGGAGAGAGCTTCTACTACCGAACGACGCAGGTCCACCGGATCGAGAATCCGAGCGCGAAGCCCGCGAAGTTCCTCTGGATCAGCACGCCGCCGGAGTTTTAAGTTTCAGTTACAGTTCAAGCAAATGGGGACCCGGCTTAGATTTCACCGGTCTCGGAGTACTGTGCCTTCGTTGCCGCCCCTCCGAGTCCCCACTACACTGAACGCATATATTATTTATATATAAAGGGAAAGAATTATGGGAAACGAAACAGTAAAAAGCGAGAACATCATCGAGCTCAGGCATGTGATGCGCCAGTACGACGACAACGGTTTCATCGCCGTACATGATTTTAACCTCGAAGTGAAGCGCGGCGAGTTCGTCACCTTCCTCGGCCCGTCCGGCTGTGGGAAGACGACGACCCTTCGGATGATCGCAGGCTTCGACATCCCGACCTCGGGCGAGATCCTCCTGAACGGAAAGTCCATCACCTCACTTCCGCCATACGAGCGTCCGATCAATACGGTTTTCCAGCGCTATGCGCTTTTTCCGCACATGAACATCTATGACAACATCGCCTTCGGCCTCCGTCAGAAGAAGGTAGCGAAGGACGTCATCGATCGGAAGGTGAAGCGTATGCTGAGCCTCGTCGACCTCGAGGGCTTCGAGGACCGCAGTGTGTCGACCCTGTCCGGCGGTCAGCAGCAGCGTATCGCCATCGCACGTGCACTCGTAAACGAGCCGGAGATCCTCCTCCTCGATGAGCCGCTCGGCGCGCTCGACCTCAAGATGCGTCAGGAGATGCAGATCGAGCTGAAGGCCATGCATGACAAGCTCGGCATCACCTTCATCTACGTCACCCACGACCAGGAGGAGGCGCTCACCATGTCCGACAAGATCGTCGTCATGAGTGAGGGTGAGATCCAGCAGATCGGCACCCCGGAGGACATCTACAACGAGCCGAAGAACGCCTTCGTGGCCGACTTCATCGGAGAGAGTAACATCTTCGGCGGCATCATGACCGGGAAGCTGACCACCCGTTTCTGCGGTGGTGAGTTCGTGTGCGTCGATGATGTCCCGGAGGGCACCCACATCACCGCCGTCGTTCGTCCAGAGGATGTCGAGATCACGAAGCCGGAGAACGGTACCATCCGTGGCGTCGTGACTGCCGTGATCTTCAAGGGCATGCACTACGAAATCACGATCCAGTCCGGAAAGAACGAGATCGTGGCCCGCTCCACGAAGGCGGCCAATGTCGGCGACCGCGTAGGTATATGCCTGGAGCCGGACGGCATTCACATCATGATCGCAGAGGATCATACGAATACCTTCCAGGTAGATATCAACAAGGACTATCGTCTCGAGTACAACGGCCAGCTGCTCCACGCGAGCCTCACGAAGCTCATCAAGGGTGGCAAGCGTCAGGAGGACGGTACCATCATCGACGCGAACGGTGAAGTCATCGACCTCAGCCGTATCCGCGTCATGGCGTCCATCCAGCCGGAGGACATCGACATGACCGATAACCAGGAGGAGGGTCTCATCCAGGGCAACATCAGTAACCTGATCTACCTCGGATCCCACTACCTCTACATCATCCACACCGAGCTCGAGCAGGACTTCGCCGTCTACGATGAGGACCTCTGGAACATGGGTGACCGTGTCGGACTCATCATGCCGACCGAGAAGATGAGCTTTACGATCAAGAAGTAGAAAGGAGCCGATCTATGCGTTTCTCCAGAAAAAATCTGGGCATCCCGTATATGCTCTTTTTGATTCTGTTTGTGATTGCACCGCTGGCGGTGCTGTTCTACTATGCCTTCACGAACGGCTCCGGACAGTTCACGCTGATGAACTTCATCGGCTTTTTCACGAATCCGAACACCGTGGGCACCCTGTTTTACAGCCTCGCGATCGCTGCAGTGACGACCATCGTCTGCGTCCTGCTGGCGTATCCGCTCGCGTACATCCTCGCGACCAGCCACTTCCGCGCGAAGTCGGTCATCGTGATGATCTTCGTGATGCCGATGTGGATCAATTTCTCACTGCGCATCACGGCACTGAAGGAGGTGCTGACCTTCCTTGAAGGCAACCTCGCGATGCATCCGTTTCTCAATGCGGTCATCGGTATGAGCTATGATTTCCTGCCGTTTATGATCCTTCCGATCTATACGACGATTTCACGACTCGACCACTCCCTGCTGGAGGCCGCCGCTGATCTCGGCGCGGATGAGAAGACGGCGTTCTGGAAGGTGACCCTGCCGCTCTCGATGCCGGGCGTCGTCAGCGGTATCTCGATGGTTTTCCTGCCGGCGATGACGAACTATGTTGTGCTCGACATGCTGTACAACAGCACCTATATCATGGGATCGCTCATCGGAAGCTACTTCTCTGCGTACAACTGGCACGGAGGCTCCATGATCGCACTGATCCTGCTGGCATTTATCTGCCTCTTCACCCTGCTGACCGGCACGGGTGAGGACGACCACCGGAGAGGAGGCTCGGTACTGTGATGAAAAAGCTCTGGAAATCCTTATTTTTCGTGGCGATGCTGCTCCTTCTGTATCTGCCGATCCTGATCCTCGCCGTCTACAGCTTCACCGACGCCACGACGATCGGTACGATCCGCGGCTTCTCCCTTCAGAACTATGTGACCCTCTTCACGACCGAGGAGCTTCGGACGATGATCTTCGGTACCCTGACCTTGGCCTTCACCTCGGCGCTGATCGCGACCATCCTCGGCAGCCTCGGTGCCATCGGCGCCTTCTACTCGAAGGAGCGCGTGAAGACCGCGATGAGCACGATGAATCAGATTCCGGTCATCAACGCCGACGTCGTGACCGGCTTCTCCATCTGTGTACTGATGGTCGTCGTCATGCGCATCAGCAAGGATACCTACATCCCGCTGCTCATCGGCCATGTGACCTTAAGTGCACCGTTTGTGTTCCTGAATGTCATGCCGAAGATCCAGCAGATGGACTCCAGCCTCTATGAGGCCGCGCTCGACCTCGGTGCCACGCCGTTCCGCGCGCTGAAGCAGGTCGTGATCCCGCAGATCATGCCGGGCATCGTCTCCGGCTTCGGCCTCGCCATCACTCTGTCCCTCGACGATTACTTCATCGCGACCTACACGAAGCCGGCGATGTTCGATACCATCAGCACCTACGTCGTGAACGCGACGAAGGGCTCCCAGACGACGATCAAGACCGCACTCTGGGCCCTGTCGACGGTGATTTTCCTCATCGTGATTCTGGTGGTGGCCGTCGGAAACTACCGTGCCATCCAGGAGGAGAAGAGAAAGGAGCCGGTACATGGATAAACTGTTTACATCCTATCGCAGGTCAATGCTTCCATCGGGCACGCGCCGGACAGTACACGGCATGCGCCAGACAGTCGGCGATCGCAGCCGGAAGCCGCTCGCCCTTCTCACGGCGGGGTGCCTCGCACTGAGTTCCTTCCTTCCATCGCTCGGCACCCTCGAGGCTTTCGCTGCCCCGAAGTCCGACGATACCATCACGCTGCGCGTCTGCAACTGGGAGGAGTACATCGACCAGGGCGGGTGGAACGCTGATGAAGTCATTGACCTCCCAAGCGGGGATATCCTCGGTGAAAATTCGCTGGTGAAGGACTTCGAGGACTGGTACCAGGAGACCTACGGTCAGAAGGTGAAGGTCGAGTACTCCACCTTCGGTACCAACGAGGATCTCTACAACATGCTGACCCTCGGCGACACCTACGACCTCATCTGCCCGTCCGAGTACATGTTCATGAAGCTGATCAGTGAGGGCAAGGTTCAGCCGCTTTCCGAGCACTTCTTCGACACGACGGACGAGCATAACTACTACATCAAGGGCGTGTCCCCGTATCTTCGAAAGATCTTCGAGGACCACGAGATCCACGGCGAGCCATGGAGTCGCTATGCCGCCGGCTATATGTGGGGCGTCACCGGCATCGTGTATAACCCGGAGCTGATGACCCGTGAGGAGGCCTCCACCTGGGATGTGCTGACGAATCCGAAGTTCCGGAAGCGCGTCACCATCAAGGACAGTGTGCGTGAGTGCTACTTCGCCGCGGTCGGTGCGCTGAACCACGACGAGCTGACGAGTGAAGCCTTTCTCGCGGACCCGGACTATAAGGAGAAGCTGGAGAGCCGCTTAAACGACACCTCGCCGGAGATGATCGACCGTGTACAGGACTGGCTGCAGGGCATGAAGGACAATGTCTACAGCTTCGAGGTTGATTCCGGTAAGGCCGATATGGTGACCGGAAAGGTGGCGGGTAACTACCAGTGGTCCGGTGACGCCGTCTATACCATGGATCAGGCCGAGGAGGATGGTTACAAGCTCGAGTTTGCGATGCCGGATGAGGCGTCCAACATCTACTTCGATGGCTGGATCATGCTGAAGAACGGCATCCATGATGATCCGGCGAAGCAGCAGGCGGCCGAGGCGTGGATCAATTTCCTGTCTCGTCCGGACAATGCAATCCGGAACATGTACTACATCGGCTACACCTCCTTCGTATCCGGTGGCGATGATCCGCGTATCCTCGAGTACCTCGACTGGAACTATGGCGCGGAGGAAGGCGAGGAGGATACCGTACCGTACGATGTGACCTACTTCTTCACCGGCGACGACGAGACCGTAGATCCGGATTATGTGCTGACCGTTCCGGAGGAGCAGACCCGCCGGCAGCTCGGCGCACAGTATCCGAGCACCGAAAACATCCACCGCACCTGCATCATGCAGTACTTCGATGATGCGAAGAACCAGGCGATCAACAGCATGTGGGTCAATGTGCGCTGCTATAATGTCGAGCACATGCCATGGTGGGGCTGGGGTCTCGCAGCCGCTGCCCTCGGCGGCATCCTCTGGCTTTCGGTACAGAAGATCCGGCGTGTGAAGACGAAAGAGTAAGGAGACTGGCAGCAGATAGCTGAACAGTGCTACACTATGAGAAGCAGGTGCATCCGCACCTGCTTCATGAAGTATATGGAAACATCAGGACGCGCGTCAGAGCATCGGACGTGCAGGCATCGAAGAGCGCAGACGCGCGGATAGAATTATGGAAAAAAATCAGCAGTTTCAGGTCACAATTACAGACTATTCCAGCGAGGGACTCGGCATCGGAAAGACCGAGGGCCAGTTCGTCTGGTTCATCAAGGATACGGTCATCGGTGATGAGGTCATCGCCGCCGCGACGAAGGTGAAGAAGCATTACGGCTTTGCCCGCCTCGTGAAGCTCGTTACGCCGAGCCCGGCGCGGGAGACCCCGGCCTGCCCGATCGCCCGTCAGTGTGGCGGCTGCCAGCTCCAGCAGATGCGCTACCCGGCACAGCTCCACTTCAAGCAGGAGAAGGTCTACAACAACCTGCTTCGCATCGGCGAGGTGCCGCAGGCGCTTCTCGACGAGGTATTCCAGCCGATCGTCGGCATGGAAAGCCCGTTTCGCTACCGGAACAAGGCGCAGTACCCGATCCGCCGCGACAAGTCCGGAAAGATCATCGCCGGCTTCTATGCCGGACGGACCCATGACGTCATCGCTTGTGAGGACTGCCTCCTCGGCGTCGAAGAAAATAAGGCGATACTGGAAGCCATCGTCACCTGGATGGAAGACTACAGCATCGACCCATACGACGAGAAGAGCGGCGAAGGCCTCGTGCGTCATGTACTCTGCCGCAAGGGCTTCCGCTCCGGCCAGCACATGGTCTGCCTCGTCATCAACGGCACGAGCCTCCCGCACCAGGAGGCGCTGGTGGAGAAGCTCTGTGGGCATGGTGGACAGACGGGCGCTATGACTGCGCTGTGCAGCGCGGATTCTGCAGATACGGTGGAAAATGGCGGAAATACGTCGGATCGCCGCGCTGCGGATGTGGATAGAGCAGCGGATGACAGGAACGGATGTGCGAAGGAGTGCCCGCATGTGGACAGCCTGAGCTTCTCCGTGAACATGGAAAATACAAATGTGATCATGGGGACGAAGATCGTGCATCTCTATGGCCCTGGATATATCGAAGATTCCATCGGCGAGGTCCGCTTCCGCATCTCACCGCTCAGCTTCTACCAGGTGAACCCGGTGCAGACCGAAGAGATGTACGGCGCGGCGCTCGAATTCGCCGACCTTCAGGGCACGGAAAATGTTTGGGATCTCTACTGCGGTATCGGTACGATCTCCCTTTTCTTAAGCCAGAAGGCGAAGCAGGTCTATGGCGTCGAGATTATCCCGGAGGCCATCGAGGATGCCCGCCAGAACGCGACGCTGAATGGCATCACGAACGCAGAGTTCTACGTCGGTGCGGCCGAAGAAGTGCTCCCGGCCTGGTATGAAGCACACCCGGACGAGTGCATTGACGTCGTCTGTGTCGACCCGCCACGAAAGGGCTGCGATGAGAAGGCCCTCAATACCATCGTCCAGATGGCTCCGGAAAAGCTCGTGTACGTGAGCTGCGACTCCGCGACCCTCGCCCGCGACGTGAAGTACCTCCGCGCCGCCGGCTATGAGCTCCGCCATGTCCGCCCGGTGGATAACTTCCCGGAAACGGTACACGTGGAGACGGTAGCTCTTTTAACTAAAAAGTGACTTAGGAAAGAAAAAAAGAGAGACTTCCGGGTTGAGATGGAAGTGCCGATTAGTCCTGATATGCATAAGGATTATTTGGAATGAAAAGAAGCAGGACAATGGGAGATGAGACCCAATGCCCTGCTTCTTGGTTATTTGGAATGAACGGTAGTGTATTTCTGATTTTTGCTTTTGGGCTTGTCTGGAAACATCATTTCAAGTTTACCAGAAGATAATAAAGGCTTGAGGTAATATTTGCTGAAGTGAGAACGGCTGGAAACATCAATATATGCTTGCATTTCATCTCGACTTTTAGGATCTGCACAAAATTTCAATAGCAAGTTTTGCTTGCTGATCACAGATGTATCATGCGCGGCATCATGTGCTGTATCATGTGCTGTATCATGTGCGGCATCATGTACGGAAGCACCGCACATGTTGTAGTTTACATTTTTCAAGATGACTCTGAAATCTGTCGCTGTTGAGGAAAATTCAGGCTTATATGCCGCTGTGTATCCAGGCAGCTTTTCAGTTTCACTGACGATTTTGCGCAGGCCACTTCCACGGCGTTCCATGTACTTCATACGGTGGAACAGGTCAGCAATCACAGGGTTTCGTCGCATCGAACGAATACTGTAAATATTGTATTCCTGAATTGAGCCGCCGCCAAACATGCCGCCAGGAGATGTGATTTCCACCCGATCATCAAACATATCAATATGGATTTCGCTGCCAAGCACAATATAATCACGATGGATAAGCGCATTGACAAGAGCCTCAGTCACAGCTCGTTCAGCATAATCCGGCTTGTCTACACGATACTGTGCCTCTTTGACAAAACGGACTTTGGAATTATTGCGAATAAATTCACTGCCGCTTTTCAGTAGATAAATCAGATTCCCTTCGTATTCTTTATCGTCCAGCGCATCATCAAAGATAGAGCCTTTTTCCAAGCCGTTCCACCGGGTACAGAACATACGGGAGTTATAAACTGTGTGCTGATCGGTCATGAGCTTTCCGGCATTGGTCAGGAACCCATTTTTGTCAGCCAAACCGAAAGAGACATAATCGGATGACTCGAAGCGGAGGCCGGTTCGTTCCAGATAGGTTGCCTCCAGGAGTGTGAAGCTGTAATCCTTTTTCACAGCTTCTGTTGTTAAGGTGTCAAAGGACTGATTGGTTCCCTTTAAGATCAGTTCATTCACAATGTAATCAGGTGCAATTACGCTTTCATTTCCAACACGGATATATGCTTCCATCACTCCGTCTGCCTTGTAATAGTATGGGGTGCTGCGGCCAGGAGAAACCTCCAGAGCCAACAGGTTTTTACCATCTTCCTGCAATGGCTTTAAGATAAACTGCGGTAATGGTGTGATACGTTCTTTGATTAAGCGGCTGATCGCTTCAGCATCCTTTTGAACATCGGACAAGCCGATAGGCTCCCGGTCATCAGAGACTCCGAAAAACAGAGTGCCGCCGATTCCATTGGAAAAGGCACTGACACTTTTTAACCAGCTTTTTGGCTTTTTTGTTTCGAGAGCAACTTTGAAATCACATTCTGTTGCTTCGGCAATGAGCTGTTCTATCATAGAAATCCCTTCTTTGAGGTTGTAGAATGACCTTTTTGATTATACCTAGCGGAGAAAGTTATTGCAATGATAGAAGCAAAGAGCTCAGCGAAGGAGCAAAGGATCGTCCTTCGGAATGATCTTTTGCTATTTGACATTGGGGCCAGGCACCGTTAAGTTTTTGTTAAAATATTCTAAACTCGAGTTTATGGTGCCTGGCCCCAATGCGCACAAACAGCGTGGTTCAGATGAAATCCTGGCTTTCGGATAATGGCCTTGAGACCGAGACTCTTGGAAAGAAGGTGGTCGCTTCTCTTATTGATGAAACGGACGGAGATGTATCAAAGGCGCTGGAACTTCGGCAGCAGCTTGCTAAGTCGTCGGTCAAGAAGTATCAGGCGATGGAGAATGCCACATGCAGGGACGGCCGGTGCCGGGGCATGTTTCAGTTCTATGGTGCAAACCGCACTGGCCGTTTTGCGGGAAGGCTCGTGCAGCTGCAGAATCTTCCGCAGAACCATATGAGCGATCTTGCTGAAGCTAGAGCACTGGTACGTTGTGGAAACACGGAAGCACTGGATCTTCTTTACGATGATATTCCGGACACGCTCTCTCAGCTGATCCGCACTGCTTTTATTCCGGCTGAAGGCATGAAGTTCTATGTGGCAGATTTCTCCGCGATCGAGGCGAGGGTGATTGCTTGGTTTGCCGGCGAGACGTGGCGCAGCAAGGTATTTCAGGATGGCGGCGACATCTACTGTGCTTCGGCCAGCCAGATGTTCAAGGTGCCGGTTGAAAAGCACGGCGTGAACGGGCACCTGAGACAGAAAGGGAAGATTGCAGAGCTCGCGCTTGGCTATGGCGGCTCGGTCGGAGCACTCAAGGCAATGGGCGCTATCGACATGGGGCTTGCCGAAGAAGAGCTGCAGCCGCTTGTAAATGCCTGGAGGCAGACTAATCCGCATATCGTGGAGTTCTGGTGGCAAGTGGACCGCGCCGTAAAGAAGGTGATCCGGGAAAGGAAACCGCAGGATGTGAAGGGCATCAAGTTCTTCTATCAGAGCGGCATGCTCTTTATCACGCTTCCATCTGGAAGAAACCTCTGCTATGTGAAGCCGCGCATCGGACAGAACCGCTTCGGCGGCGAGTCTGTCACCTATGAAGGCGTAGGCAGCACAAAGAAATGGGAACGGATCGAAAGCTACGGTCCGAAGTTCGTCGAGAATATTGTTCAGGGTACATCAAGAGACATCCTGATGTATGCCATGAAGACCCTTCGGTGCTGCAGCATTGTCGCTCACGTCCATGATGAGCTCATTATTGAAGCAGATCCGCGAGTCAGCCTTAAAGCGATCTGCGAGCAGATGGGACGGGTCCCTCCCTGGGCCAGCGGACTTGTCCTTCGGGCTGATGGATATGTTTGCGATTTTTATATGAAAGACTAAGGAAACGTCAGATTTTACCTCCTGCCGGGGCTACCTGGTAGGAGGTGCTTTTCTATGCAGGTAACAAAGATTGTAGATGGAGACATTTCGTACAGCGATATTCCAAAACCTACCAATGCGGAAATGCAGCGCGAATACGACTATCTTCTGGCGGAGCAGATGACAAGAAATCTTCTGAACGATGGCCTTATTTCCCAGGATGAATTTGACAAAATCATGGTCCAAAACAGGCGGTCTTTCTCGCCATTATTATCGAAGATCGGGGCGAAAATAACTTGATATCACTGACTTTTAGAGTGATGTATGTACTACCCCAATCCGAAAGGAAGTGAGACCATGAAACGAATAACGAAGATTGAGGCAGCAGGCACCAAGCAAAAGAAGCTGCGCGTTGCAGCGTACGCTAGGGTCTCGACGGACTCTGATAAGCAGTTGGTCAGTCTGGAAACACAGAAGAACCACTACGAGAAGTACATCAAGGCAAGACCCGATTGGAAATTTGCCGGACTATATTTTGACGAGGGTATCTCCGGAACAAAAATGGATCGGCGCGACGGTCTGAAGCGGCTTCTTGAGGACTGTGATAAGGGGCTGATTGATTACATCGTTGTAAAGTCCATCAGCAGACTTGCCAGGAATACGGTCGACAGCATCGAGATCATCAGAAAACTATTCCAGCAGGGCATCTTCATTTATTTTGAAAAGGAGAACATCAGCACGGAAAAAATGGATGGAGAGCTTCTTCTCACCATTCTTGCTAGCCTGGCAGAGAGCGAATCCCGATCGATTTCAGACAATGAAACATGGAGTGTGCAAAAGCGCTTCATGAACGGAACATTCAAGATCGGTTATCCGCCATACGGCTATAGAAATGAAGACGGCAAGATGGTGGTGGAACCAGATAAGGCAGAGACGGTGCGATATATTTTTGCATCAGTCCTTGCAGGCCAGTCTCCAGCAAGTGTAGCGAAGGAACTGAACCAGAGGGGAATTCCTACAAAGCGGGGAAGCAAATGGAAAGGCAACGTTATCAATGGCATGATCCGTAATGAGAAGTACACGGGCGATGTCATCTTCCAGAAGACCTACACGGACGACCGATTCAACAGGCACATCAATCATGGCGAGAAGAGCAAGTATATGGCCAAGGACCATCATGAGGCGATCATCAGCCACGAGGACTTTGATGCCGCTAATGCCATCCTAGACAGGAACGCCCTGGAAAAAGGCATAGAGAAGGATACGGAGAAGTACAACCATCGATATGCGATGTCGGGAAAGATTATCTGTGGCGAGTGTGGCGGCAAGTGGAAACGGGTGAAGCTGGACAGCCAGTTCGGATTTGCCTGCGATACGCATGTCAGGGACAAGAACAAGTGCAGCATGAAATCTATCAAGGAAGAACCGGTCAAGGCGGCATTCGTCAACATGATGAACAAGCTGACATTTGCACGGAGCAAGGTCCTGGTTCCCTATGAGCAGATGTATGTCAAAGGGAGCGATCAGGCAGCACTTGATCGGTTGGATGAAATCGAAGTGCTTCTTGAAAAAAATACAGAGCGCAGGGCACAAATCCTGCAGTTCTTCAGTAAGAGCCTTCTGGACCCGGCTGTCTATGCTGAGGAAAATGATGCACTTCTTGAAAAGGAAAAACGCCTCCAGGATGAGAAGGATGCACTTTCCAGTAGGATGGCCGGCGGATATGACCAGCAGGAAGCGCTGACAAATCTCCTGCGCTACACGGCAAAAGGAAATCAGCTGGAAACATTCGACGGCGAGCTTTTCACAGAGCATGTGGACCACATCATCATTTACAGCAGGACGGAGATCGGATTTGCCATGAAGTGCGGCCCGGTCTTCCGGGAAAGGATATAGAAATGGAACATACACCATATGGATATAAGATCGTTAACGGCAAGGCTGTTATCGATGAGGATAAAGCAGCCGTACTCCGAAAGATCTGCGACAACTACCTGAGCGGGATGTCATATGTAGCGGCTGCTGCAGATGCGGGAATCACCATGAAACATTGCGGCGTCAAACGCTTGCTGCAGAACAAGAAGTACTTGGGCGATGATTTTTACCCGGCTATCTTTATGCAGGAGACACTCGATAAGATTGAAGCAGAAAGACAAAAAAGAGAGAAAGCGCTCGGCAGGGACAGACGAAAAGGTAAAGCGATCAAGAAGTCGCCAATCTACACAGAGTTCTTCATGCCGCGAGTGCCAAAGAAATACGACGATGCAGTAAAGCAGGCTGAATATGCTTACAGCCTGATCATAAGCGAGGTGAGCAAGTAAATGCCATTAGCACAGAATATTACGGTCATTCCGGCGATACGGAAAGTCGGAACGCAGAAGCCGGAAACCAAAGTCCAGAAAACAAGGGTGGCTGCCTACTGCCGTGTATCGACTGAATATGAAGAACAGGAATCCAGCTACGACGTTCAGGTCGAGCACTACACAACCTACATCAAGAGCAAGCCGGAATGGGAATTTGTCGAGGTATATGCGGACGACGGTATCAGCGGCACCAACACTAAAAAGCGAGACGAGTTCAACCGTATGATCGATGACTGCAAGGCCGGCAAGATCGACATGATCCTGACCAAGTCCATCAGCCGATTCTCCAGAAACACGGTTGACTGCCTGAAATACACAAGAGAGCTCAAAGCGCTGAATATTGCCGTTTTCTTTGAAAAAGAGAACATCAACACTCTGGATGCAAAGGGCGAAGTGCTCATGACGATCATGGCGGCACTGGCCCAGCAGGAATCGGAATCCCTGTCGGCAAACGTCCGCCTCGGCATCCAGTTCCGGAACCAGCAAGGCAAGGTTCAGGTCAACCATAACCGCTTTCTCGGATACACCAAGGATGAAAATGGCAAGCTGGTCATTGTCCCTGAACAGGCAGAAATTGTCAAAAGAATTTATGCCGAGTACATGGACGGCGCGAGCTTTCTTCAGATCAAGCGGGGACTTGAGGCAGACGGCATTTTGAACGGCGCCGGAAATAAAAAATGGGAAGTCAGCAATATCCGTCAGATCCTCACCAATGAGAAGTACATCGGAGATGCGCTCCTGCAGAAAACCTACACGGTGAGCGTTCTTGAAAAGAAGCGTGTCAAGAACGATGGTCAGGTGCCGAAGTACTATGTGGAAGGAAGCCACGAAGCAATCATCGACAGAGACGTGTTCCTACGGGTTCAGGCTGAGATCGACAGACGCGCCAACATTATTAAGGGAGGAAAGAAACGAGTTTATAGTTCAAAGTATGCGCTTTCCAGCGTTATCATCTGCGGGCACTGTGGCGACATCTTCCGAAGAATCAAGTGGAACAATCATGGATGCAAGTCGACGGTATGGCGCTGCGTCAGCCGGGTAAACAAGAAGAAAAGCGGCATTCATTGCCCGGCACGAACGGTCCATGAAGAAGTGATCCAGGCGGCGGTTGTTACGGCGATCAATGATGCCTGGTCAAGGAAGGATGAGATTCTTCCTCAGCTC
Organism: Oribacterium sp. HCP3S3_B9; assembly: GCF_052064255.1. Lineage (NCBI taxonomy): Bacteria > Bacillati > Bacillota > Clostridia > Lachnospirales > Lachnospiraceae > Oribacterium > Oribacterium sp. HCP3S3_B9. The sequence goes on from NZ_JBQHVY010000024.1 coordinate 20,844, forward strand.
AAAGAGAACATTCGAGCAGTTCTGCAGGAAGACACAGATGCAAAAATCGCTGAGATCGATACTGCGGTAAAAGAAAAGCAGGAAGAACTTCTGAAAGTCGGAAAGGACGAGAACAAAATCGCCGAGATCGGCGAGGCCATCATGAAGCTCAGGGAAGAAAGGCAACAGGTTATGACGGATGCTGCCATGCATAAAGATGTGACGGACCGTATCGAAGACCTTTCAAATTTCCTGGATGAGCAGACCGGGGCTATTACGGAATATTCGGATGCGCTGGTTAGACGGCTGATCGAGAAGATCACCGTGTACGACGAGGCGCTTGTAGTCAAGTTCAAGTCGGGCCTGGAGATAACGGTAGATGCATAAGACGAAAAAATATTGAGGCAGTCGGAGATGATCCGGCTGCTTTTTTTATGCTTTTTACCAAATAGGAATGTTAAAGATTGCTAGGATGAAGTATAATAAATTTAACTGTAAGTGAAATTCAGTTGAACTTACGAGGTTAACAGCATGCTTAAGAATAATATAGAGATTGATGTGAAAGTGAAGTGCGTGGAAGAACAGACCACGCAGGCGGAGCTCGCAGATAAAGTCGGAACTTCTGCATCGTATGTCAGCAGGCTCATCAAGATGCCGGACAAGATTGTCAATCGGGCCTTTGTCCAGATGATGGAGAAGCTCGGATACGACATCGAACTGACATATAAGAAACGAGAAGAAGGGACGGAATGAAGCACAGGTATGAACGAATTACAGTCATTATCTCAGATTTTTCAGAATAAGCTTTTTAGAATACCGGACTATCAGAGAGGTTATGCCTGGCAGGATCCTCAGCTTCGCGATTTCTGGGAGGACCTTCTGAATCTTCAAACGGATCGCAATCATTATACTGGCTTGCTCTCCATGAAGGCGATGAACAGAGACGAGAAAAAGAAACTCGATGCTGATGACCAGTGGCTTCTGGATAGCGGTTTTAAACCATATCAGATTGTTGATGGGCAGCAGAGGCTTACGACTTTTGTGATTCTTCTTAACGAGATCATTGAGTTTGTCCGTAACCTGCCAGAGAATGCTGACGCTGCAGATGAAAGTATCTATCTGGGGTATGAGAACATAAAGGATATTAAGGCAAAGTATATCTGTCGGAAAAGGCCGCCAGAAGGATTTGTAATCACCTATTTGTTCGGATATGAGAACGACAATCCCAGCGCGGAATATCTGAAACATAAGATTCTCGGTGAAAAATATGGTGGTACGCTCAGAGAAACGTATTACACAAAGAACCTGAAATATGCCAAGGAATTCTTCTCGAATGAAATAGCGACTTTTTATGGAAGGCATGGGAAGGACGGACTGGCCGATCTTTATCGGAAATTGACGCTCCATTTCATGTTTAACATCCATGAGATCGAGGACGACTACGACGTTTTTGTCGCCTTCGAAACCATGAACAACCGGGGCAAGCGCCTGACGAACCTTGAACTTCTGAAGAACCGACTGATTTATCTTACGACCCTTTACGACAGATCAATCCTGGATGAGATCAATGAGACGGCGCTCCGCGAGAAGATTAATAAAGCATGGAAGGAAGTTTATTATCAGCTTGGCAGGAATCAGAATGCGCCACTCTCAGACGATGAGTTTCTGAGAGCACATTGGATCATGTATTTCGCTTATTCTAGGAAGAAAGGCGATGATTACATTAAGTTCCTGCTGAGGAAGTTCTCACATAAGAATATTTTTCTGGATTCTGCCGATGCTGCTGCACCGGAAGAGGATGATACGGTTCCTGTGGCAACCGACGATGAAGATGAAGTGGATGATCCTTCGGAAAGTTCGGAACCAGAAATCAATGAGAGCACGCCGGGATTTCTCGCGCCCAGAGAGATTGCTGACTATGTAAATAGCCTCAATGAAACAGCTGAATACTGGTATTACTCTTTTTATCCGGATGAATGTTCGTCCATAACAAAAGAAGAGCAGGTCTGGATTGGAAGACTGAATCGCATAGGCATTGGTTATTTTAGACCGCTTGTGACCGTATCACTGGTTCCAAGCGTCGGTGCTACTTCAGGCGAAAGAATCGCTTTTTATAAGGCTGTTGAGAGATTCATATTCATTGACTTCCGTCTGGCTATGTATCAGTCAAGTTATCAGAGCAGCGAGTTCTACCGGAATACCCGTAAGGTGTACAGAAAAGAAATGAAGCTGCCAGAAGTGACTGCGCTACTGAATAAAATCACAGATGGAGATATTCCTGGTGCGCTTCAGGTATTCGGTACCAAGATGGACAAACGTTTCATTTCTGGGGACGGATTCTATAGTTGGAGAGATCTGAAGTATTTCCTTTATGAATATGAGTATTCACTCGTATCCAAATATAAGATTGAGAAGTTACAATGGGCCGATTTAACGAAGGTCGTTCGGGATCAGGTTTCCGTGGAGCACATTTTACCGCAGACACCGACAAAGTTTTACTGGAGAAACCAGTTCAGACAGTTTATCGGCAATGATGAAGAGATGCGTTATCTTGCTGCATCGCTTGGGAATCTGCTGCCGCTGTCTAAGAGTATCAACTCCAAGCTTCAGAATGACAGTTTCGAAGAGAAGAAAGAACGCGGATATTACAACGGTTCTCATTCCGAAATCGAAGTGAGCAAGGAAGCTGACTGGGATGCACAGAAAATCTATGAACGCGGCATAAAGCTTCTTCATTTCATGGAGGAACGATGGAACTTCAAATTTGCCAGCCAGGAACAGATGGACGAGCTGCTTCATATTTCCTTTGTCAACGACGGACGCGATGTTCCCGCTGAGATAAGCGAAGAGGATGATACCGATGTTTCAGATCAGACAAGCGATGATCTAAGCTTCCTGTAATCTTCAAAGTAGATCGGGTTTGACATAAAAAGATACCTCACGGTACATTGATACTACTTATCAACCCGGGCGGTTATAAGAATCTAATGTACAAGAGG
>NZ_JBQHVY010000025.1:0-19714 GCF_052064255.1 Oribacterium sp. HCP3S3_B9
CCTGAGAGGTGCCCATGACGTTCATCAACTGCGCCAGTGACGTGGCTGCCTCGTCCGCGCTCAGGTTCGTTGTCTCGCCCAGATCGATCATGGTGCGCGTGAAACCGACGATGGCCTCGGACTTCACGCCGAGCTGACCGGCAGCCTCAGCGACAGCGGCGATCTCTCGATGCGACGACGGCAGTTCTTTCGCCATCGACCGCAGCCCAGCCTCAATCGCAGCCATCTGCTGCGGTGTGCCATCCACGGTTTTGGTGACGCCCGCCCAAGCCGACTCCCAGTCGATCGCGGACTTCGCCAGCCCACCCAGCGCGAGCGCACCAACCGCACCCACCTTGAGAAGGGTGCCGCCCAGTCTCCCGAGCTGGTCAGAGTGTTTGTCCATCCAGCGGGTCGCGGTCGTCCCGGCCTTCTGGGCGGTGCGGGAGTACTCGACAGCGGCCTGGCCGACCTGTCGGAAGCCTGTGATGACGCCCTGCACGCCGTCGATCGTCAGTCGAGCCATGACGGTACGAGACACGCCACATCACCACCTCTGCAGTGTCAGTCCTCGGTTGGGATCGGCAGCCGCTCCAGACGGATACGGCGGGCCTGCGGCAGCGGATCAGCGGAAGTGCCCTCCAGCTCCCGGTCTTCGCTGCTCACCCGCTGTTGCCAGCGGGCCATTGCGACACAGCCTCGGCACCAGCCGACGTGGATGCGGTGGTAGTACCCATCACCGTCGTCCTCGAGCGGTGACTTGTCGGTCAGGGTCTCTGTCAGATCAGAACCGCAGCCGTGACAGGTGTGGGCCTCGATCTCGTCGAGAGCCAGCGCCATATTGCGCTCAGTCTCGTCCCACGCCGGGGCGGTTGTGATGGTGTAGCTGCCGTCGCCAGTGGGTGTGATGGTGCGGTTCGGCTCCCACCCGAGCATCGCCCGGACAGTCAACCCACGCGCTTTCGCGGCCCGCACCAGCGCCAGCATGTCAGGATCGGCCTTGAGGGCGCCGATCAAAAATTTACGGTGTTGCTGCCCCGCCGGTTATTGGCGTACACGAGTGCCCGGATCGGGTCCAACTCGCCAAACGTCGGCTGCGCCGCATCCAAGAACTCGGTCCACGTCTGGCCGGTGTCCTCACCGTCCAGCTCGACCCGCAAGAAGCAGCGGGCAGTGACCTCGGAGTGGAACTTCTGCGCCGAGGCCGCATCCGTATCGACCTCCGCCCCGCCAGACCGGATCAGAATGTGCTCATACTCGTCGGCATTGAGGCGGCGGAACACGAGGTCAACCTGACAGTCCCGCGCCTCCTCGATCGCCGTCTCCAGATCGGCCTTGATGTGCCCCAGCTCGGCAGTCAGGGTTTCACGCTCGTCGGGATCGCTGGCGCGACGATCCTCAGACTCACCCTCGCCAGCATCCCCCAGCGCTTGGAGCCGATCCTCGATCGCAGCGGCACGTCGCCCCATGCCCTCGATGCGGTCCGCCAGTTCCTCATCGAGCATGAAGGGGATGCGCTGCAGCCCGGCGGTGGACCGCTGCTGCTGGCGGCGTTCCAGCGCCTCCCGAAGTTTCTGGTTCGCAGTACTCATGATGTGGTCTCCCTGTCTGGCCGCAGCCCCCGCCATGACAGGGCGTGGCGGGGGCTGCGGCGGGCTATGCGGCGGTAGGTCAGGCGAAGGTCACGCCGGAGCGGAGCAGTGTCCACGAGGTCTGTACCTTGCGGACATATTTGCCGGACTGAAGTGGGGACGTGTGCTCGGCGCCGTTCTGCACCATGTACTCATCCCACCTGTCGGACGCCTTCAGCTCGGTGCCATGCTTAACCCCCATCCGCAGATACACGTACTGGGTCTGGTTCGCCTTGATTTTCGACTTCGCCAGGTTTCCCGGCTCGGTGCCGTCTCCCTGGGGAGCCACGAGGTGGACCCACTCCTTCCGGTCGTACACGGTCGCGCCGAAGCTCTCAACCTTGCTCGCGTGACAGGCCCGCGTGTCGTCCTCACGCTCCTGCGAGAAGCCGATCTCGACCTCCCCGGAGGGCAGGTAGCAGGACACGTCGAACATCGCCTTGAGGTCAGCCAGCGAGGCAGCTTTCGTGTCATTCACGAGCCATGTGTTGTTGCCCGGCGAGGAGATGCCTGCCGGGTAGATGTCCTCAGTCGCCATTATTTTCTCCCTCGTCGTTTGGGGTGGACTCCGGCGTCTCCGGGGCCACAGCCAGGGTTGCGTGCAGTTTCGGCGGCAGCGCCTCGCCGTAGATGTCGGACGCACGTCCGGGATGGATGGATTCAGTCTCCTGGTCATAGACGCGGGTGGACCACACGGGCGATGTCGGGTCGCCCTTGCGTCTCACCCGGTACCAGCCCGCAGCGTCAGGAGTCGGCATGATGGTCCTCTCAGTCGTCGATGTCGTAGGTCAGCGTGAAGCTGAACCGAGGCTCGGTGGGGATAGACGTGTCCTTGATGAGCGGCCCAGCGTCCGACTCCAGCGCCGCGCCCCACCTCAGGGAAGGGAACGGGCGCCAATCCACGAACCGACCCCGGCACGCATCCAGCGCGAGCGATGCCTGTTGTGGGGTCGAGCCGCAGCAACGAACCGAGAACCGGCCCTGCCGTGACGACACCCGCCCGTCGGCGCGGGTCACGCGGTCGTAGCCGGGATCAGGGTCGATCACCAAATAGGGGACGCGTCGAGATGACGCGTCAGGGGGAGTCTCACCGAACACGAGCACACGCGGCTCCAAATACCTCGCGTGCGCCAGCGCCAGATCGTGGAGGTTCAGCACGGACAGCAGCGGGTGACTCACCGGTAGCTCCGTGACACGACCTGGTCGAGATCGTCAGCGATCAGGTCCTCTTCGCCATCCACCGAGGCTCTAACGAACGGTGACGCGGGCATGCGAGCCGTGCCGTACTCCTGATAGACGGGGTACATCTTCGCCATACGCGGGCCGATCTCGGCGGTGCGGGTCCATCGGGTGCCGCGAATGCGGTATCCGATTGCCTTCACCAAGGCACCAGTGTCGCGGGGCGCAGTTTGCTTCTGCCTCTTCCGCACCCGAACCGCGGCACGCCGCAGCACAGCAATCGTTTCCTTGTCGATGCGACCCGAGGCGTCCGTGCATGCCTGTTGTAGTTCACGCGCACCGCTCACAGTGATACTCATGCCGCCCCCTCTGGTCGATAGCCGACGATGCGGCGCACCTCGCCGTCGGAGTCCAGCAGTTCGCCGGACAGGACGAACCGTGCACCGATCAGCGCAGGGGCTCGGGAGCCCGTGACCCGCAGCACCATGTCAGGCGCATAGACGGCGTCGAGCGGCAGAGTGATCACAGCCCGATTCAGCGGAGCATCCTCACCAGCAGCCTCGACCGTGGCGGGGGCCGGGCTGGACACGTGCACGGCGCCAGACCAGCGGACAGCACCCTCGACGCCGAGGCGTCCCGTCGCCACGTCCAGCACGTCAGACGGCGCATCAGTGATGACCGCATCATCCGGCAGCGCCGGGGTCGCGACCACACAGTTCACGAGCGCCGGTTCATCCGGCCACGGCGGCATCTGAGTACCCAGCACACGGACCTCACGCCCCCGCACCACGAGCCGGGTGGGAGGGTCGATACGGCGCGCCGGATAGACAGCCAGCATGACGCGCTGACCCATCTCGCCAGGACGACCGGCCTGCTCGCTGACCGCACGCTCGGACACGGCCGCATGGAACGTGTCGCCGCCCACCAGCCGGACGAGCTCGCACTCACCGATCCAGTTCACGGCCACAGATTCCGATAGGCCCCATCGGGGGGCGGGAACGAACCGACGGGACCGACGCCACGACCACTGCCGGGACACATGGCCGCGAGGGTTCGCGTGTCATCGGGAGAGAACACCGACCCGAGCTCGGCGTCGGAGAAGTAGGTGCGCGACCACTCACCCGACTGACGCGACTTGATGCGCCGGTCTGACCCGGCGAGGCTCGCGGCGGCACCTCGCAGGATCGCGAGGGCCAATACTTGAGCCTCACCGGTCAGGGAGGTGATGCATGGGGCGATGGTCTGGGCGTATGCCAGTACGCGCCGAGCGACTGTCAGATCATCGTGAATGTGCGCCAAATCCATCGCCCCACGCCCCCCTACTTCCGGCCTCGGGTGGTCGACCCGTCGGGAGCCTCACCCTCACCCTCGGTGTTGCCGTCCGGCTCGGGAACGGCCTCGATGAGACCGATGCCGAGCAGGTGCTCGATGTGCGCAGTGTCCGACCCGTCGGGCAGCACACAGCCGTGCGACATGTGCATGTATGCGCCGCCAACCAGCACGACAGCCTTGGGTCCGCTCACTCGGTACGCCATGGTCAGACCCCCGTGCCCGTGATGCGGATCGCGGCCCTCGGCTCGATCACGGCAGCGACACCGACACGACGGACACGCAGACGGTAGCCGTCACGGTCGGAGTCAGTCGGACGCCATACCTTCGTCTCGATCCCGAGAGTGCCGGGCACGGCCGTGTAGCCGGGAGACCCGAGCTTCTCGGTCGCGATACCACCCAGCAGACTCGGGTCGAGCACCATCGGGTCAGCGAAAGGCAGATGCTTGGAAGCCAGCCACGTCTTGCCGAGGAAGTCCCCAATCACCCCGCTCTCCACCGAGCGCGATATACCGTTCGCGGCCAGGTCGGCCTTGACGAACTTCGCCGCGACCTTCCCGTACTGGGCCGGGTTCAGCACCACGACAGAGCCGTCGATACCGAGGTCGTCATCATCGAGCACGGCGTCAGCAGCCAGTACGTCCTCAATGATCTGATCGGCAGTCGTCCAGTTCGCGCCAGCCGCCTTGGTGCGGGTGACCTGCGATCCGATGACCGCGAGGTTCTTGCGATCCACGCGGCGGACCATGGAGTTGATGAGCTTGCGCAGCGCACGCTCCACAGGGTCCATGAGCAGCCGCTTGATCGCCTCATCGGTCACCTCAGAGTCCTGCCCGTCCTTCTCGGACGGGGCAGACGCCGGGGTGCCTTCAGTCGCGGGCGTCAGCGGATACTCGCCACCAGCGGCGATCTCCTCCGGCTCCCGATCTGCGTACAGGCCATCGTCGATGAGGTAGCTGATCGCGCCACCCGACACGTCGTAGCGGCCTTGCAGCAGGAAGTCTGAAATGAATTTCTGCTGCGCCAACTCCTTGACCCGCCTCGCCACGAGCGTCGGGGTCTGCAAAAAATGATGCACATCGGCGGGTGCGAGGTCTTGCCCTGCGCCCGTCACATAGGGGTAGGTGTATGCCATGATGCGTCCTCTCAGTCCGCGATCTGAATGAGGGTGCCATCGGTGCCGCCGGTGAGGGCGAGTCCGATGGGGTTGGTTTCATTGGCGGCCACGCATCCGTCAACAGCGGTCACGACATGCTGCCCAGCGGTCACGGCGCCCTTCGCCTTGACGAGTTGGACGTGTCCGCGCAGGTGCACGACGACCTTGGACTCGGCGGCGGCGCTGTGGCCTGCGACGCCGATGTACTTGGTGGACGCGCCGGACGTGGCGGCGACTCGACGGTCACCGGTCACCTCGACGCACTGTCCGCCCTTGACGGCTGCTGACGCCGTGAACGTGACGGTCTGGCCGGGCTTGAACTGGGGCAGGTAGTCGCTCATCGCGTCTCCTCCTTCGGGTAGTAGCGGGCGTACTCGGCGTCGGCAGCGGCCTCGACCGATCCGGCGTGCCCGATCTCAGACATCGGGATCGTGTTCGGGGCCAGCGAGGCGAGGATCGCGGAAGCGCCCTCCTCGTCGGCATTGAGTTGCGCCAGCCAGTGGTCGCGGCGGGCGGGCGGGATACGCCCCTCAGTGATGGCGGACGCCACCAGCGAGGTACGGCGCTCAGCGTCACGCTCGGCGCGCAGCGACCGGGCATCGGCAGCAGCAGACTGCAGATCGGCCAGTGTCGCAGCATCGACCGCTACGACACCCTCAGGCAGGGCAGCAGTCGGGGCAGGTTCGGCTCGCTCTTCGAGGGCCTCGTCGAGCGCCGCAAGCACGGCACCCTCGTCGGCGTCGGCATCGGTCATCCCGAGCCGCTCTCGGAGCCCAGCCATCAGAGAATCGGACATGGAGTCCTCCTTCGTGGTGGGTTCGCCCGGCTCAGGACTGGCCGGGAGTTCAGTGGATGCCGACACGCTCGGCAGGGGCGGGGTAGGCGCATCAGCGCGACCCTGATAGCGGAAGCTCGACAGATCGAACGGGGTTGCCGACGCAGCGGCCGCCGCATCCTCCGACCCGTCCCACGCATCAGCCAGGCCCGCCAGCACAGCCTCCTCCGCCGTGTACCACGTCTCGGCGCGCATGATGTCGCGCCACTGGGCACGGGTTCCACTAGCGCGCTTCGCGTACGCGTCGGCATAGGAGTCGCTGAGCTTGTCGAGCACCGTCGCGGTGTCGCGCAGCACCTGCGCATTTCCCCATGCGATCCCGGACGCGTCATGCACCATCATCTGGCTCGATGGACCCATTGTGATGTGGTCACCGGCCATGCAGATGAGTGACGCCGCCGACGCGGCCAGCCCATCCACGGTGACGAGGACGCGGGCACGGTGCCGACGCAGCGCATTCATGATCGCCACACCATCCCAGGCAGCGCCGCCCGGAGAGTTCACGTACAGGTTGATCTGATCGACATCGAGCGCCGCGATCTGCTCGGCAAAGTCCTTGGCGGACACACCACCCCATCTCCCGATGTCGCCGTAGATGCGGACATCAGCCACGGTCTCGGTACCACCATCAGCCCTCATCTCGATCGAGCAGTAGTGCTGAGTCGCCATCACGCCACCTCCCTCACCGGCAGGCCATGGCTGGCCCGCATGTAGTCCTCCAGCCCCTCATCGGGGGTCACGGCTCCGCAGTCAACCAGAGCCTTGATTGCGTCCGCCGTAGCCGGGCTCTTCGCCCCGATCTCATCGAAGACGAGCTGCGGTGCAGGCTCGTCCTCGCCCCAGTTGAGGTCCACCAGATCATCGATGACATGCTGCTGAGTCACGTCCGCGATGTGCATCGCAACCGCCTGCAGCGACCCGACGAAGAAGTCTGCGAACGTGGTGCCGAGCGCCCACGAGCCCGTTTGGGTCCCGAGGTTCAGGAAGTGTGCGAGGACGGCGCGGGCGATCTGCTCATCGTGGTACCGGATCGGCTTGTCAGCATCCGGGAGGTCGCCCTCGACGCCGAGCAGTTGCAGCTTCGCGCCGCTCGGGATCGACGCACCAGCCTGCTCACCAGACCTGAACGCCGTCGCCAGTGCCAAACCATTCTCACGCTCGGCAGCGATCCACGCATCACGCTCCAGCGCCGTCGCTCCATCCGGCACAGGCGCACCCGTATACACCGGAACGCCGAGACCGTTGCGGTCGACAGTCAACGCCTGGGAGCGCAGCAGTCGATCTTTGATGAGCCAGTTCTTGTAGCACGATCGCAGTAGGCTCTCGCCCGCCCAGTTAGCGCCCTCGCGCTCATTGACGTACACGACGAGCCGGTCGATGGGGATACGGACTCGGCGCGTCCCCATCGAGTGCTGCTCGACGGCGACCAGGCCACCATCGGCGGCGACCTCGAAACCGGCGATCGTCTCCGGTGGCCGCCACGCCAGCTTCCGCAGACGCACCAAACCCTGCGCAGACTCGTACACCTGCTCGAAAATGGAGTGCCCGTAGGGCAGCTCCAGCAGCGCCAACCGCAGATGCTCGCTCCACGAGAATGTGCCACGGGTCCGGCGCGGCCTAGCCTCAGGTTTGCGCCCCTTGATCGGGACGCCGAGGTTGGCCGAGACCGCCTGGAGCACCGGCTCACGTACACCTGCCGGGTCCAGTTCCCATGTGGTGCGCCGGATCGGCAGCGTGACTGCCTTCAAGACGCTCTTGACCTGCGACTCCTCTCGCCTCATCCGCCCATAGACGGCGACCGAGCGAGGCCATACCAGATCGGGGTTCGTCTCCTGGGGCGCCGAGGCCATCTGCGACCACGACAGCAGCGCATCACCGCTCTGATAGCCGATCTCAGCCACAAGACACCACCCCTCTCAAAAACTCATCGTCAGCAGGCTCACCTCACGCGACCCACCATCGGCACCGCCCACCACACCAACCTTCGGCGGCGGCGGGATCGGGTCGCGGATTTCCACGACCGGTTGATGATCGAGCAGCCACACGGCACCCACAGCAGCGATCAGCGGAGACGCATCACACGGCGACCCACGCCGATCGATCACATCCACTCCACCGAGACGACGCGTCGCAGCCATTGACGCTGGCGCATCGAGACCGGGCTGCGCATTGTGCGCCAGCCGACCCGATGTCACCAACGCGAAAAAGTCCGTGTACGAGTTGAGCATGTCCTGCCCACCCCACTCCACGACCGGGAGCGTGAAATCGTCGGAGGCTCGCAGGTCAGCCAGGACAGCCGACACGGGAGCGCCACGCTCCTGCCCAGTCACACACGTCAACCGGCGCTCCACCTCCGGCGACGACAGGTACCCCTCGACCCAGTGCGTCCCGACACGCGAGGCGCGATGCTCGATCTGCGGACGCCCGTCGGCGCGGTACCCAGCGATCACCACATGGGCTCGTGACTTGTCGTCAGTCACGTCGATCGCCGCCACCAGCGGGCCAGCCAGCGTGTCCTCGTCAGCCAGACGCGGCCCCGACGGGCCATCGACCGGCTCATTCGCGCACGCGTCCCACGTGCCGGGCGGGTAGGGCGACTCGATCGCCCCGTCCGGCCACTGACACAGCACCTCCGTGTTGTGCGTCGGGATCAGATCGCCGGCGAGGAATAGCGAGTCGGGAGCGTCTACCTTGATGCAGCAGACAGGCACTGACGGCACGGTCTCGATCCGCGCAATCGTGGCTGGCCGAACATCTCGACGGGAGCGAGACGCGCGAAGATTGGCCAGCTTCCTCGGGAGGGTCGCGGGCAGCATATCGTCAGGTCGCGTCGTGAATGACACGTCGAAACGCAGCTTGTGCCCCCTCTTGCCGTATTCGCCACCGTCGAGTTCAGAGGTCTTCCACCCCAGTGATCTGACCAGCGAGCGGGCGCCTCTGATGAGTCGCATGTCGGTGTTCGTGAAGGTGGACCTTCCCGTCTTCTTGTGGATGGTTCCGTCGGAATCCATAAGCCCTTGGAGGAGCTGCAAGCGCTGCTCACGGGAAGCGGTCAGGTAAATGTCTGGGATGTGCTTGTTCTTGAGCACACCAAGCGCACGGAGGGCGCCTGTGAAGCGCCCATACCCACCGACTTGGAATCCAATGCGGTAGCAGTTCTCCGAGTCCTTGGCCGAAGTGGTCACAGTGCCGCCGCATTCGACGATCCGGCGCTCGATGTGCGCCCGGTCCCTAGCCTCGACAAATACCATCGCGGCGTGCTTGCTGCCGTCTCCTAGCCACAAGCCGAGCAGGTAGGGATGGACCGGGAGATCGACCTCGGGACCGTCGAGCGGCTCCACCTTGGGGAGCGTGAAGTTCCGTACGTCGTAGCCCATGCTCGGGTTGTAGTACGTCACCCCGCGGTCAATCAGCTCAGAGGTGCGGAGCGTCTCGACTCGCCCCGGCCTACGTCGGTCAGACACGGTCCATAGGTGGCCCTCGTCGCAGACCACAGATCGCCCATCATTGAGCGTTACCCGGTAGCAGGTTCGTCCGGTGTGAACCGGCGACTTCCCGACCACGTTCACCCACTCGCCATTGACGCCCTTGACTTGATCGCCAACCGCGATGTCGCCCATGGGAACCCATCCGCGCCGCGTGAGGGTGGGGGTGGCGACGTCTAGGCAGCGGAACACCCACTCAGGATCGGTCTGGTAGGCGCCGAGGACGGTGCGCTCGTCGATCAGGTATCCCAGCGACGGATTCGCCTCACACCACCCAGCACGGTCACCCTTCGCACGACCGGGGGCAGCCGACCACTCCGCCAGGAAAACCGTGTCCGCAGACGCCTCGTCCGCGGCCGCATCATCAGCCGCCAGCGCGTACTTCTCGAGCGGTGTCAGCTCGCAGATGCCGTCCGGGTCACCGAGCGCTAAGTGTGCGATCCGCCGCAACTGTTTCAGCACCACCGACATCACGTCGCCCGCGTTCGACATCGCCAGGATCAGGGCATGAGGCCGCGCCATCGTCGATTTTGTGACCGCGCCCCACGCGAGCCAGTTCCTCTGCTCACGCAGCTCATCGAACAGGATCAGATCGCCAGAGAAGCCACGAGCCGCGGCCCTCGACGCCGCCTTCACCTTCCATCGACGGCGCCCGCGCAGCAGTAGCGCCCGTTTGCCGTTGATCGCCACCACCTTGGCAACCTGATCAGCCAACCACGGCCGCAGCGGCTGCTCCTCGCCGTCGTCATCCTCCTCGGTAGCAGTCACCAGCTCCGACGCGAGGTCGAGAATCTCCTCAGCCGTGTCCAACCCCTGCGCGACGCCGAGCACCGTACCCCACCGGAGCACGTACAGCGCGTAGAGGCCCAGCACCAGCGAGATCGTCGACTTGCCGTTCTGGCGAGCCACCAGCAACACCAAAGTTTTGAACCGGAACGAGCCATCGTCCAGCAACTCGAGGCCGTGGACCATGAACCACTGCTGCCACGGCAGGAGCGGCATCCGCAGGACGTGCTCCGCGAAGTCGCAGACCTGGTAGCCGAGCGTCCACCGCTCCGTCTCCTCAGACCGAGGCTCCAGCGGACGCAACGGGGGCGTGTAGACCCTCGGCACCGTCGAACCGAGCCGAGCAGCCATCGTCAGCTCGCCCCACGACGAGACGCCCGCTGCTGCATCGCGATGATCCTCGCACCCGGCGAATCATCAGGCACCACGTGGGCCTCGGGCTTGGGGGGCGACGCCGCCTTCGACAGCGTCATACCCAGCGCCTCCGCATACCGCAGATATGTCGGGATCGTCACATTGTCCAGCTTCCCCGCCGGATTCAGGCCCTCCGCATCGATCGCATCGATCGCGTCAGCAAGACGACGTATCACCGCCACCAAGCCACGCGCACGACGCGACGGCGGACACTCACGCAGCGCCGCATCAGTCGCCTGCCGCACCGACTCGCCAAAGCCGTCATCCAGCACCCGACCCGACAGGACAGGAGACTCGACCTGCTCCACTACAGTCCCCCAATCTGGACCTCGCGCGACCCCCATCGCGAATCGCAGGGGGGAGAAAAAAGGGCACCCCGCGGCCTGCCACATTAGATCATGTGTACGATATTTTTCTGGTGCTTGTTCGAACGCCGCGCACCCTTGCTTGACTACACTGACCTCATGTCTGATCGCAGCGCCGCCGAGTGGGCGTACCGTGTCCTGCTAGCCCTGTCGGGCGCCCTCCTTGGCCTCTACGTCACGGCCACATGGTGGCCATCTGACCGCCTACGGATGAATGACAGCCTGACTGAGGGCGGGTCGCTTCTCGTCTCACTCGCTGGCTTGACCTTCGCTGCGGGATGCGCCGTGTGGGCGTTCACTCCCGCTCGTCGGGACTAGCTCAACCAAGGCGACACAAGACCGAGACCGACAGCGATCCGCGATCCCTGCGCGGTGTTGCAATCGGCGTGAGCTGGTGCCCAGTTGCTCTGCTCCCAGGTCAGGTGCGGATGTGTGGCTCGGGGCTTGATGTGCTGCACGGTGCACGCCTGCTTGTGTGGGTGGCGCAGGCTGTAGTCGATCGGCATGCCGCAGATGACGCATGGCAGGTCGCCCGCCTGCCCATGTCGGCGCACGAGAGCGAGCGCATCCTGTGCTCGCTTCCCGCCCCACTCAGCGGCCCCACCAGTCACCTGCGCAGACATGCGCGCTCACCGATCACACTCGGGACACCACGGCGCCCCGTCCTTGCCGTGCCGTAGGGGTAACCCGCATCGCTCGCACCAGCCACAGTCAGAGGTCCCCATCTGTCGCCCCCCTACATGCATAATGCCCACCGGCGCGAGGGCGCACTGATGGGCAACTAGGCGCAGCATATCACGACGATCTGAGTTGTGCTTCTGCTGCGACACGCCGGATGGTCCCGAGGTCATACAGCGTGCGTCGCTGGTCGTCGGGGTCTGCGACGCCCCGATCGAGGAGTGATCTGGCCGCCCATGCTTGGAGTGTGCGGAGGGGTATGCCCGTGAGGCGGGCAGCGTCGGGGAGGCTGACGGCGGTGATGGAGATGATGCGGGCGCAGTCGGTGCAGGTCCACACGTCGCCTGATGGCGTGAGGGTGCCGATGTGGCAGCGGTTGCATCGGGCGTGTCGGGGTGGGTCGTCGTCGCGGACGCCTCGGGTGGCGGCACGGGTGTTGCGCCAGCAGCGGTCGATGCCCCACACCAGCTCGTCCCACTGGGGCAGGGTCTGGGCGAAGTCGAGCCAGGTGGCGAGCCATGAGCAGCATCCGGCCACGGTGTCGGGCAGGTCGTCGGGGGCAAGTCCTGCGTCGAGGGCGTCGGCCTCGATGTCTCGGCACCAGGTCCACAGGTAGGGCAGGAGGCCTGCTCGGTCGGGGTCCATCCATTCGGCGCGTCCGGCTGCCACGTCCTGCGCGAGCGTGTTGTTGAGGAGCTGGATGACATCGAGTCGGACTGGTGGGCGACTGCCGGGTGCAGTGCGTCGCTGGGTGTCGTCGGGCGATCTGGTGATGAGCGCGGTTGGGAGGAGGGTGGCAAGGTCTGCCAGCTCGGCGAGCCAGCGGCGGACGTGCTGGGCGGTGGGGGTCACTGGTCCTCCTGGGGTGTCGGGTCGTGGTCGTGTCCGGCTGCCGGTGAGTCCTCCCTCGGTAGCCGGGCTAGGCGCGTGCGGAGCTGGTCACGGTCCCGGTACAGGCGCACCATCCGCTCAATGTTGGAGTCGTAGGCGGCCATGTCGGTGGTCGGTGGGGCCTCGCGTCGGTCGCGGTACGCGTCGAGCATGTCTGCCAGGGCCGCAGCGGCCTGCTGCGGCACGACGCCGTTGCCTGCCAGCCGCAGCGCCTCGTTGCGGGTGACTCCGGGCACGTCGGTGACCCATCCGGGCGGCAGACCCATCATCCATTCGGCGAACGCAGCGGCGAGGCGTGGCCGGTTCTTGCCGGGCTCGGTTGGCGACGGCGCGGGGTGCCCGAACGCGACCTCCTGACGGGCGACGGCAGGGGCGTACTGTCCGAACTGCTCGTGGGATGCGATGCCCTTGAGTAGTAGTTCGCCGCCGCGCGCGCCGCCACGTCGCTCATGCCCACCCGTAGCATCGGCCACGGAAGGCGTGGGGAGCGTGGCGACGGCGATACCCAGTGGCATCCCGAAGCCGTTGCCGTTGCCCAGTTCGGCCTTGACGCAGTCTCGGCGGGCCTGCCATGCGTCCACGTCCTCGCCGTCGTTGAACGCGCCAGCGGCCGGCGTGGGGAGCATGGTCACGACGGTGCGCAGGTCAGGCCCACCCGTGCCATGCTCGCCCGCGCCGTGGGTGTCCGACGACCGCGGCGTGGGGAGCATTCTCAGAGCCGCAGCACCCGCGTGTTCAACGGCAGCGTGTTCCGCCTCATTTGCGATGGGGCGCCCAGATTCTTGGCGTCCTGCGTGGTCGGCGTCGGCAGCATCTCGTCGCCAAGCGAGGACGAACACTCGGAACCGCTGGTGACAGGCGCCGACGTCGGACGCTCGTAGGCCGTGCCATTCCGCATCGAACCCGAGGTCACCCAAGTCTCCGAGTACACGTCCAAGTGCTCGCAGAACAGGCCCTCTGTCATCGGGACTTCCCATACATCCCGGGCAGTGTTCCAGGTCGCTAGCGGCCTTAGCGGAGAGACTTCCTCGGACGTTCTCCCAGACGACGTATGTGGGTTGGACATGGGCGATTGCCTCTCTCATGGTGACCCACAGGTTGGAGCGGGTGCCGTCGGTCATGCCGGCGCGTCGTCCGGCGGTGCTGAGGTCTGGGCATGGGGATCCGCCCGTGATGAGGTCGACGGGCGGGACGGTGCTCCAGTCGACGCGCGTCACGTCGCCGAGGTTGGGGGCGTCGGGGTAGCGACTCGCGAGCACCTTGCGCGCTCCCGAGTCAATGTCGGAGGTCCACACGACCTGGGCTGTCGGGAAGACGGCCTCTAGCGCGAGATCCAAGCCGCCGTAGCCCGAGAAGAGGCTCCCGACTCTGAGGGTGTCCAGATCGTTGACTTGCTCCCCACGGCTGAAGCCGGGGGATTCCTGCTTCTTCAACGGACGCCTCCTCGCTCTAGGAGCGAGGCGGTCTCACTCCATCTCCACAGGCTGAAACCGCGAGCCTCCACATGCGGTAGACTCGCCTTATGGCATACGAACCAACTCAGGCGCGAAGAATCGCGGCGGGACTCTGCAAGGATTGCGGCGAAGAGCGGGGGCCGACTGGTACCACACGCTTCTGCCGACCTTGCGCAGATCATCACTCCAAGCGCCAGGCGGAACGCAAGAAGAACCTGAGAGCCAAGTGGGCGGAAACTGGGCTCGCTTGCAACAACTGCGGAGCACGCCTCCCGGATGAGCGCTACAAAAACTGCGTCCAGTGCCGCGAGAAAGCGCGGGAACGATACGGCGCAAGGGGCGCGGAATACCGACGAAGTCGCCGAGGTACAGGCTTCTGCGTGGCGTGCTCTGCGCCATCGACACACGCGAGCAACTACTGCCGCGTGCATTGGCTGCAGGGTATCGCCAACAAGTACGGATTCAAAGGAGACCAGTACGCGGCATTGTGGGCCAAGCTCGAAGCGCAAGGATTCCGCTGCTACTACACCGGCGTCAAACTTGTGCCCGGCGTGAATGCCAGCTTGGACCACCGCATACCCCGAAGCCGCGGCGGGGACCCGCGAGACATGGATAACTGCGTCTGGTGCGACCGCCTGATCAACGCTTTCAAGAACGACTTGACTGACGCGGAGTTCATCGAGCGGTGCCGACTGGTGGTTGAACGGCTGGGCTAGTGCTCGGCTTGCTCCGGGGTCGGGTAGAAGCGGTACTTGTACGCCCGCCTCACAACCTTGCCGCTCATAGTTGACAGTGTAGCAGGTTTCGCTGTCACTTGATGCGCTTACCCCATAGCTGAAGCAAGGGGCATGCGCGCTACCAATCACGGTCATGATGTCTCCTGTCGGTTGCGGAGCGCCTGGCGTAGGCGCTCGCGGTGGGGGTCACTGGTCCTCCTGGGGTGTCGGGTCGTGGTCGTGTCCGGCTGCCGGCGGTGGCCGGAGCACGAAGGCCTCCTCGACGGCGAGCAGTCCGTCTCGGGAGGGGTGGGGGTCGTGCCAGAGTTGCCCGTCGCGGTAGAGCACCTGGTGATGTGAGTGCGTCGGCGCGTCGCCGGGCAGGATGGTCGCCCAGTGCGTGCGCATCTCCAGTTGGACGGGGCCGACCTCGCCGGACCTCGCCTTCGCCACCAGCAGCTCCGCCTGCCAGCGCTTGTCCTCGTCGGGGGCGAGCTGCTCGCGGGTGTCTGCGGTCACTATGCCTCCATGGGGCGGGTGAATCCGCAGGGTTGCGGGAGGGGATCGACGTAGATGGACATGGGGGTCTCGATATGGACGGGCGGGGCCTGCTCGTCGGGTAGGGGATGCTCGTCGGGTGCGTGTCGTGCGATGGTGAGGTGGAGTTCCCAGCGCCCGACAGTGAGGGTGAGGGTCATCAATCATCACCTCCTCGCCGTCTGGACGTGAGCGGCGAACGGGTCGGAGCGCTGGGGAGTAGCGGCACCCCTCGATGCCACGACCCTCGCCTGTCCTGCACGACGTGCCCGTCGCGCTCCATGGTGAGTAGTGCAGCCATCACCTCTACGACTGAGGCGCCGATGTTGGCGGCTATCACCGACGGTGTGGTGACCCGACCGCGTGAGCGTCGGGCGGGCAAGAACTCCCAGATGCGGCGATTCACTGCTCAGCCCACAAGTGCGCACGGCGGGCGCGGGCTGCCGCCAACACGTCTCCATAATAGGTTTCCTCCCAGCTTTCCGAGTCGCGTCCGTGCACAGCCGACCGCTTCGCCTTGGTGGAGCCGAGGATGTGGACGCGCAGCCAGCGACGGTCCAACTTGCCACCGAAGCTCAATGCGTAGGTGGGATGCACGGGGAGGTGGCGCGAGTGCAGGTAGGCGTACACGTCGACGGCGGTCCAGCGGATGATGGGTCGGCACGTGCGCTCTGTGGAGGTGCCGTGCCAGCGCAGCGACCCGGCACGAACAGCCGACTCCTCGGCCCGAACCCCCGACACATACCGGCCGGGGATAAGTTTGGCCATGATGTTGGTTGCCTTGCGGTTGGGGTCGGCATGGATCGCCTCGAACCCTGGTTCGCCTCGCTGCGGGACACGGCCCTCGTACAGGGCCTCGTGATAGTTGATGCCCGGGTGGGTGTCGAGGAATGCGTCTCGCACCCAGTCGGTTTCGGGTGGTTCCCAATCGGCCACGCGGGCACGCTTCATCGTGACCTGCGGGTCGGCGAGGTAGGCAAGGTGTGCGACCACCACTGAGTCCTTCCCCCACGACATGGACACGAACCCCTCGTCAGCATCAAGGAAGCGGCGGATTTCGGAGATGGCTTCCCCCTCGATCCGGTCGAGGCGCGCCGAATCAGCTTCGGCGATGAGATTGTCGTAGCGTTCCAGTGCGGCCCAGTGGTTGCGGTCGGGTCCGGTGATGCGGGGAGAGTCGATCAGCATGGGGCCTCCTTGGTCCA
This sequence comes from Oribacterium sp. HCP3S3_B9, assembly GCF_052064255.1. Taxonomy (NCBI): domain Bacteria; kingdom Bacillati; phylum Bacillota; class Clostridia; order Lachnospirales; family Lachnospiraceae; genus Oribacterium; species Oribacterium sp. HCP3S3_B9. The sequence goes on from NZ_JBQHVY010000025.1 coordinate 16,641, forward strand.
CAGGATTTCGGTACGGGGAACGGTGCGACCCATCGGCACCTGTGCGCGGGCGGCGATAGGGTGCCGTGCCCATCCCCGGACTGCGGTGAGTGCAGTGTCGTACACGGTGTCTGGGTAGCCGGACACCGCCAGGGCGGCGTGGTTGACGGTTGCGATCGCGTTGACCAGGGCCAGGTGGTTGCCGTCATCCATGTGGTGCGGGTAGCGGACGCTGCCGGGGTATGGGGGGTCGATATAGAGCAGGCATCCGGGCTTGTCGTACATGTCAAGCATCTCGACGGCGGGGCGCTGGTCAATGCTGACACGGTGGAGCCGGGCCGCTGCTGGGGCGAGCCGCGACGCCCACGACGCCATGGTGTGGGGATGGGAGCCGGTGGCGATCCTCTTGACCCAGAAATCGTGCCGCTGCTCGGTGGTGCGGAGCGTGTTCTGGGTCAGCCGCACCCATACTTGGCGGGCACGCTCCACCTCGCTGGACGCATCGCTCCCGATAGCTTCGTACAGCTCGACGCGCGAGTGGGGTGTGAGGACACATGCGCGCTCCAACGCCTCCGGCTGGTCGCGCAGCACTCGCCAGAACGTGACCAGATCACCGTCCAGGTCGTTGACGGTCTCCGCCTCCGACGGTGTTTTGGCGAGCAGCACCGCGAGACTCCCGCCACACACCTCCACGTAGTGCCGGTGGGCCGGCAGTAAGACGATGATTTTGGCGGCGATCATCGTCTTACTGCCGACGTAGGGGAAAGGTGGTCTCACGCGCACTCCACTCGGTCGCCGTGGTGCCAGTAGGGTGGGCGGACGCGTTGCAACTGCCCACCCTCGGTGGGCATCGGTCGATCTCTCCACCCATCACGGACGCCCGCCTCGATGCTCCACCCGGACACCCTCCCGTATCCGACGGCGGCATGCGCCCCCAGATGTGTCACGTCGACCAGCAGGGCGTGCAGGGCATCCACGTCAGTGGTGTCTGCGTCCCACCACACACGCGGTATCCAGGCCGCAGCTACGGTTACGTCACGGGCTTTGTGGGGCCCGAGCCCGGGATGGTATTTCTGATCCTTCGTGTAGCGAGCCATCGCATCGGCGGCTGGTTTGCGGCGCAGTTCGATCGCTGTGTGCGCCTCAACATGGGGGTGGGCGCGGGACACGCACCACCCCCATGTTCCAGCCTCCATCCACCGGGCGAGCGGCAACACCGCATCGCCGGGCGGTTGGCCGGGAACAATCCGGCCCGACCCCTGCAACTGCCACCATGCCCACGACAGTGGCCCGTCGAGCATCATCGGGGTCTCCGTGAGCCCGATCGACAGGCTGTCGAGGTGGGCGGTGATCCTCACTGGCTGGGTCATCCCGCCACCTCGGTGAGCAGGTCGAGGATATCGGCGCGGGTGTTTTCGAGGCGGGCCGACCACGCATCCACGATGTGCGGGTCCGTGCCAAGCCCGTCGATGCGCACCATGCCTGCGCCCGTGCTGGACTTCGCGCCGACGCTTGCCACACCGTCGGGCGCCCACAGGGACGCTGCCACAGCCAGCATGGTCTGGTGTTGCTCGGTGGCGGCCGGGGTGAGCTGCATCGACCCACACAGGACAGCGCCAGATTTGATGGTCTGCCAGTCGTAGATCATCTGTGTAGATGCGAGAGTCTGCGCCATGTCGAGGTAGCGTCCGGCCGGTGTGGTGGTGATGTCGTGGCGGGTGCCGAACTCCTCCGACCGGTAGGCAGCGGCCCGCTTCAGAGCGTGCGCGGTCTCTGCGACATGGCCGGGCAGCCGCCACGCGTTCTCGGCGCAGACGAGCATCAGTGGAGATATGCGCACCGTGCCTGCTGCCAGATCGGAGCGGGCCGAGTAGCCGAGCATCGCCAGGTGCGGCAGCAGTTCCTCCACGCGGCGGAGGGTGTCAAGGTTGGTTTGCGACCCGGTTTCGGTGATGGCCCCGCCGGACCACAGCAGGTCAACCACTGGCTTAGACAGGCTGCCCGGTTCTATGTTGAGCGTGCGGGCGAGGTGCCACGCCAGCGCCGACCGGAGTCCGTGGCGAATCGAGTTTCCGGAGATGTAGGGCACGGTGGCGGTGGTTCCGTCGGGTTGGATGATCTGCTCGGTCCGCAGCAGGGCGGTGTTCCCGGCGGTGCCTGCGCCATGATGCAGCGGGGTGAGAGCGGTCGCGGTGTAGTACGTGAGGCTCATGATGTGTGTCTCTCTTTCGGTCAGTATGGGGCGGGGGCGTCGAGGGCAGGCTGGAGGTTTTTGCCGGTGCGGCGGGCGGTGCGCTCGACGCGGACGAGGGCGACCATGTAGACGTGCTCAGCGGCGACACGATCAGCCCATTCGGTGTAGGACGGGTCAATCACCTCGGCGAGGGCAGTCACGGTCCGCGACGCCGATTCGCTGAGCACATCGACCTGGAGTTTGGCGGCAGCGATCGTCGTCGCTTGGGCGAGAGTGGTAGCGCCCGCTGCAGCGGCTTGAAGCGCGGCAGAGGCTCGATCCCACCAATGGCTGGCCCCGATGGTGTCCACGTCGGCGGAGTCGAGTAGTGCTGACAGCCACTTCCGGGTGGCATCGAGCAGGATGTCGGTCATTGCATGGTTCCTTTCGTGACGGTCCACAGCGCGAGGTCGAGCAGTGGTGATCTGAGGTAGGGGGCGAGCGGGCGGGAGTGCTCCACCCATGCGGCGAGCTTGTCGGCGGTCGCGATACCGGACGGGTCTCCCGTGAGGACGGCTGACGCGGGGACTCCGAGACGGCGCAACTCCAGAGCGTGCCTGCGAACCATCATCCACTCATCCGGGGTGGATGTGACGGTGGTGGACTCCATCCGCATCTGCCACCGACCTGCCCCGGTGTTGACGTGGGCGTAGGGCAGGACATGTTTTTGTCCCGACACTGCGACGGTGACCAGCCACTCACCATCAGGCGGGGTGGCTAGGATGTCGGAGATGGGCGCTGGATTGGACCGGTTCAGCAGGGTCAGGCCCGGCCCGTCGGGCATGGCACATTTCTCATGTTTGGGCGGCAGGTCACTGGCTGGGGCGGCGATGATGCTCCACAACCGCAGGCTGACAGGGGG
>NZ_JBQHVY010000026.1:0-18214 GCF_052064255.1 Oribacterium sp. HCP3S3_B9
GTCAGAGCTACAGGGGATAATAAAAAGTCCCACAGTATCTGAATGTATTGAACCACAGAATCAAAAAGAAAGGAAAATGTTGATTTAGCTTCTGGAATCATCATACAAGAGGAGTATGTGCAGCGGGCGGAGAAGATGCTGGAGATGAAGGCGGAGTTCGACGATCTTCTGAAGCGGGAGCAGAAGAAGCAGCCGGTGATTCGTATCGGTATACAGCAGCGAAGAGCGATTTCGATGGTGCCGGAGGTGCTGGCCCGTTTTAAGGAACGCTATCCGGATGTGGAGCTGGTTTTCCACGATCTTGTCGTCGCGGATCTGAAGCAGATGTTTAAAGAAAATGCGATCGATTTCATGGTTTCAAACTTCCTGGAGGAGCTTCCGGATACGGTGTATCACGAAATTGCGAAGGAACCGGTGCTGCTGGCGCTTCCAGATACGCATCCGGCGATTCAGTATGCTTATTCCGTGGAGGGGGATGGCTTATTGCATCTCAACCTTTCGCATCTGGACTGGGAGACATTTATCGTGCCGCTGCCGGATCAGAGTATGCGGAGAACAGCGGATCGCCTCTTCCGGGAGAATCATATCCATCCGAAACGCCTGATCGAAATTGGCCATTTCGATATCATCATGTCGATGGTGAACCAGGGGATGGGCGTCGGTTTTAACCGTCTCGGGTATTTGTCGGATATGCAGAGATTCGAGCATGTGCGCTATTTCCTGATCAATCGGGAAGCGGAGACCTCCAGCTTCCGGCTCGCTTATCGAAAAGGGCATGTGTTGAGTGCGTGCGAGCGTGCGCTGATCGAGATCGTCGAGGAAACAGTGCGAGAGAGGATGCATTGAATTTTCTTTAATAGAGCATTTGAAAAAATCAAATGGCACGTGATTCCCGCTACTGCTATAATGTTATATAAAGAAACAACATTATAAAGAAGGGGAATATTAACTATGGCAACGAAGAAGAAATTTCATGTGCCTCACAGCTTCATGATTGTGTTTTCGATCATCGTGTGTGCTGTGCTTCTGACCTGGATCATCCCGGCGGGTGAGTATGTACGTGTGGAGAATGCAGATGGCATCAAGGTCATTGATCCGACGCAGTTCAGCTATGTCGATCGTACACCGGTGAATCCGTTCCTGATCCCGATGTATATCGTAAATGCGTTTGTAAAGCGTGTCGATATCATGCTGGTTATCCTGTTTTCGGGTGCGGCTTTCCACATGCTGACGCAGTCTGGTTCACTGCAGGCGGTGATCGCGAAGCTCGCGAAAAAGTTTTCCAACAACCTGTATGTATTTATCCCGATTCTGACGCTGATGTTCGGTATCATCTGCACGACCCAGGCTGTCAACATGTTCATCGCGTTCGCACCGGTGATGGTTATGCTTGCACTGGCGATCGGTCTGGACTCGATCACAGGTGCAGCCATCATCCTGCTCGGTGGCGCCATCGGATTTTCGACGGGAACATTGAACCCGAATACGACCGTCGTAGCACAGAAGATCGCGGAGCTGCCGCTGTACTCCGGCATCGGCTACCGCTGGGTATGCTTCGCTGTGTACTATGTGATCACGAACATCTTTCTCGTGCGCTATGCACTGAAGGTTCAGAAGGACCCGACGAAGAGCCCGATGTATGAGCTCGACCAGAAGAGCGAGTTCCGTACAGCCGGCGGTCTGGATGATTTCGGGACCATCGATCTGCGGAAGATTTTAAATATCGTCGCACTCGTGGTTTCACTTGCAGTCGTGATCTATGGCAGTATCAAGCTGGGCTGGGATATGCCGGAGATGGCGGCGATGTTCATCTGGCTCGCCATCGTGGTCGGCATCATTTCCGGCTTCGATACGGATACGATCTGTAAGAACTTCCTCGAGGGCTGCAAGAAGATGATGTCTGCGATGATCATCATCGGCCTCGCACAGTCCATCAGTGCCATCATGAAGGATGGTAAGATCATCGATACCGTCGTACATGCCCTCGCAGGCGGACTCGGCAGTGTGCCGACACTTCTGCAGGCACCGGCGATGCTGATTGCGAACACCATCATCAACGTGTTCCTGACCTCCGGCTCCGGACAGGCCGCAGCGGTGATGCCGATCATGGTGCCGCTTTCCGACCTCATCGGTGTGACGAGACAGACCGCGGTGCTTGCATTTAACTTCGGTGACGGTTTCTGTAACTACATCCTGCCGACCTCGACCGCACTCATGGGCATCATCAGTGCCTGCAACATCCCGTATGATCGCTGGATGCGCTTCATGTGGAAGATGTTTGCCATCTGGCTGGTGGTCGGTACGGTGCTGCTGGTGATCGCGCAGATCATCCACTTCGGCCCGATGTAATCAGAATATGTAGAAGAGAGGCGCTGTACCGGTTACCGGGAGGCGCCTTTGAAGAATGACAGAAATGTGAAGGAGTGAAACATCATGAGCGATAAGAATACTTTATTTGCTGCGATCGATGCACAGCGGGATGCGCTCTGCTCGATGGCGGACCAGATTTTCGATCATCCGGAATATGATGGAGAAGAGGTGTTTGCCAGCGGACTGCTGACCGATTATCTTCGTGCACATGGCTTCGAGGTCGAGATGGGCGTCGGCGGATTCAAGACGGCGTTCCGTGCGACCTTCAAGCATGGCGAGGGCGGTCCGAAGCTCGGCATCCTCTGCGAGTACGATGCACTTCGGAACCTCGGACATGGCTGCGGCCATCATATGCAGGGGCCGGGCTGTCTCGGTGCTGCGGTGGCACTGAAGGACATGGCAGGTGCGGAGCCGTTCGAGCTCATCATCTATGGTACACCGGCCGAGGAGACGTTCGGCAGCAAGGTACAGATGCTGGAGCGCGGCTGCTTCCATGAGCTGGATGTCGCCTTCATGATGCATGGCGGTCCGAATACCTGCACGGATGTGAAGTGTCTCGCACAGAAGAGCTTCAACGTGACCTTCCACGGAAAGCGCGCGCATGCCGCACTGGCACCGGAGAAGGGCAGAAGTGCCTTCGATGCTATGCTGGTTGCATTCCAGGGCGTCGAGTTCCTGCGGGAGCATGTGCCGGATGATGTGCGCATGCACTACTGCATGACCGAGCTTCCAGGCCCGTCCAATGTCGTGCCGGCGACGGCAAAGGGTGAGTTTTCACTGCGTTCCTTCTCAAAGAAGGAGCTCGAGGACATCAGTGTCCGCTTCCAGGATATCATCAAGGGCGCAGCGCTGATTGCCGGCGTCGACTATGAGATCAAGGACGGCACCTTCTTCTTCAACAAGATTCCGGTGCTTCGTCTGAATCAGCTTCTGATGGACAATGCTGAGCTCGCGGGTGCTCCGCAGCTCGCGCCGCCACGTGAGAAGACCGGTTCGACCGATTTCGGCAATGTCATGTACGAGATTCCGGGTTCCTGCATCCGTGTCGCGTTCGTGCCGGAGGGGACCGCGTCCCACTCCCAGGAGTTCGTGGATGCCGGAAAGAGCGACGCAGCGCATAACTGCGTGATCTACGGTGCGAAGAGTATCGCCGGTGCATGCTATGACCTGCTGCATACCGAGGGTCTCCTCGATGCGGTCAAGGCAGAATACGCCGAGAATAAAAAGAAATATCAGTGATTTTCGAGCGAAAATCGTGTATGATAGAAGCCGTGTGAGGCATACGGACGAGCCGTTCGTGTATGCTCCAGACAGAAGATCTTCGTCGGCAGCGATTTGGAAAGAGAATCGTGCGCTGAAATCAGACAATCGAAAAGAAATGCAGCTGCATTGATTATAGTTCAGACTATTTTTGTGTAGCCGTATACCGATGAGAGGGCTGACATGAATGTCAGCCCTCTTTTTGTATGGTTGCATGAGTGCGTCGCGCGTAGCGCAGAAAGGTAACGGGATGATGCGGGCGACGGGTCTGTCTGGCTGCGAAGGTGGCAAAATCTAACGACGGCGTTTGTGACGTCGTGCATCGGCTCATGAATGAAGAAATGGGAACGTAAAAGAGGAGGAAAAATAAATGGAAACGATGGTGATGAAAAATCAAAAGAAGTGGAGAGAGACCGGGCTCGATATCCTGGGGGATTTCGCGGGTGCGCTGCTGCAGGCGATCGGTGTCTGGTGCTTCATCGAGCCAAGCCGGATCGCGCCGGGCGGGGTGTCGGGCATCGCACTGATGATCAACCATCTGTTCGGCTTACCGATCGGTGCACTCAGCCTCGCCCTCAACATCCCACTGCTGCTGGCGTCCTGGCTGCTGTTGAACCGCGGGATGACACTGAAGACCATCCGCACGGTCATCTTCATGAGCGTGATCCAGGATCTCGTGTCGGCGCTCTGTCCGTGGCAGTACGCAGGAGACCGCCTCGTATCCTGCGCCTTCGGCGGTATCTTCGTGGGCGTCGGCCTGGCACTGATCTTCATGCGAAACTCGACGAGCGGCGGTGGCGATATCCTGGCGAAGCTCCTTCAGAAGCGTTTCCCCTATATGCAGACCGGCTATGCCATCATGCTGGTGGACTTCGTGATCGTCACGATTTCCGTGCTGGTGTTCGGTGAGATCGAAGCGGCGCTGTACGGCATCATCTCCATCGTCTGTACTACCCAGTCGATGGATGCGCTTCTCTATGGACTGAACCGCGGCAGTCTGATCACGATCCACTCTGCGAAAAACGAAGAAATCGCGCATGAAATCATGGAAACTATGGACCGTGGTACCACCTTCTATAAAAGCATCGGCGGCTTCAGCGGCAAGGAATGCCTCACCCTCACCTGCGCCGTCGACCGTAAGCAGTTTCCGATCGTGAAGGAAATCATCGACCGCCACGACCCGCACGCCTTCGTCATCGTCTCCCCGACGAAGGAAACCTACGGCGAAGGCTTCATTGGCGACCCGCGGAAGCTCTGAGCGAAGTTTACAGTTCAGGCTCCGGGTCCCCCACTGCCTGCCATCGCTTGCGGTTGCATCGCGCTTGCGGGCTATGTTATAATAAATGGTCGAAAACATGGCGAACACCGTGAGGCACAGGCGCGTTCACCCGTGCTTCATGGACGTAAGAGATAGAGGAGTAACAGTTTCATGGCAGGAAAGAATTCTGTAGAGGTCGTAATCAATGGCAAGATCTACCAGCTGGCGGGGAGTGAGTCCGAGAGCTATATGCATGAGGTGGCGAGCTACCTGAACCAGAAAATTCTCGATTTTCAGAAGGAGACCGTGGGCTACAACAAGCTCGACGACAGCATCAAGGCCCTTCTCCTCGAGGTGAACATCTGTGACGATCTCTTCAAGGAGCGTAAGAGAAGTCGTGACATCCAGCAGGCGCGGGATGATGCGGAGCGGGAGAGCTATACGGCGAAGCATGACCTCGTGAATATGCAGATGAAGCTTGAGACGACGCTTCGTGAGCTCGAGAACACGCAGAAGAAGCTGGCGGAGCTCGAGGCGAAGCAGGCAGCGCAGGATGCGCGTGATCGTGCGCTCGCATCCACGAAGAAATAAGAGTATGAAAATCAAACGAGATAAACGTGTAGAGCTGCTGGCCCCGGCCGGTTCGTTCCAGTCCGTGGTCGCGGCGGTCAATGCCGGCACCGACGCGGTATACATGGGCGGCCGTCGCTTCGGTGCCCGCGCCTACGCGGATTCAGCACAGGCCGAGGGGGAAGATATGGTGATGGAGGCGATCCGTTACTGTCATCTCTTCTCGGTAAAACTATATATGACGGTAAATATACTCTTTAAGGACGACGAACTTAAGGAGCTTTTTTCGTACATAAAACCCTATTACGAGGCGGGCGTCGACGGCCTCATCATGCAGGATCTCGGCGCCGTACGTCGGATCAGGGCAATGTTTCCGGACCTCGAGGTACATGCCAGCACGCAGCAGACCATCACCAGCGTGGCCGGTGCCCGCATGGCGCAGCGCTTCGGCATGACCCGGGCGGTGCTCTCCCGGGAGCTCAGTCTCCAGGAGATCCGGAAGATTCATGACGAAAGCGGCATGGAGCTCGAGGTTTTCTGCCACGGCGCGATGTGCTATAGCTACTCCGGTGCCTGCTTCATGTCCTCGCTTCTCGGCGGACGTTCCGGTAACCGCGGCCGCTGTGCCGGCACCTGTCGTCTCTGCTTTGAGACTGCAGGGCAGAAGGGCTACTACCTCAGCATGAAGGATATGCAGACGATCGAGCTGCTGCCGGAGCTGATCGAAGCCGGTGCCTACAGCTTTAAGATCGAGGGCCGTATGAAGTCCCCGCTGTACACCGCGGGGGTCGTCAGCGTCTACCGCAAGTACCTCGACCTCGCGCTCGACTGCATTGACCGAAAACAGGGGGCAGCGAAGCACGGCAGTATGTCGGGCTACCGCGTGGCCGAGGAGGACCTCCGGACGCTGCGCGAGATCTTCGACCGCGGCGGCACCAGCAGCTATCTGAAGAAGCATAACGGCGCGGACATGATCGCGCTGTCGGAGAAGAAGTTCCGTGCGGTGGATCAGACGGTGACGGACCGCATCCAGGCCGCGTACATCGACCGCAACCGGACGATCACGGTGGACGCCGTGATGGACATGACGGTGGGCGCGCCGGCGGTGCTGACCCTCAGCGACGCAGCCGGTCGCATGGTGACCGCGGTGTCGGAGGACCTCGTGCTCCCAGCCGAGCAGCGGCCGGTGCAGGCGACGGAGGTCGAGGCGCGGCTCCGGAAAACCGGTGGCACCGCATTTACATTAGGAAACGTACAGGTATCGGTTCATGGCGATGCGTTCTATCCGGTCGGAAAGCTGAATGAGCTTCGCCGAACAGCACTCGCGATGTATGAAGAGGAGAGGATGTTAGGAGATTAAATTAACTGACAAACGTGATTAAATGTGTTTAAATATACCCATAGAAGGGAATTGTTTATGCATACATCTAATATCACGAATTATAAGCCCAAAGATTTTGCTGAGTTGTTAGGCGTGTCTGTAAAAACATTGCAACGTTGGGATAGGAAAGGAACTCTAAAAGCAAATAGAACTCCAACTGATAGGCGTTATTACACTTACGACCAGTATCTTCAATTTAAAGGCATAAATATCAAAAATGACCAACGACAAGTAGTTATTTATGCGAGAGTGTCTACAAAAAACCAAAAAGATGATTTACAAAACCAGGTCGCATTTTTAAGACAGTTTTGTAATGCCACAGGAATTATTGTAGACGAATGTATTGAAGATTATGGGAGTGGTCTTAATTACAATCGTAAAAAATGGAATGAGTTATTAGATGAAGTAATGGAGCAAAAAATCAAAACCATAATTGTAACCAATAAAGATAGATTTATTAGGTTTGGCTACGACTGGTTTGAAAAATTCTGTATGAAATTCAACACAACCATTGTGGTGGTAAATAATGAAGAACTATCGCCGCAAGAAGAATTTGTACAGGATATTGTTTCGATTCTTCAGGCGTTTTCCTGTAGGTTATATGGACTTCGTAAGTATAAGAAGCAAATAGAAGGAGATGAGGAAATTGCTAAAGAGCTTCAAGACGGAAATCAACCCAACAGAGGAACAGAAAGTTAAGATACGTAAAACAATAGGGACTTGTAGATATATTTACAACTTCTATCTCGCTCATAATAAAGAACTTCATGACAATGGAGAAAAGTTTATGAGTGGTAAAAGTTTTAGTGTCTGGCTGAACAATGAATATCTTCCCACAAATCCAGATAAGTTATGGATTAAGGAAGTAAGTTCAAAATCTGTAAAGCGTTCAATCGAAAATGGTTGTGTCGCATTTACTAGGTTTTTCAAACATCAAAGTGCTTTTCCTACTTTTAAAAAGAAAGGAAAGTCTGATGTGAAGATGTATTTTGTAAAGAATAATCCAAAGGATTGTCGTTGCGAAAGACATAGAATTAATATTCCATCACTTGGTTGGGTCCGTATCAAAGAAAAAGGATACCTTCCTACGACCAAAGATGGGTATGTGATTAAAAGTGGTCATGTTTCTATAAGAACTGATAGATACTATGTTTCAGTTCTTATAGAAATCCCGAATAACAAGATAGTCGATAATTTCAACGAAGGAATTGGAATTGACCTTGGATTAAAGGATTTTGCCATTGTTTCTAATGGCAAAACTTATAAGAACATTAACAAATCTGCAAGATTAAAAAAACTTGAAAAACAACTGATTCGGGAACAGAGAAGTCTTTCCCGAAAGTATGAATATTTAAAGAAAGGAGAGTCCACTCAAAGAGCAAATATACAAAAGCAAAAGCTCAAAGTACAGAAATTTCATCATAGACTGGATAATATCCGTACTGATTACATCAATAAAACAATCGCTGAGATAGTGAAAACCAAACCATCTTACATAACGATTGAAGATTTGAATGTATCAGGCATGATGAAGAACAGGCATCTTTCTAAAGCTGTTGCATCACAAAAGTTTTATGAATTTAGATCAAAACTTAAGGCTAAATGTGATGAAAATAGTATTGAATTAAGAATTGTAGATAGATTTTATCCCTCTTCTAAACTATGTCATTGTTGCGGTTCTATAAAGAAAGATTTAAAACTTTCAGATAGAATTTACAAATGCGATTGTGGCTATGTTGAAGATAGAGATTTCAATGCTGCACTTAATCTGAGAGATGCTACGACTTACGAAGTTGCATAAATAAACGCAAGCGTAAGTATGTACCGAAGGCTATTTCGGGAATTGACGACTGTGGAGTGTACAAGAACTTGTGAGTAGCATATCTGCCTACAGATTGCAAAAGCATATACGATGAAGCAGTAAGTAATGTTTGTGAGAACTTACAACATCTCGATGTGAGTATATTTAATCACATTTTGAGTGGCAGATTTTACGTGGCTCGCAGAGAATATACGCAGCACAATCAGATAGATAAGCGGAAGCATGCTTCGGCGTCCGCGGGTCGAAGAGAAAAGCCGACCGAAACCGGACGAAGAAACGACCATGCGAGGACAGAGCGCAGTGCAGCTCCGAAGCGCGGTGGGGACAGTGCGCCTGGTGAGAACCGTCGCGCGGGTGAACGGGCGCAGATAAAGCACACGTCGGTGGCATGGACGGCGGCCGGAGTCGCGGCGCGTGACTGGGCGCTGCCGGTGGCGGTGACGGTCGAGACGGAGGCGCAGCTCGCGGAGGTGCTGAAGCACGACGCAGTCGCGCTCGTGTACCTCGACGAAGCCTGCTTCACGGATTTCGCCGCACTGATCCGGCGGGTGCATGCCGCCGGAAAGCAGGCGGGGCTTCGCCTACGCCGTATCGAGCGCGACTTCGACGCGAACGGGCGAAAGGCGGAAAACAGCGCCGAGCTTCTGAGCGGACTCTGGAAAGCGGAGCGTCTCCCAGATGCTCTTCTGGTGCGGAACCTCGATGAGGCGATGCTGCTCGAGGATTTCTTCGGGGCGCATCCGGAGCTCGGGGCACGCATCCGCCGGAACTTCGACTATACGGTATACGGCTACAATAAGGAAGCGATCCAGGCGCTGGTATCACTCGGTGCCGACGGACTCACCTATCCGATCGAGCTCACGTACTACGAGTGCCGGAAGCTTCGGGAGAAACTTCGGAGCAGTGTCCATGGTGCCGACGGCACCCGCGGCACGAATGCGGATGCCGTCGAAGGAGAGAGCACTCCGGTGCCGGCAGCTGCGCGGGCGGGTGCTGACGCAGAAGCCGACAGCATTGGCCTCGGCGAGCTGCCGTTCGAGCTGATGATCTACGGGCATCTGCCGATGATGGTGAGTGCGAACTGTATACAGCGGACGAGTGCGCGCTGTGATCACGGCAACCGGATCCTGCAGCTGCGCGACCGTATGGGCAAGGACATGCCGGTGCGCTGCTACTGTACGTACTGCTACAATCAGATATTTAATGCCGAGCCGCTCGTGCTCTATGATCTGCCGGATGAGGTGCGCGCGCTGCAGCCGCAGTGTCTGCGCTACGATTTCTCGGTGGAGCCGGCAGCGGTGGTGCGGCAGGTGCTCGAGGGCGCGGTGCCGCGCAGCATGACGCGCGGGCATTTCCGTCACGGGATCGAGTGAAGGATGAATCATGATTAATCTTTTTATCACGGCGTCGAAGTACATTCAGCTGCTGCTGATCGTGCTCTACACCTACTGCAATTTCCGATATCTGTCCATCCCGGACCAGGAGGACGCGGACCCGCTCTGCGACTGGCAGCTCCGTATCATCCTGCTGGTTCATTTTCTGATGAACTGTATCATCTATCTGAAGACGGCGGACATGAGCGCGGTGTGGTTCTACCTCCTGCAGCTCGCGTTTTTCCTGCTGTACACCTTCGGGGCGCAGCGGCTCTACCGGAACATCAACCGGCTGCTGCTGAACAACACGGTGTTTTTCCTCACCTACGGACTCATCATGCTGGAACGCCTTGATGCGTCGAAGGCGATGAAGCAGTTCGTGATCATCGTCGGGGCGGCGGCACTCACGCTTGTCATCCCGTACCTCATCGATAAAATCTGGGACCTCGTGCGCTGGCGCTCTGCCTTTGCCGCCTTCGGCATCCTGCTGCAGGGCGTCGTGCTGATCATCGGCGCGACGAGCTACGGTGCGAAGATGTCGATTTCGATCGGCGGCTTCACCTTTCAGGCGTCGGAGATCGTGAAGATCACCTTCGTGCTGGCGATGGCCGGCATGCTGAGCCGCGCGACGGAATTCAGAGACATCGTCCTAAGCTCGCTGGTGGCGGCTGCGCATGTGCTGGTGCTTGTCGCCTGCAAGGATCTCGGCTCCGCGCTGATTTTCTGCCTCGCGTACCTCGTGATGCTCTTCATCGCGACGAACCGCAGCCTCTACCTCGTGCTCGGCACGGCGGCGATGGGCGGCGCGTCGGTGTTCAGCTACGCTGCCTTTTCACACGTGCGGAAGCGTGTGTTCGCGTGGATCAATCCGTGGGCGGACATCGACGACAGGGGCTACCAGATCACGCAGTCGCTCTTCGCGATCGGCACCGGCGGCTTCGCGGGCCTCGGTCTCTACCAGGGTATGCCGAACCGCATCCCGATCGTCGAAAAGGACTTCATCATCTCGGCGATTTCCGAGGAGATGGGCGCGATCACCGCGATCTGCATCATCCTCGTGTGCCTCGGCTGCTTCATGCAGATGATGGTCATCGCCACCTATATGGAGGACAGCTTCTACAAGCTCGTGGCGGTCGGCCTCGCGATCGAGTACATCGTGCAGTCCTTCCTCACGATCGGCGGCGCGATCAAGTTCATCCCGTCGACCGGTGTGACACTGCCGTTCATCAGCTACGGCGGCTCGTCGCTCGTCTCGGCCTTCATCGTCTTTGCGATCATCCAGGCGCTCTACATCATCCAGGGCAACGAGGATGAGGCGGACGAGCTCGAGGAGATGGAGACGTACGAGGAGACGCCGGACGACGAGGACGAGGCGCTGGAGGAGGACAATGCTGAGAACGACGCCTACGCGTCGGAGCAGGTTTCTGCGGAAGATTTAGACCTGTAGGAGAGGACGACAATGTCAGAAAAGAAATCCCGTTCCGGGAAGCAGAAATCAAATCGAAATATCGTGGGCTTCATCTACTTCTTCGCGCTGCTGTTCTTCGCGATGATCGGCTACATGATCTACTTCATCGGCTGGCAGGCGGAGGACCTCATGGGCAACGCGTACAACCCGCGCATGGAGGTCTTCAACGACCGCTTCGTGCGAGGCGCGATTCTGTCCGCGGACGGGCAGGTGCTCGCGCAGACGGCGGTGACGGACACCCGTGTGAATCAGGATGGCTCCGTGAATCCGGAGGGCGCGTATACGGAGACGCGGCAGTACCCGTTCGGCGGCGTGTTCGCGCAGGCGGTCGGCTACTCGACGAAGGGAAAGACCGGCCTCGAGGCGCTCGCGAACTTCTACCTGATGCAGTCCAATGCGAACCCCGTGACGCAGGTGGTCAATGAGATCATGGAGACGAAGAGCCTCGGGGACAATGTGGTGACGACCCTCGACGCCGGCCTGCAGAAGGTGGCGTATGACGCGCTCGGAGACCAGAAGGGCGCGGTGATCGCCGTGAATCCGACGACGGGCGAGGTCCTCGCGATGGCCTCGAAGCCGAGCTTCGACCCGAACACCATCGTCGAGGATTGGGACGACATCGTGAATAATCAGTCGGCGGCGGCACCGCTGCTGAACCGCTGTACGCAGGGGCTCTATGCACCGGGCTCGACCTTTAAGATCGTGATGGCGCTCGAGTATATGCGGGAGCATCCGAACGACTGGCAGGATTTCCACTTCGACTGCGACGGCGAGTACCAGGATCCGGCGGACGAGCGCTACGTCGTGCACTGCTATGGCGGCGAGACCCACGGAAGCGAGGATCTGTCGTCGGCCTTTGCGAACTCCTGTAACGCGGCCTTTTCGAAGATCGGTACGCTGACGGATCCGAAGAAGCTGCTGGAGACCGGCGATGCGCTGCTCTTTAATCAGGATCTGCCGATCAGCATCACGTCGAGTAAGAGCCGGCTGAAGCTCGCCGCCGATGCCGACCCATGGACGCTGATGCAGACCGCGATCGGCCAGGGCGACACGATGATGAGCCCGCTGCATGAGGTCATCCTCAGTGCGGCGATCGCGAACGGCGGCGTGCTCGTCGAGCCGACGCTGCTCCGGCAGGTGCAGTCCGCGGACGGCAAGGTCGTGAAGACCTTCGGCGAGGGGGCGAAGCGTACGCTGATGAGCGCGGAGGAGGCCTCGACACTCGGCGGCTTCATGCGCCGCGTCGTCACCGAGGGTACCGCGTCGGTGCTTCGGAAGGCGGACTACGAGGCGGCCGGCAAGACCGGCTCCGCCGAGGTCGTGAAGAACGGAGAGAAGAGTACCACCGCCTGGTTCACCGGCTTCGCGCCGTACGAGCACCCGGAAATCGCCATCTGCGTCGTCGTCGAGGACGGCGAAACCGGCGGCCGCACCGCGGCCCCGATCGCCCGGAAGGTGCTGGACTACTGGCTCGAAGAGCGAGGATGAGATGATGAAAGCTGTGCCTGTGGCACAGCTTTCGTGCATTTCAGTCCTTTTCTCCGTCCGCCCGAGGGCGTATAATGTGAAAATAAAACGGCGTAGTATCAGCGCGCCGAAACCATCCAGGGGAGTATTTATGAAACGTTTACTGACTTATATCCGGGACTACCGGGTCCGCGCCGTCCTGGCGCCGCTGTTCAAGTGCCTCGAGGCGTGCTTCGACCTCTTCGTGCCGCTCGTCATCTCGAGTATGATCGATCGCGGCATCCGAAGCGGAAACCTCGGCTATGTCTTTCGCATGGGCGGCCTGTTGCTCGCGCTCGCCGCGATCGGCCTCCTGTGCTCCTTTACCGCGCAGTTCTTCGCCGCGAAGGTCGCGATCCATACCGGAAAGGGCCTGCGCAACGACCTCTTCCGGCACATCAACACGCTCGGCTACCGTGAGATCGATACGCTCGGCACCAGCACCCTGATCACGCGCATGACCTCCGACATCAATGCCGTCGAGAGCGGTGTCAATATGGCGCTTCGCCTTTTCATGCGCTCGCCGTTCATCGTCTTCGGTGCCATGGTCATGGCCTTCACGATCAGTGTCCGCTCCGGGCTCATCTTTGCAGTGACCATCGTGATTCTCTTCTGCGTCGTCTTCGGCATCATCCTGACGACCGCGCCGATGTACCGCGCGAACCAGGGCCAGCTCGACCGTATCATGAAGACGACCCGCGAGAATCTCCTCGGCGTCCGCGTGGTCCGTGCCTTCAACCGGCAGGCCTCGGAGATCGATGAGTTCCGTCGCGAGAACGAGCGTCTCACCCAGATGCAGGTACGTGTCGGTCGTATCTCCGCGCTGCTGAATCCGGTGACCTACGTCATCATCAACCTCGCCGTCGTCTACCTCATCTATCGCGGCGGCGGCTTCGTCTATGAGGGCGCGATCACCCAGGGCGGCCTCGTCGCGCTCGTGAACTACATGTCGCAGATCCTCGTCGAGCTCATCAAGCTCGCGAATCTCATCATCCAGATCACCCGCGCCAGGGCCAGCATGAACCGCATCGACGGCATCTTCGCGCTGCAGCCGGCGGTCTCAGATGCCAATGTCTCCGCCCGTGACGCAGTCACTGCGTCGTCAGCTGCGACCGACACTGCATCTGCCGCCAATGCTTCCGCCCACAGCGCAGTCACTGCGTCGTCAGCTGCGACCAGCCTTTCTTCTTCGGCTTCCGCCGCAGCGACCGTGTCGCAGCGTAGTGATGACCAGCGAAGCAGGGTGCCGGCGGTCGAGTTTCGGCAGGCGGCATTTGCCTACACCGAGGGGGCCGAGGATGCGCTCCGCGACATCAGCTTCCGCGCGATGCCGGGCCAGACGATCGGCGTGATCGGCGGTACCGGCGCCGGCAAGACGACGCTCATCAACCTGATCCCGCGCTTCTACGATGCGACAGCGGGCGAGGTGCTCGTCTCGGGACAGAATGTCCGGGACTATGCGCTCGAGACGCTGCGTGCGAAGATCGGTCTCGTGCCGCAGCGCTCCGTACTGTTCCGCGGGACGCTCCGCTCGAACATGCAGTGGGGGAAGCCGGATGCGACGGATGATGAGATCTACGCCGCGCTGAAGACCGCGCAGGCCTACGATTTCGTGGAGCAGAAGGGCGAGGGCCTCGAGCTCGAGGTCGAGCAGGAGGGCCGGAACTTCTCCGGTGGACAGAAGCAGCGACTCGCGATCGCGCGTGCGCTCGTGCGTCGCCCGGAGATCCTGATCCTCGACGACTCTGCGTCCGCGCTCGATTTTGCGACGGATGCCGCACTTCGGAAGGCGATCAAGAGCAACACCGAGAACATGACCGTGTTCCTCATCTCGCAGCGTGTCTCGACCGTTCGAAATTCTGATCAGATCATCGTCCTCGACGACGGTCAGGTGGCCGGCATCGGCACCCACGCCGAGCTCTACCGGAGCTGCCCGGTCTACCACGAGATCTGCCTGTCACAGCTGAGTCAGGCCGAAGCCGAGCGCAGTGACGATGTGGAGAAAACGGCATTGGCCGAAGCACAGAACGAAGGAAAGGAGGTGCAGTGATGGCGAAGGGAAAACCGAGAAAGATGACCGCGGATGACGCGAAGACCATCCGGCGTATCCTGCATTATATCCAGAACTATCGCGGTCACGTGATCCTCAGCATCCTGCTCGCGGCGGTGACCGTGGTGCTGACGCTCTACATCCCGATCCTGACCGGACAGGCGGTCGACACGATCGTAGGTCCTGGGGCGGTCGACTGGCCGACACTCCTGCAGATCCTCGAGCGCATGGGCTTCATGATCCTCGTGACGGCGTTTGCGCAGTGGGTCATGAACCACATCAACAACGTCGTGACCTTCCGCGTGGTGCAGGACATCCGTACGAAGGCCTTCAACCACATCGAGGAGCTGCCGGTCAGCTACCTCGACGCGCACCCGGCGGGCGACCTCACGAGCCGCGTGATCACGGACATCGATCAGTTCTCGCAGGGCCTGCTGATGGGCTTCACGCAGCTGTTTACGGGCGTGCTGACCATCCTCGGCACCCTCGTGTTCATGCTTTCAATCGAGCCGCTCATCACGCTGCTCGTCATCCTGCTGACCCCGCTCAGCTTCGTGGTGGCGGGCCAGATCGCGAAGCACACCTATACTTTCTTCCGGCATCAGTCGGAGAGCCGCGGCGAGATCACGGCCTTCACGGAAGAGATGATCGGAAATCTGAAGGTCGTGAAGGCCTTCGGGCATGAGGATGAGGCACAGGCGGAGTTTGAGAAGATCAATGAAACCCTGTCCGACTACAGCTTCAAGGCGACCTTCGTGTCGTCGCTCGTGAATCCGGCGACCCGCTGCGTGAACTCGATCGTCTATGCGGCGGTCGGCGTGAGTGGTACGGTGATGGCGATACGGGCCTTCATCTCGGTCGGACAGCTCGTGTCGTTCCTGAGCTACGCGAACCAGTACACGAAGCCGTTCAATGAAATCTCCGGTGTCGTGACGGAGCTCCAGAACGCCATCGCGTCCGCGAGTCGTGTCTTTGAGGTCATCGACGAGCCGGCGATGGAACCGGACGCGGCGGACGCCGTGGTACTGGGTGGTGCGTCAGCCGGCGCTGCGCATGAAACGAGCGCTTCGGCTGCATCTGACGGAGAAATGACCGCGGCGCAGGCCAGCACTTCAGCTGCAGCTGCACAGCTGCACGCGGTCGCAAACGCCGCGGGTGGTGATGATCTGAGCGGCGGAGACATTGGCGGCGTACGCGGTGCGGTCGACATCGAGCATCTGTGGTTCTCGTACGACAAGACGAAGAAGCTGCTCACGGACATCAATGTGCACGTGAAGCCGGGCGAGACCGTGGCGATCGTCGGGCCGACGGGCTGCGGCAAGTCGACACTCATCAACCTCCTGATGCGCTTCTATGAGGCGGACCAGGGCGCGATTCTCGTGGACGGACTCGATCACCGGAAGGTGACGCGGGAGAGTCTGCGCGCGAACTTCGGTATGGTGCTGCAGGAGACCTGGCTGAAATCGGCGTCGATCCGCGACAACATCGCGTATGGAAAGCCGGATGCGAGCCTGGAGGAGATCGAGGAGGCCGCGCGCCGGGCACACTGTGACAAGTTCATCCGCCGCATGCCGCAGGGCTACGATACCGTGCTCGGCGAGGACGGCGGCGCACTGAGCCAGGGCCAGAAGCAGCTGCTCTGTATCGCGCGTCTGATGCTGCGCCTGCCGCCGATGCTCATCCTCGACGAGGCGACCTCGTCCATCGATACGCGCACTGAGCTTCACATCCAGCATGCCTTCGACCGCATGATGGAGGGCCGCACCTCGTTCATCGTGGCGCACCGCCTCTCGACGATCCGAAACGCCGACCTCATCCTCGTGATGCGCGACGGTAATATCGTCGAGCAGGGAACGCACGACGCGCTCCTCGCACGTGGTGGCTTCTACGCGAGCCTGTATAACGCACAGTTCGCTGCGAGCTGAGAAGAACCGCGCGATACCTGCGTAATGAAATACCGGGTAGATATATCAACATGAAACTTAAAAAGGAGTGCCTTCCGATGGGAGACACTCCTTTTTGAAATTGGGCACGTACAGGAAAATGTGGTAGTATAGGAAAAATATGATTTCAGATAAAAAGGAGCTGGACGATTTATGAAAGCACGTAAAGATATATTCGCACCGATCCGGGAGGCGATGCGCGACCCGGTCGGCTACATTGGCACACACCGCTATGCGCTGTGGCTCCTGTACCTGCCGGTGTACATCCTGTACTTCGGCATGCTGCAAATGCGGGCGGTGCCGGCGGAGGCGGTGCACATCATCGAGACGCCGCTCGACCGGATGATCCCGACGATTCCTGCGTTTTTTGTGCCGTACGCGATCTGGTGGCTGCTGTTTCCGGGCGCGCTCGTGTTTTTCCTGTTCTACGGAACGCGCCGCGATTTTCTGAAGCTCTGCTTCATCCTCTTCGGCGGCTACACGATCTGCATGGTCGTGTACACGGTCTGGCCGAATGGACTCGCGCTGCGGGAGTCGCTGACGGGCAGCGATCTTTTCTCGCTCGGCGTGCAGTGGCTGCGCTCGATCGACCCGCCGCGGAACGTCTGCCCGAGCATGCATGTGTCGAGTACCATCGCCATCGACATCGTCGTGCGGCAGTGCAGCTATATCCGTCCGCGCATGAAGAATCTCGAGACGATCATCGCGGCGCTGATCTGCATCGCGACGCTCTTCATCCGCCAGCACTCGATCATCGACGTCGTTCTCGGCTTCGCCATGAGCTGGGCGCTGTATTTCGTCTGGAAATTGGCGGTAGAAGCGAAGGTTTTCAGAGGATAATCTGGAACGGCTGGAGTGGATATACACAAAAGGGTATTTCGTATACACAATTTTAAAAATAGGATTTGCGTGTATAGTCTGTAAAAAGGACACCTGCTGGAAATTATGCCGGAAATTATTTCCGAATCGTTTGAAAAAATGAAATTCAGATGATAAAATAAGGGTAGATCAATCGAGATGACTCGATCGAAATCATCCAGGAGACCAGCTATGAAAAGTCAAGCATAGATTAGCAGAAAATTATCTTTTTTATCGGTGGCTCTAAAAGGGTAACTCTAACAGAGCTCCCCAAAGGGTGCTTTTCAAAATCTACTATGATCTCGAGTTAGAACTTACTCAAGATTGAATGCCACATCATCCGTCAGCATCTTAA
>NZ_JBQHVY010000027.1:0-17856 GCF_052064255.1 Oribacterium sp. HCP3S3_B9
GTGTCGTCCACCGGATCAGGGTCGAGCCACAGGCTCGGGTCGATATGGCCACGGATGCGGTGCGGGACGCGGGGCATCCGGCCCCAGTCAGGGCGGCGGAGCATCCCGACCTGGTCGATGAACCAGGCGGCGGCGGACAGCTGTCCCAGCCGCTCGGACAGCTCGGATTGCAGCGCATGCACCTGCTGCTCGAGTCGCTCCACGCGTGAGATGAGGTCAGGCACCAGGTCGGTGGCTGAGGTGATCTCCGCCGACCGCTGCGTCGAGCGCTGACCGGCACGCGCCACAAGCCACGCCACCACCGGCGACACCATGATCGCCAGCACAGATAGGACAGTACCCACCATCATGCCTCCCGATCGGCGGGGATGCGGGCCGTGATCCACACCGCCCACAGCGCGATCAGATACAACCCGAGTTTCGTCGCCGGGTCGTTGCCGTCGTGGGCGATCCATGCGACGATCCATGCGCCGACCCGTTCGGAGGCTACCAGCGCCATCGCAGCCAGACCCCACACCGACGCCCGAACATGGCTTGATGTGGCGATCGCGACCACGCCGGCAGCGACCCATAGGGCGGCTCGTAGCCAGTCGGGCAGGTCGATCAGCTCGGCGCGGGCAGGGACGGCCGCGTAGAGCAGCGACACCCCGACCAGCACCCATAGGACGCCGAGCCCGAGCATCGCTGTCCGGCGAGACACGCGTCAGTCCTTGAGTGCGTCGCCGAGCCGGGACACGACCGCGTCGGCGACAGCCTGCGGGGTTCCACCGGTCTTCACTGCGGCCTCGACGGCCGTGCGCACGAGCGGGGTGAGTCCGGCGAGCACCGAGCGGGCGATCGCCTGCTCATCGACGACCACGCCCTGACGCTTGGCGAGCTCCCGCACCAGCCGCAGCGTCTCCTGGCTGTTGATGCTGGCCCAAATCTGGTTGTTGTTGCGGGAGCTGGCGACGAGCGCGTTCGATGAGCCTTTCTGGAGCGGCTGCCAGTCGTAGGCGGCCAGCGCGTCGGTGACGATGGCTTTGAGCTGGTTTGGGGTGTAGGGCATGTCATCCTCCTGGGTGGATGTTTGGGTGGTGTGGGTGTCGGTGCGCTGCTGGTACTGCTCCCACGACAGGAGCGGGGACGGTCTCCACGGGTCCGGGTCGCGGTCCTTGCCGACGAGCCCGTCGAGGCCACGCCGGTAGTGCGACACCTGCACCATCGCCGACGCAGCCAGCCCCTCTGTGTTGGTGGTCTGGTCGGGGGGCATGAGCACCAGATGGTGATGCTCCACCCATGAGCGGGACGGCATCCGATGCCATGCCGCGAACCCGACCTGCCGACACGCCCTCAGCACCGCCTTGCGCTGCGGTGGGGTGAGGTGGTGGCGGATCGACAGGTCGACCACGCCGTCTCCGGTGTGGGTCGAGCCCGAGTAGGGGCTGCGTGGCTGCCACGACCCCTGACCGGGGCGGATGATCCACCCGTCCCGCCAGCCACGGAACTCGGGCATCGCGGCAGCCAGCCGCTCGGCCTCGATCAGTGCGTCCCGAGTGCGGGGCGACAGCAGGGAGCCGCGCCACGTGATCCGATCAGCCATCATCACACCTCGTAGGTCATCGTGAAAAACAGCGAGTCGCCCGACGCCCACCCACCAGGGTTGTTGTTGGAGATCCGCCCGGACGGGATCAGCGCAACCACACGGCCAGGGCCCACCGGCCTCACCGTCAGCGGATACTCAGACCCGCCACGCGCCAGCCACCCCACGCCAGTGACCATCATCCAGGCCCTGGCGTTGACCGGCATCGACCACACCCACGCCGCCGACCCGAGATTGGTGGTCGAGCCTCGCCCCATCGACACCGAGGCGTGCACCAGACGCCCCACCTGCATCCAGCGACCCTCCAGCGTGCCGTTTCCGATCGAGAGGTTGGTGCCGTCGCTCTGCGACCACGCCACGGCGTATGACGACCACGACGGAGACAGCGACGACAGCGCATTTTCGGTGCCCTGAGCCAGCAGGGCCATATCTGCCGGGACGTTGTTTGCGTCCGCCAACTCCGGCGTCCGGAGTCCATAGATCGGTGTGGTCGGCATCCCGTGCCTCCTTAGATCGTGGTGATGAGAGTGACCCGTCCAGCGTCGGGACGGTCAGATGGGCCCAGTAGTGCCATGTAGTCCGTGGTGCCCTGGTACGAGACAGCGATCCCGCGAGCAGCGCCGGACAGCAGCGCCGACACCTCAGCGCTGGTCAGCGCGATGTCGACGGTGCCGCCCTGTGCCACTGTCCCGGCGGCGCGAGGCTGAGTTGTCAGCGCGGGAGGTGACGATGGTCGCGTCGCAGCACCGTGCAGCGCCAGCCACACGGTCCGCGCCGCCGACATGCCCGCACCGGTCGCCCGATACAGACGCACCACACCAGACGAGCCAGTCCCGCCCCGTGCCAGGGTCGAGCCGTAAAAAAAGTAGCCGGTGTTGTCGGCCACCTGCCCCGAGGTGGAGTGCCCCTGATAGGCGCGGTGCCCGGCGGTGCCGTCGCTGCGCCACCTCCCAGACCTAGCCGTCGCAGCCTGCACCGCCCCAGCAGCCACAGTGGCCGGTGCGGGCGCCGGATCAGTCTGTGGCGGGGTCGGGTCAGACGGCGGCGTGGATGGCGGCGGCGGAGCGGACGGTGTGCCGATACGGCCCACCACCACACCACCAGCAGACCCCCACAGCAGCGCCACCCGATCACCCACCACCGGCACACCACCGACGTGCGGGACCGTCACAGGCCCCACCCCAGTCGAGACGGTCACCACACCAGACCCAGTGGATGACACAGTGCCCTCACTCGGCCGGGCGGTACGCAGACCCACCACATGCCACACCCCCTCGGAGCGCAGCAGCAGCACCCGGTCACCAACCGCCAGCGGTGTCGGCAGCCACACCAGCGGCGTCACCTCGGACCCCAGCACCGACACCAGCAGCACCGGGGAAGTTGCCCTCACCTCCCCCGCGACGGCAGGCGGACGAGCCGGGGTCAGAGCAGACGCGACAGCATCACCCAGAGGATCAGACATCGACCAGCACCCCCCACCCAGCGCTCGCCGTGACCGTCATCGATCCCCCAGTCAGCGGCAGCCTGATACCCGTCACCAGGGCATCCACCGTGCGGGTCGGCAGCCGCAGCCGCAGCGTGTCCAGCACATCAAGGGCCGGGTCTGGGGCGCACGTCACGGTCAGCACCTGACGACGCGCCGCCCTCGCCCGCTCACCCATCGTCCTCGCCGCCGACGCGCACTGAGCGTTCGTCCGCATTAGCGGGGAGTGCAGGAACTCGGGGACGCGTCCGAACCCGGAGGCATCCCATGCCAGCGGACCCGATGCCTCGAACTCGGCCCCACGTAGCGGCTGCCCAGACTCCGACTCCGATGTCACCACCCACCCGTTGCGGAGCCCGTCCCGGTCCATCACCGGCACCCACTCCACCACATCAGCAGCAGACGCCTCCCACACCTGACCAGACCCCACATCCGGGACACCCTGGAGCGCCCCGGCACGATCCACCCACGCCACCACACCCGCCAGACGCATCACCGACAGCAGCGCATCCATGCGGGACTCCGAGTACTCCACCGACGACGGCACCGTCTGCGACGCTGACCAGTCACCGACCGGCAGGATGTCGGCGACGAGCCGCTGCACCTCAGCGCGCACCGTTCCCCCACGCGGCCGCGTCGGGGTCGTGAACCGGTCATCGGCGACGATCCCCAGCAGGTCACCAGCGGAGACGCGCAGCATCTGAGCACCACGCACCCACCGGCCCGAGCGGTGTAGCCGCCACGGCGACCCGTCCGGCACGATGCGCTCCACGCGGAACTCGCCCAGCGGCGCATCACCGACGCCGGCGTACCCGGCACGCACCACCAGTCGATGCCCATGCACCGCCAGCGGCGCATCCGGTGCGCCCGTGAACAGCGACCCGTCCGGGTCAGCCACAGACAGTTCCAGCGACGACTGCACCTGCCCGCCCCGCACCTCCACCGACAGCGACCCGTCCACCACCTCCAGCGGCTCAGCAGTCAGCACCTGACCCCGCAGCGTCGGCCACACCTGACACGACAGCTCCACATCCCCCAGACGAGCCGCACCCCACCTCTCATCGACCGGCCACATAGCTACGCCTCCAGCAGACGGAGACGGTCCAGATACGTTGCCGCCGCAGCAGTCGAGTCCTGATACGTCGGATGCTCAGCCATATCGTCGGCATAGGTACGGGACGGCACCACCGGCAGGATCGCCGGCCCCCGCGACTCATACCCGTCCATCTGCCACGTCACCCGAGGCAGGTGCGGCACAGTCCGCTCCGACTCCACATCAGCCGCCGACACGTACAGCAGCCCCGTCGGATGATCCAGACACTCAGGGTCGCCCCGCAACACCACCGTCGGCCCGGCCAGCATGATCGCGTCCACCGCCTGCACCGTCGCCTCATCCTCAGCGACCAGACGCCACGACCGGACCCGCACCTGACGCTCACCGCCCTGCGTGATCGGCAAACCACCCATCGGACGCACCATCTCCATCGCCGACGACCACCGGCCACGCGACCCGCCCCGCAGCACACCAACCACCACAGACCCCATCGGGGACATCGGGTCAGACAGCCACGCCATCGAGTGCCCGGGCGACGGGGCCGACACCTGCACCGACGCCGACTCCACCACCTGACCCGACCCGGACAGGGCCTCCACCCGATACGACACTGGAGAGCCGACAGGCAAGTCATAGTCCACCACCCGAGCCGACGACCCGAGCAGCACGTGACGGCCACGCACCAGCACCTCTGCCGCGCGCCACACGCGCCACGCTCGCACCGACACCGCACCGGCAGGCACCTGAGTCACCAGCATGTCCACCCACGGCGGGGACTGCATCACCAGCGGAGCCAGTATCATCAGCGTCTCCTCACCGTCGATGCCGACCGACGGCCAGCCATCTCGATCCGCGCATCCACCAGCCGCTCCACACCCGAGGTCGGGTCCACCATGACGATCCGGGCACCAGCCAGACCGGCAGCAACCGCGTCCGCGACGCCGGATGTGTCGAGAACTGGGGTGGTGTGCGAGATGCCGCCACCGGCGTAGGTGCGCATCCCAATCAGGCTGGCCGTCTCCCGGAGGATCGACTGCGCTCGAGGGCGGCGCCAGTCGTTGGCGAGCGGAATGTACGCCTCGCCGCCCGTCTCCGGCTCGGCCCAGATGCGCCAGTCGCCCGCTCGCGCGATCTGCGGCAGGTGCCCGTTCGCCCGGTCGGTGTACAGCCCGCCAGAGGCGTTGATAGTTGCCCTGTTTCCGCCGCCGACCATCTCCCGGCCGTCCTTGGAGACATGGACTTTGATCGTGGCAGTGCGGGTCCGGGCTGCGTCCGCCAGGAGCCGGTTCGCGGTCGCGAGGTCGCCCCGCTCCACGGCGGCGAGAATGCTGGTGCGCACAGTGTCGGGCACGCCGTCAAGCTTGGTTTTCCACTGATTCAGGCGCGCATCGGCGGCCGACTTCTCCAACTGGACCGCGGTGCTGATGTTCTTCGGTGTCTTGAACAGCTGGTCAATGTAGGCGACTGCCGCGGCCTTGCTCCCGAGGTATTGGGTGGCGACCTTGATCATCTGGTCGCGGTACTGGCCGTGGATAGCGATGATCGACTCGATCGACTCACCCTGTTTGGTGCGTTCCTCGATGTCGCGCTGCGCATTGCTGACCATGTCCAGCATGACGCGGTTGTTCGCAATGCCAGCTTCGGTCGTCCGGTCGAACGCGCTCTTGGCCTGGGCGTGCCCGCCAGCGACCTTTTCGGCCCACTCCTTGGCGGCCTTGCTGCCGTCCAGCACGGACTGGTTGAAGCCGAGCTGTGCGTCGAGCATGGCGACGGCAGCGTTGTTGGCGGCGAACAGGCTGTTGACATACTCGTCATAGCTTCGGGTCGCGGCGTCGGTGGCGGCAGAGAGTTCCTTCTGCTGTTTCGTCAGCGCCTCGGATGTCGAGCCTGCGTCCTTGGCGGCGATCTGGGCGGACCGGACGGCGATGGGGATGTCGCCACCCATCCAGCGCACGAGGTCCTCGTTGGACAGGTTGAGCAGGTCGGTGTATCCCGTCGCCTCAGCCAGCGCCGACGCCTGCGCCCGCAGCCCCTCCGCATAGGTCGGGAACTGGCGGATGAGAGAATCGTTATCGACACCCTGCTTCTTGGCCGCCTCGGCCATGCGGGCGAACGCGGCGGCGGCCTTGTCGGCGTGGCCGGTGCCAACCATCTGGCCGAGCGCCTGATCTGCTCGCCGGAAGCCCTCTTCCAGTTCCTTGAGTGCGCCCAGATTGGCCGATGCGCCTGCAAAAAGGTTGGCCATCGGGTCAGAGCTGTTCCGCAGGTCATCCCACTTCCTCAGCTGCTCGAACGCCCCTTCGACGCTCAGTTCGATCTTCTGCCAACCCATGCTCGTCTGAGCCGCGAAGTCTTGGCGAGACATTGCGGCGGCGGCGGATTCAGTGGACAGGGCCAGCTGATCCATCAACGAAGCGGTTTGCTCAAGCGTCGGTTGGCCAACCCTGACCTTTTCAAACACCATGGAGGCGACTTCGAGCGCCACGAAGGCCAGGCCCACAGCGCCAGCGGCCCTCCCCATGGCTCCCAAGGCGCCGATGAACTTGGGCTGGGCTGCCTGCAACGCCAAGAGCGCGGTACGGAACTCGACAGCCGCCGTCGTGGCCTTCATGATCAGACCAGCGGCGAGCGCGAACCCGCCGAACGCGGCCAGCAGCTTGAGGACCGAGGCGGCCATGGTTGGATGCTCAGCAACCGCGTTGATCAGTTCGGTCAGCCACTGCACGACGCTCCGCAATGGGGCTTGGGCGTCTGTGCCCATCTTGATCAGCAGTGTCTCCCACGAGCCGCCGAGCACCTGCAAATCGCCGTTCAGGTTGTCCAGCAGGCCTGCGGCGACACGGGCCGCGTAGCCGGAGTCGTTGACGTTGTCGACCCACTGCTGGATACCCTCAGCGCCCTGCTCGTACAGCACCGACGCGTTGCGGATCGCGAACGAGCCGAAGATCGTGGACAGGGCCGCCTGCCGCTGCTCCACGGTCAGGTCGCCCAGCTTGTCCTTGAGCTGGCCGGCGAGGTTGGTGATGCCCACGAATTGGCCCTCGGCGTCGTAGGCGGAGATGCCGAGCTCGTCCATGGCGCGCTGCGCCTCTCTGGACGGCTTCGCCAGGGCCAGCAGCATCGACTTGAACCCGGTGCCCGCCTCGGCGCCGATCATGCCCGTGGAGGCGAACGCGGCGAGAGTGCCGACGGTCTCCTCGATGGAGACGCCGAATTGGGAGGCGACGACGCCGGACTGCTTGAGCGCCTGCCCCATGTCCCCGACCGAGCCCATGGCCTTACCAGCTCCTGCGGCGAGCAGGTCCGCGACATGCCCAGCGTCCTTGCCCTTCAGCTTGAACTGGACGAGGGCGGCGGATGTTGTTTCAGCGGCGTCGGCGACGCTCAGCTGGCCGGAGGCAGCGAGGTTGAGTGCGCCCCGCAAACCGCCCGACAGGATGTCAGCGGTGGACACGCCAGCCTTCGCCAGCGCCGTGATGCCGTCGGCGGCTTCGGTGGCCGAGAAAGCAGTGTCGCGCCCAGCGTCGAGCGCGGCCTTGCGCAGGCCGGCGATCTGTCCACGGGCCTCCTCGCCAGTGGCGGCAACCTCCGCCATCGACTGCTCGAACGATGCCGAGGCGCGGACGGCCATCGCGACCCCGGCCATGGCGGCGGCGCCGAGGCCGATCATCGCAGTGCCAGCGCGGCGCCACCCCTCCGTCTGAGAGGCCTTCGCGGTCGCCGCGCCCAGAGTCTCCACCGACGCCTTCGCGCGACCCAGCGCCGCCGTGAATCCTTCCACAGAGGCAGCGAGAATGACCTTGACATTGCGGTCAGCCATCAGGGCCTCCCTTCGGGGTGCTCGAACGCGAACCACTTGAGGTGGTGGGTGGGGACGGGCTGGTCATGGTTGGCAGCCTCGAGGGCCTTGACGTGCTTGCTCTGCACCTGCTCCAGCACCTCGCAGGGGCGGCAGCGATACATGCCGACGCGCCACCGTGGCCGCTTGTCCGGCTCGGCGTCGTTGTCCCACAGGCCACGCTCGTAGGGGGTGCCGCAGCCGGGGCAGCACTGCTTCTCCCACGCGTCGAATGCGATCCACAGCGACCGCTCCCACGCGTCGAACTCGGGGTCACGGGTGGTGATGGTTGTGCCGTCGGGGCGGGTGGTGGTGACCGTGGTCGGCTCCCACCCGTTGAATCGGCGCAGGCTGACGCCCAAGCTGCGGGCGATCGCCAGATCAGTCCGCAACTCGGCGTCGGAGGCGACGACCTCAGCTACATAGGAAAATCCGGCAGCTCACCGAGGATCGCGTTCAGTTTCGCGTTGTGGGCCTCCAGTTCGGGAAGCTCCATGTTGTCCACGAGATGCGAGAACCGGGCCTCGTCAATGTCGGCGATCGTCTCACCGTCGAGGGTGGTGGCGTGGGTGAAGCAGCGGCGCATGAGGTTCCCGTACACGTCGGTCGCGGGGCCCTCGGTGTCGATGGTGGCGTAGAACTCCCTCGACTCGGCGGGGAGCAGCGCCCGGTAGTGGATGAGGATCGACGCCTCACGCAGAGCGGCGCGGGCCGCTTGCACAGCCTTCTCGGCCGCCTGACGCCCCGACGGCTTGGCTCCGAGCGATCCCGTCTTGGGTGCGTCGTCACCGGAGGGGCAGGCGTCCAAAGCGTTCTTGGCGGCCTCCCAGGCCTCCCACAGAGCGGGGTCCAGGCAGACAGGGGCGGTGGTGGTGCGCCGGATGCTCGACTTCACTCGGGCGTCCAGCAGCTGGGCGTACTTCGATTCAGACATGGTGGCCTCTCTGAGATGCAGCCACCCCCTACGCGCGAGGCCATGCGGTAGGGGCTGGCTGCGATTGGGGGGTTAGGACGCGATGGTGGCGAACAGCCCGGCGTTGCGTCCATCGACGGCGAGCGCGACGCGGACCTCGTACACGGCACCCTCCTCGACCCCGATAGGCACGAGATCGACGGCGGCGACGCGAGCCTTGATGACCTGAGCCTTCTGCGATGCTGCAGCCGGGGTCGTGTGCTTCAGTCCGGGCCGGTGGATCAGGTATACCACCGAGTCCTCCACGAACTTCTCCGAAATGGTCTCCGCCTGGGGGTCGCCGATCTTGATGGTGAGCGGCTCGAGGTTGCGCTCGCGATTGCCGACGCGCTTCTTCGCGACCTTGTCGCACAGGTACTGCGAGCTGGCGTAGGAGACGTCGGTGGAGATGCCGAACGACTTGATGGAGCACTCGATGGCGGTGCCCGCGTTGTACTCGGCGACGGTCGGCTTGTCGAGGTCCGCGACAGCGGGGGCGACGATAACGGCGGAGTTCTCGAGAACCTCCACGCCGTCGGGATTGAAAACAGTGAGAGACATGGGGGCTCCTTAGATGTTGGTCTTGAACTTGGGGTGTGCTGGGTTGCCGTTGGCGTCGACGGCTGGCGACTTGAGTGGCTTGTAGCGGGCCTTGTCAGAGTCCGCGAGGTTGGCGGAGATGGTGATGTGGTGTCCGGTCGCGGTGTCGCGGACACGCACGACGCTCACCCCGATTCGGGTGACAGCGGCCATGTCGGCGTCGGTCGCCTCGGCCTCCTCGGCCTCGGTCGTCTCGATCTCGACCGGTTCGGACTGGTCGGCGGCTCGGGTGGTGGTCATAGCTGGTTCCTTCTGATGCGGACGGTGAAAACGAGAGTCGCAGACATGCGGACGTCGCCAGCAGGGCCCTCGGTCACCAGTGGCCCGGATGATTCCTCGACCATCGCCGAGTCGGCACCGAACGGCTGGCACCTGTTGAGGGCGGTGCGGACGATCGTCACCGCGTCCCGGACGCCGGGGCGGGTGCGGGCCACACACACGGCGCTCACGTCGACCCTGATGTGCGCCGACGGGGCACAGATGCGGCGCTCCGACTCCAGACCGGTGTCGTAGTACAGACATACGTACCGGCCCGGTGGGGTCGCTGGCGGTTCCCCGTCATAGACGGTGAGGGCCGGGATGCGTGCCGCGAGGTCGTCGTGCAGGTTCACAGGATGTCCCCCGCGATCTGCTCAATCCGCTTCACGTAGGCGTCCTTCTTGGCTGCCAGCGCGGGCCCGAGGAACGGCTGCGGACCGTGCCGGGAGGTACCGAACTCCTGGAACACGCCGTGGCGCGCATCGGCGGCCACGACAGCGACGAGACCCTTGGCGTGGCTGACGATCGAGTTGGCGAGCGCACCGGATCGGCGCGGAGCGCGGCTCTTCGCCTCCGATGCCACCTCCCTGCCTGCGGCGGCGGTCGCCTTGATGACCTCTTGGGTGACCTTCGACGACGCCTTCCCGAGGTCGACGGCGAGCTTCGTCAACTCCGCATTCTCGGTCATGGCGTCTCGATCACCGATGCGGTGAAGCGGCGCTTGACGACGCCGAGACCGTTCTGGCGGACTGTCTCCACCGTGAACCGGGCGCCGTCGAGAGACGGGTCGCGGGGGCAGTGGTTGACGACCATGACGTGACCCTCCCTGAGCGCATCTACCCACCACGGCACCGAGCAGCGGTAGGCGCGGGACGTGACGGGCTGCTGACCCGTTGATGTCACCTGCCCGGCCATGGAGCCGGGATCGACAGCACCGACGCCGGCGTAGACCTCGGGGCCGAACATCTCCACCTCGGAGCCGTCCACGAACTCGTAGCGGCGATGGGTGTAGATGGTGACGTCGCAGTCCATCTCCGACTGGGCGTGAGCGCGGAGGGTGTCGAGGGCGTCGCGGGTGACCTCACCAAGCAGCATGACGGCCTGCCTGATAGGCGGGGTTGATGCTGAACGCCTCGGACTCCCGTCCGCGATCTGGGGCCAGCAGGTCCCAGTGCGCGGCGGTGATGCGGAACCAGCCCGTGTCGGCGGTGTCGTACCGCACCGACGTGGACGAGTCATCGACAGCGACCTGAGTTGCTGTGACGCCTCGCCCCGGCGAGGTGAGGCGGTCGGCGACCACCTCGGACACCACCAGGGCGAGGGCGTCACTGTCGAGCGCCTCGAGGGGGCCGAGGCGGTCAGCGATCATGCGTTCAACCACCGCGATCCACCGCTGAACGAGGACTGTCTCATCGCCACCGAGGCTCGCCCTGCGGGCGGCGATGCGGACGTCCTCGACGGTGGTCACTTCGACCGGCCCCGCGTGGCAGGCTTCGGCTTCGACGGGGCCGGGTCGTCGGCGGCCAGCAGATGGTCGCCGATCATCCCCTCAGCCCAGTCAGGTACCGCGTCGCCACTGCGGAGCGCCACCGGCTGACCAGAGTCAGGGTGGCGCACCACAGTGGTAGCGATGAGAGTGCTCATCACAGCACCTTCACGGCCATCGACAGGTTCGCGTTCGCGAGGACCGGCAGCGCGATCGCGTCACCGACCACCTCGGCGATCATCGGCACCGTCTGATGCCGCCACAGCCCTGCGACGAGACCCGGCATCTCCGCATCGACGAGCGAGAACTTCGGATCGGTCGCGGTCAGGGTCTGACCCCAGAACGTGGCGCCGAGCTCGGTCCCGTTGTAGTCATCGATGGCGGTCGGCTCCGGCAGGAAAAGCAGCGTGTCGTCAGGGATGACGCGCCCGCTCTTCGTGCGCCGGTCGTAGATGATGATGTCGGGCAGGCCGGCTGAGGACACGATGCCGCGAACATCCTGCTCCATCGGGCGGCGGAACGCCCCAGCAGCGGTCTGGCCCTGCATGACCTTAAGGCCGGACAGGGCGCGGAACACGCGGCGCGGCATGACGATCGCGCCGGGTTCGGTGCCGTTGCGGGTGGAGTACAGGTCCATCCACGTCTCGAGTTGGGTCAGTCCGTCCGTGGTGTCGGTCGACCAGAGGCTGTTCGCGGTGATGGTCAGGTCGGCGTCTCGACCGAAGTCATCGCTGGTCTTGTAGTTCGACTGCGTGATGGTCGCCTTGCCTGTGGCGAGCACAATGCCACGCATCCGCTCCACCGCATCAGCGATAGCCAGCACGCACCGGTCGGCAGCGCGGAAGCCTGCGTTACGGATCGAGTCGTCAGAGGCGTTCCGGTGCCGCAGCTGGGCGTACTCGCTGATGCGCTCCTTGCGAGACACAGCAGGCAACTCGATGATGACACGACCCTCGGGCGGGGTGTCGCCGATCTCGGGCTCAGCGTCGTAGGCGCGCCACTTCGCCTCATCCACGAGACCGTTCTGGCCCTTGTGGAAGCGGGCGGAGATGTCGTCCACCTCCCGGTTCGGGAGGAACTGGGCGAGCGAGCCCTTGCGGCGCTCGATGGCCGACAAGCCCTCACGGACATAGCCGGTGAGCTTGGCAGGTTCGATCAGGTCAGTCCACAGTTCAGCCATGGATCAGCCCTCCTTTACGAGGTCGAACTTCGACGCGTCGGAACCGGTTTGCGGCTCGACGTGCGCCTTGGGGAGCTTGGAGACGTTGATCGAGCCGTGCCACACGACGGGCACCGCGAGATCAGAGACCCCATCGGTAGCCTCGTCGGAGAACAGAAACCCGAGCTTCTCGCCCGAGGCACCCGTCCACGGCTCGATCGCGCCGAGGTTGGCGATGTTGAGCTCCAGGCCGGACGGGAAGAACCCCTTGGGGTAGTGCCCATCGGTCAGGCTGGTGCCCTTGGTGAACTTCGACACGTCGAGCGTGCCGGTGTGGTTGTTGACAATTGCGTGAGCCGAGGCGAGCCAGGAACGATTCCCGCCCGAGAACGACTCAACCTTCATGCGAGGCATGGTCACTCCTTCTTCTGATGTAGTTGCCGGTAGGCGTCGCGGCCCGCTTGAACGGTGCCGCCCTTGTTGGAATCGCCCCCACCTCGCCCGATGGACGGGTCCGGCTTGGGGCCGCGGGGCTTCGCGCCGTCGCTGCCGGTATGGTCGGCGGGTGCCAGCCGTGCCGCGAGGGCATTTAGCTGGTCTTCGCTGGTCGTCGCGACCAGAAGTTTGATGTCGTCCTCGGCGGTGATGCCGTGGGAGCGGGCCGCCCGTTCGACGGCCAGCTCGTGCTGCATGTGCTGCATCTGCGCCGCAACGTCCTCGACCGTCACCTTGGTTGGGTCGGGGGTCTCCGCGCCGGCGATCGCTGCCAGGCCGCGTTTCAGTTCCGACATCTGCTGCTCGAGCGCCTTGCGTCCGTCGCGTTCCCTCTGGAGGGCGCGGAGGCCGCTGTCGCCGAGCTTCTCGTCGGCCTTGTCGGCCTTGTCGTCATCCTTGGGCGCCTCGGGGGCCTTGCTGCCGTCGGAGGGTTCCTTGGGGGCCTCTGGGGCGCTGTTGTTGTCGGCCAGCATCGTGAAGCCGCCGAACAGGGCGCGGTGAGTGTCGATGATCTGTCGCAGATCGTCGGGCGTGTGGTGCGGCATCGTGCCACCTCTCTGGGGTTGGGTGCGCTGACTCGCTCAGCGCATGTACTTGTGTTTCCGCAGTAGCTGGATCGCCATGTCCTGGTCGTCGCCCGCCTTGGCGTAGATCGCTTTCGGGGTCCAGCGCTCCATCCTGCGAGCGCCGTACATGGTGCGGGCGCCGTTGGCTCGCAGCACCGACTTCTTTTCGCCGTCCTTGGTGATGCGGACAGCCGGCTTGGCGTTGATGACTTGGTTGATGTCAGCGCCGTCCTCGATCGCCCGAAGCTGGTCTCGGGTGAGGTCCTTGATGTCGGACACGTCCAGCGGAGGCACTGAGGGTTTATCCCGGTCACTGACAGCCACCAGGCGTCCATCGCAGCCGGGGT
Source organism: Oribacterium sp. HCP3S3_B9 (assembly GCF_052064255.1). Classification (NCBI taxonomy): domain Bacteria; kingdom Bacillati; phylum Bacillota; class Clostridia; order Lachnospirales; family Lachnospiraceae; genus Oribacterium; species Oribacterium sp. HCP3S3_B9. The sequence goes on from NZ_JBQHVY010000027.1 coordinate 13,821, forward strand.
GCCGCGTGAACGACCTCGTGCCAGGCTTGAACAGCTTCCCGACGAGCACCGCGCACCGCTGGCACATCGGGGCGGGATCAACAAACATCAGCGACGTGCGAGCCCGCCCAGTCGCCCCGACCATGGCGGCGTTCCGGCCAGCCTCAGACACAGCCCAGTGGGCCATCGTCTGCGCCACCCTGCCGCCAGCGGCCAACTTCTGAGTGACCGTGCCCGGCGTCGCCCTAGCCGTGATGACAGCCGGATACAGGAGGGAGGGGATTGTGAGAACTGCCCCTGACGTTGGGTGCTCCGCCCATCCGCCGAAACCAGCCGGGTCGACCTCCGCCAACGCCTTCTCTGGGTATCCGGAGCGGTACAGGTCGTCGTCCACGCTGGCAGCGCCAGCAGCAGCGGCACCGATCTGCGCGGCCACCACCAATCGAGACAGAGGCGTCAGCTTCAACTGCCATTGAGCAGCCCAGTCGCCGCTCGCGCGGATCGTGCGCCACTCGCGGCCCACCATCGTGGCAGCGGCCCGCGAACGGGCCAGCATCGCCTTCTCAGGCGACTGTGGTGACATCGCCCGGAGCCGCCATCAGCGCCTGCACCAGCGGGTCGGCATCCTGCTCGCGGAAGTAGGCCCGCTCCCGTTGCTTGCGCCCCTCGTCCCATCCCAGTTCGTCCCACACGCCCTCGCGAGAGAGGATCGGCACGCCGCCAGCCATCTTCGTGAGGGCGTCGGCTCGCTGTGAGTAGGTGGGGGTCGCGGGATCGTGCCACAGCGCCCTGATCTCGTTGCCGGGGAGCCATTCGCCGGTGCGGAGGCGTTCCCGCAGGCCCATCACCCACGCCCACGAGTCACCGTCGTACACGTTCATGCGCTCGACGTTGCGGATTAGACGGGCCTCATCGGCGCGGATCGCGCCCTCCGACGCAGGATTGACGGTGTCTTGACCGAGGTAGCGGGTCGGGAGCCCCAACATCCCGCCACACCAGCGCAGCATCGCGTTCACGGCGTCGGTAAAGTTCGACAGTTGCGCCGCGTCCCACGACCCGAACTTGGCGTCCTTGTTCGACGTGACCTTGAGGATGGTCATGTATGCCTCCCACGTCGCCATGGGTTTACCCGTCTTGGGGTTGATGAAGTCTTCCTTCTTGACGCCAGCGGCCCACCGGTGGGGCCACGCCAACGCCTCAGCGCCGATCTGCGTGTTCGTGATGATGCGGGCGATCGCGTCCGTCATCGGGATCACGTCCGCCATCTCTGACACGCCAGTCCAGCGGCCCGTGCGGGGCCGGTTCAGGAACATCACGACCGGCACTCGGCCAAGCCCGTGCTCGTCAGGGTCGAACTCGTCGGCCCAGTCGTGGCCGTCGCGGATCAGATAGCGGCTCTTGTTGGGCAGGTACAGGGTGGCGCGCTGCCGGTCATCGTCGCCGGTGTAGGTGCGCAGCGCGGCAGTCATGCGCCGACGGGGATCGATCTCGACCGAGAACGCCTCAGGCGACTCCACGGTGATGAGCGGCTGATCGGGTTCTTCAGGGTTTGTGGACACGACCGCGAAGCCGCGCCCGAAAGTTCGGCAGTCCTTGTGCAGCAGCGATGACTGGGAGGGCAAGTTGTTGTACTCCCACGCCTCCTGCAAGCCGCGGTCGATCTTGTCGGAACCCGACCGCTGGAAGGCGCGCAACTGCTGGCGGCGCTCCGGCTCATCCACAGCCATGCGTGGCACGTTGATCGCGACCTCGAACATCCTCAGTTCGGGCGGCACGGCGAGACCGATCACGTCGATCTTCTGCAGGCCCTCGTAGTACATGTCGAGGTGCTTGTAGTCGCGCTTGATCTTCGGGGTCTTGCGGTGGAGGCGGTTCAGGACATCAATGTCACCCATGCCCACCTCCATTCATCGTCTAGGCGAAGCACCACACGGCGCTGTTCTGTGAGTCGTCATCGGTCCAGTCGGTGGCCAGCACAGCCCGTCTCGCCGCGTACGCGAGGGCGTCTGCCACTACGACGTCGATCTTGCGGGGGCTGTTCGGGTATTCCTTGCGGATCAGCCGGTACTGGCCGCGCCGCTTCACGAACGCGTTGCCGTAGTGCCGCAGCGCGTCCGGGTCGCTGCTCTGTTTCGTGGTGCCGTTCACGATGTCGGTGTGGAGCGTGTCCAGCGCCGGCCCCATCAGGGTGTCCGACGTCGTGGGGAATTCGACCACCACGTCCTCGCCGAACTCGTGCGCCAGGTCTGAGATGTCGCTGCGCCACTCGTGTGGGTCGTAGTGGCCTCGGATCACGCGATAGCGCTTGTGCGCCTCACGGATACGCTCCAGCACCTCAGTGCGCGGCACCTGCCATCCGATGCCGTCGACACCCTCGGGTTTCTCCCACAGTCCGATCGTCCACCGGTAGCCGTCTGACATCCGGCAGCCGCGGAGGATGGTCGAGTCGGAGTTCAGCGACCCGTCGAACCCGAGCGTGATCGCTGTGCCATCGGCAGGTTCGGGGCCGTCCATCTGGGCATCCTCCACAGCCCTGAGCGCGATCCACGCATCCGAGGACGCCATGGCGCGGTTCAGGTAGTAGCGGGCACCCTCAGCCTCGTCACGGCACTCGGTTGGGTCCAGCATCGTCCGATAGGCAAGTTCAGGGGTCATCCACCCCGACACGGGGTCCATCGCCGCGCCGTACACGTAACGCAGCTGCGCCAGCGTGTGCTCGCGGTCCTCATAGATGCGGATCGGTCCCTTCGCCTCGCGATGGTGCACCAGCCATCCGGGGCCTAGTTGCTCGGCCTTCCAACGCTTGTAGATCGTCTCCCAGACGCTCTCCTCGCCGTAACGGAATGCGGTCGTTGTCAGCAGCGCCCACGGTTCGTCACGCGACCTCTTCGGTAAGTTACGCATCGTCGTGGCGTACATGTTCCGCAGCTCCGGGAGCACGTACAGGTGCACCTCATCCGGCACGAGGAACGTTTCCTTGCCGCCGTCCTTCGACGCGGCACCAGACGAACTCGAGCGGCACTCCCCACCGTTCGGCAGATAGATGTTAGTCGCTGAGCGGTAGTCGCGGATGCCCTTCACGCCGTCGTAGATGTCTGGGTGGTTGTCGTGTCCCCAGTCACCCATCACGAAAGCAATGTTTTGGAACGTGTTGCCCGACTGCTTCTCCTCGGTCGCGAGGCAGCGGACGAACGGGGAGCGGATCGGGCGTCCCACCGGCTGCCCGCTCGCATCCCAGCCGTCAAAACGCACCGGGGCCAGAGCCTCCGCCACGCCAATCAGGCCCGCGACCTCCGACTTCGCCCGACCCTTCGGCATTGACAGCACGCCACGAGAGATCAACCGACGCCCCGACGCCGGTTCGAGCTCGTAGGCGTCCACGATGAAGTCAAACATCTCGTCATCGAACGTCAACGGCTGCCCCTCCACCGGCCCAGGGCCATGGCAGGCATACGCCTCGAGCCAGTCGATGACGGCATAGCCGAGAGAGCACTTCTGCCCCTCGAACAGGGGGCGGAACATCAGCCTGCGCGCCGCTTCCGCGCCCGGTCAAGGCTCGACACCTTGCCTGCGGATGCGACCGACTCCACAGACTTCTGATAGGCACCCCTCGGACCCCGATACTGGGGCCGTCGACCCTCCACGTCCGGCAACCGCAGCGCCGCCAGCAGCTGCTTGAGGACCGTGGCCGTCGCGTTCGCCTCACGCAGCGCCGAGTTCACGACCAAGCTGGACACTCCGTTACCGTCCGTCTCAATCGACAGCAGCACGTCATGCTTGCCACGGATCGCCGCATCCAGAGAATCGAGCCGATCCTTTGCCCGGCACGCCTCCTCCAGTTGCACCAACTGCTCCGGCGTCAGCTCGAACACGTCCGCCACGCCACGCCACAAAGCACGCCCACCATCCGCCAACGAGGCTGGACACGGGGCCGGGATATGGGGCTCGTCAGACATGCTCAACACCTCCAGCGTCGCGCCGATATGCATCTGGTGGTATCGCGCCACCAGAGAGAATGGTTTTCAGGCCCTGTAGCTGTCTCTTATACACATCTGAC
>NZ_JBQHVY010000028.1:0-14602 GCF_052064255.1 Oribacterium sp. HCP3S3_B9
ATCATTTTTCTCCGGGATGGTGGCTACGCCGCATATATATCGGTTCCCTTATGTCCGGACTATCGGTTTCCAGTCCTCCGGACAGGCGGTTTCACCGCACCGGTATATCCAAGCCTGATGTATGCCAGTCAGACACAGAAGCGACTGATCGATGACCACATGGTCAGTTATGTGGCAGAACACGAAATGCTTGTTGTGAATGAGTAAGCGAACGCCGCCGAAGACGACCTCCGGCGGCGATAACCCATACGACATTCATGACGCAAAGTTGAGCAGTTCAGCGACAGCTCATGAGAGCAGCTCCGTGACAGCTCATGAAATCAGCAACAGTAGAGCATCTCCGCCGCTTTGAAGCATTTATCCAACCACACTGTGTTCATCTTCACTTTTTCTCCTTCTATACATTCTGTTTTTCTGGGCACTCACTGTGCCAATACCATAAATCCTGCTATCCTTGTAAGGTTTCAAAACTCTGACCTTATGAGTCGTAATACCAAGTTCTTCTGCAATCTGCTCATCAGTCTTACCGCTCCTCATAAGTCTTCTTACTGCCCTGGTCTCCTTCGTGGAATACCATCCCCCTTCAACCAGCAGTCGTTTCACTTTCGCTTCCGAAAGATGCATGATACGTCCCACTTCCCGAATGGACCGTCTGGACAACTTATCCTCTTCTCTATCATCATACGGAGGTCCAAACAAATCACAGGCCATCTTGACCAGCTCCTCCAGTTTCATCTCTTTATCGACATCTTCATATATTCTTGGCCTTGGCATTCCCTCACCTCCGGGACAATAATATCATATCGTCGCAAATTACGCAATAGGTCTAATGAAAAAGCTCACCAGGTTATTTATTCTGATGAGCTTATCATCTTCACTACCACACTTCTCATCCACACTTCGCTACCACACAAGGTAGTGTGAAAAACCGCACCCCCAGAAAATAAGAACTTTTCTGGAAAAGGAAAGTTGGCGGTGGAAAACCACTCTCTCCCCCCATCCATCTACTTTTCAAAAAAAGTAGAAAAGGCGGCCAGAAAAAACCTTTTCTGGTAGAAAAGGAAAGAGCAACACAAGGAAAGTAGTGTGGAAGAATAAGAAGAATAAAAGTAGGTGTGGACGAAAAGAAGAAAACACAGGGGATGAGAAGGGATTAAGCACATTTCTGTGGTGTGTTTATTCACCACTTTTTTCTCATCCACAGCTTCGGCTGCTTTTTTAATGCTTTTGAGGGCGAAAATTTGAAGGCTGGGATGAGAAGGAAAATTGGGAGATTGGTGACACAGAGTGCGTGGGAAATAGAGGAAAGAAAGATTAGCTCTTCTTTGCTTCCTTGATCGGGCAAACCTTCAAACACATCCCGCACCTTACACAAATACTCTCATCGATTTGCGGGTACTCAAATCCCTCTTCATCTTCTACCATTTTAATGGCAGACTTCGGGCATATCGCATAACACGCTGTGCAGCCACAGCAGTCTTCTTTTCTTTCGTAAAGAACCGGGATTGGTTTGTTATTTATCTCGTTCATGTGCATCACCTTCTTGCTTCCTCAAATGATTTGGCATCATTTTGTCCAACTCATCTTCAGTGAAGAACTGGTATTCTTCGTTCTTGATTTTATTCTGTGCTCTTTCATATGCCTTTGCGCTAGTTGGCAAAGCCGCCTTGTATATCGCCGCAGACTCTTCCAGCAATTCATCTCGTCTCTTACAGATTTCATCGGTGCTTATCTGTCCCATATCCGTTAATAAGGAGATGTACTTCTCTCTCACAATCCATAAATCATCTGCCGATTTTTGATGGCTGATTATCTTCTCATCAACGTTATACTCCTTTGAAAACAAAGTAATCGCCAGAGATAATGCCGAGAATACCGCACCAATAGCAGCAAGACATTTCGAATCAAATATAAAGAACGATACCATACCTGTGGCTGAAACGGCAGTAAGTATTATATCGATCCATTTTACCCTGCCACTGGTTTTCTTCAGAATCGCTACTTCTTCCCAATGGCAAGTATATGAATATACCAGTTTGCCGTATTGTTCTTTTATCTGAGATTCAAGCTTCTCTTTATACTCCATCATTACTTACCAGCCATATATTTCAGTATTTTTTCCAGACAGGTATAATCATCAGTATCAACAATCATTCCACTACCTGGAGCATATAGTGTACTCCACCTATGATTGTTGAAGTAGTCATATAGAACTCCTTCATATGTTCCAGGTGAACTTCCTTCTCCACCAGGTGGAGTCCATTCCCAACCTTGAATAGCGTGATAAACAAAGCTATCAATCAGGATTCCAGACAAGTTATAACTGCTGAACTTCTCATTATGTATTCTGCGAATGTGTCTGCATGTGTCTTTCAATAGACCGTTGCTTGTCCCGTTCTTTTCGTTCATTGCATCCTGCTCAGATTTTGGATTTGTGGACTTCCAATTCCCGCCATTGTTTGTGTCAGGATATATGAACTCTTTTTTATAGTACGGGTAAACGTACTCCCTCTCAAATGCAGGCACCACTTCAAACTTGATGCCATCTGCAAAGTCAATAACCACAACCTGACCGTCTGCCCTTATATCGCTTCTTGGGTATGCTGATTGGATAGCACCTTTCACTGCTTGGAGAAGTCTGGATTGACCATTACCTTTTAAACTATCATGCTGTTCATATACATTCTGTGGTAAGATGACGAGCATATCCACATCGCTTGTATCTATGGCTGTACCACGACCATATGAACCAACATATAAACTATGGAGTGTATCACTTGTGGAGTTCCAGAATTCACTGTTTACCGCTCTTGTGATGCGATGATATCTAGCGGATACTGCATCTCTTATTTCTTTGGGTACAATTTCACCATGCTTTTGAACTCTATCCACTATTATCACATCCTCCATTTTGATTGGCTTTTAGGGTAAAGTTACCCCTTACCCCATCAAAAAACATGTCTTCCTGTTTTCAAATACCGCACCGAAAGCAGACGTATTATCCCACAGGAATATAAGCATCAATCCAATCCTCCACCAAACTATTCCAGTAGTTTGGCCAAACCTTCTGAAAATCAGAGCGGCGATTAGTTTGACTATCTTTCCTTACTAGAGAAGGAATAAAGCAATAAAGAAATCCATCCCTGGATTTGCTTATATTATATCATTTTTAAGGATGATTTGATAGATGGCAAGGTGACGAATATTACGTCCTAAATACCGTTACATCCTTTAAATCCAAATACCCTACAAGAGCAATCAGTCTCTTCATATCATCCAGTGAATGATAGCCGATATGCCACTTCGCATCACACCTGCTTCGTACTTCTTCGAAGTATGGATAGTCAACTTCTGACAAGGAATGACCGATGACGAATACTTCTTCAATGCTACTCAACCCGTCAAAGAAGTCCTTATGGTTCTTTATGATATCTTCACACTTCTTTGTCGTGGAATCGTCATACCAGGATGCTTCTCTTGCTGCAGTTTCCAAAGCCGCTTCCATCACATACCTTTTATACGGATTCTTGAACTTGAATGGTTTCAGTTCCACCTTATCCCACTGTTCTTCTTCCATGCCAGGCTTGTGACCAAGAATTATTTCATCTGGCTTCTTACCTTTTTCAGTTTTCCTGCAACCGTGGATATAGCAGACATTCTCTCTTTTAGCCCCATACAATGTCTCGATGAACTCAGTATAGTTGAAATTCAAAACTTTGTAACCGCCATGGAGCATTGAGAATGGTCTGTCATCGCTCTCAACTTTTAAAGTCTTAATCCATTTCCTGAATCTATAGTTCAGTTCTCTTGGAATGTTGAATGTGGGTCCAATTGCTGTCTCCACAGCGGCAAAGAAATCTGCTGCCTGACAATCAGGATCGTATGCCCCAAAGTTATCAAGCCACATATCTATCACTTCAGGATTAAGGAACATGCTATAATTCAGTCTACCTAGTGAATCCTCAAGGTTTGACCATAAATCACCAGTATCAAGGTATGTCTCCATTTCCCATCGCAATGGATTGTTCTTACCTATCGTCTTCTGAAATTCCCAATAGGAAGATTTCACACCATGCATGATGTCGAAACCATTGCCGATAATCACAAGCGATTTGTCAGGGTTTGCAAACTCGATGGGCTTTTGCTCGAATTTGGCTACAAGCCTTTGAAGTTCCTTCTCGTCCTGCTCTACCTTTATTCTTTTTTCTTCCTGTGCCTTTTGTTCTTTTCTGGTTTTGCGGCATTCTTTGCATCTCTTTGGAATCTGTAGTCCCTTTGAGATATAGAACTTTTCCTCTTCTGGTGAAATGGAGAAGCTTTTGCCACAGTCTTTACAAATGATTTCTTTCATAGGTTTTTTAGTAGTGTTGGTGGGTGGGTCACTTCTTAAATGTAAGCAACATGCCATAATCAGAATTACTTATTTGACTTAATGGCATACCCCCCCCCGAAGGATTTTCTTGATTGTACGTTTTATTTTATTCACGACTCTGCTTTTAAGCGGAACTTTTATATCAGCTGCATATTTCTTAGCCATTTCCTCAAACGACAATTTATCCAAATCTTCAAAGAATGTATCCCTTTGCTGTGGACGAGCAACCGATTTATACTCCGAAGGATTACCTTTTACTCCTTCCTCATAACTGACTTCTTTCCACTTTAGCTCATTCTTTATGCTATCAAACAGTTCCTGGCCTTTATCGGTTCTTGTGATTACCAGACTTGTCCCCCTGCCATCATTCATCTCCGGAGCTACATTTTGTATACCCCAGAAATCAGCAATAGTCATGTCTGCTTTCCTATATCGTTTTGCTTGACACTCATAGCAAGCAGGACGAAGGCAGTAATCTCGAAGGAACATGCGCATGAAGGAATCGGTATCCTTTGATATGTAGAGTTGATTCTCTTTCATACCGAAGTCAATCCAGCTGTCATCCTTACATCGGAAGTTCACGCTCTCCAACTTTCCGTGCTGCTTTTCCTGGTAGGCCACATATTCTCTCCACAGTTTTGGAGATGGAGTGCCATGACAGATGATGTCAAGTAAGAAGAGATTTGTGTATTCTTTGCCTAAGAATAGTGAAAGCCCATTGATCTGACATCCAGTTCCAGAGAACAGTACCTTTCTTCCCTCCTCCAAATCCTTCTTCACCTGCTTAAGTGCATTTCCTACTTTGGCCTGGAAATACTTTGATCCGCGAAGAGGACTGACATCTCCCTCCACTCTGACCATTTCTGCGCCATAGCAGTCTTCGGTCATAGCCACGCCATAGACAACATCAAACTTGTCAGCAAGGGCAGAAAATATACCACCAGATGAGGAGTTTTCTCTTATTTTATTGTTCTTATATATCGCTGCATATGTTTTCATTTTAATTCATTCCAAGTTTAACCAACACTTTGTTGATTTTACCTTTCATCATATTATCGGCCAGATGCAGGGCTTGGTTGTATTCGTCTGTATTTCTGAATGCCAGATAATAAATCGCATTTGGAACAATAATGCATATCACACCACGAACTAAAATCGTAGGTATGAGGCCCATACTAATTCTTGAGCAGATAAAATATGTGACCACGCAACTGAACAACACTACTAAACAGTACTTTGCTAATCTGCCAATATATGGCCACATGTGCTTTTTTTCAAAGATTACGGTAAACAGATTATGCAATAACCACGGCATGCCAACACAGAGGATGGCGAGTACGGTAGATAAAAGAATTCCGTAAATGCCGATGAACTGTACCAGAATTAAGTTCAACACAAGATTTGTTAATGCCGCAGCCAAGGGTCTAAACCTGTCCTCATGCCACATTCCAGAGGCATCTTTGTATAAATTAAAAAGCGCATTGAATTGGCGGACGAAGAAATAAACTACAAAGCATACTACTGCCGAAAGAGAAAGCATCAGATCCTTACCTACCCACAGTTCCATGAATGGCTGGTAGATGCACAATAAGCAGACTGAGCAAAATCCTGCAATCCAAGTAATGATAAAAGTGAACTTTTTCAGATCCTGATAATTCTTTTCCTTGCTTTCCACTACTATGCTGTTGCCAATTCCAGCAGTACATGCCGAAAACACAACAGTGATTAACCCAGATATTGAATTCAGTATGTAGAAGTAGTTTTGATAAACAGCAAGTACTATTAACCCAAGAAAAGCAGAAATCACGATGGTATCAGCGGAGTCGTAAATGATGCCGCCAATCTTTGATGTGAATAAGTCTCTAATTCTTTGATTAATTCTCTGTACCTGAGCCTTATCAACGCTTCCCTGGGGTTTAAACTTTGGATACAGTTTATTAGCGCATACCGCGGTCGCGATATTGGTAAGTGCCTGAGTTGCGAGTGCAACTATTACATAAATATAGTAATTGTGGAAAGCTAAGAGCACCAAAATCTGCAACCCATATTGAATTGTATTTGTTATGATAGCAACTTTAGAAACTACATCTGTCCTCTGGTGTGCCTGCAAAATAGAATTCTTATACGCAAACAGCCAATACGAAAGTACTGTGGCACAAAGGTTCAATAAGTAGAGAATATATATATTAATTCCAGACGGAACATCACTCTTTATTAAATATGGAATAAATGGAGTCAAAATGCATCCGACAACAGCTATGACCAAGCCAATTACTCTATAATATGTTCTATAGAGTTTCATGAGCGCACAGATGGTAGCCTCATCATCTTCCGCAATAGGTTTATACATACTATAAACCATCGCAGAGCCCACACCTAGTTCCGCAAGGTTCAAAACTTGAAGGACTGATGTGAAGAGACTATTTAATCCCAGATACTGAACACCCATCAGGTAAATCATTGCTGTACGCATCAGGAATGGTACTAGTATCTGGTATATTTTTAGAATTACACCGAAAATAATATTTCGCGTCGCATTTTTAGTTCTTTCTATTTTTGCCATTTCATATACCCATCGCTTCCAATAGTTTTCCCATGCTCTTGTTTTTCTCAACTACCAGTTCGTCTTCAATTTCATTCCAATTGCTAACCGGTTCTTGCTCAACAATTCTGTCTCTATTCTGAATTCTATTTTCCAAGCCAAACCGTTTAGTAATTGTCTCAATTCGTGAGAACATACTGCTCACGCCATCTTGCTTTCTATCAAAGACATAAAATTCTTTATTGAACTTGATGGAAAAAGCGACTGCGTGGAATGAATCTGTCAGCACATAAGACGCATTCTGAATCATGTACAAGAATTCAGCTGGGTCTAATGTATATAACTCTGGACTGTCTATCGAGTTAAGAGCATATATAGGCAATCCTATTTCTTTAGCAAAAGCCTTAACAGCTTCAGGAACCTCGCCAAGAAAATAGGTGCAGATGTATTTACTTTCAATATATAATTCCGGCTTCTTTGCGACGTGTTCCCAATCAGCTTTATCTAGTAAAAGTGTCGGATCAAGTGTAATATCAGCAGTTCTTCCGGTTAATTCCTTCACTATTTCAGCTGCTCTTTCTTCTCGAACAGATATATACTTCATATTTGAGAGGTTCTTTTTGAAGTACCACTTCGCCCCATCTGGAATACTGTTTGCTCCTATACTAGCAGCAAATGAAAGCCTTTTATCTTTAGGAGCAAATGTCAAAAATTCGTACTCTTTTGCTTCATAATAAGGATTCCACACCTGGTCGCTTCCAACAACAAAATAATCTATCGCGTACTTTTTCAATGACCTAACGGCTCGAGAATGGCTCGAACAAATAATCGGATCTAAAATAGCTGTATAACTATGAACAAAATCAAGGAATTTCTTTTCTCTTTCCTTTTTCAACCCACTCTTATCCTGTGGAGAATACAGTTTTCCTTTTAATATCCTGAAAGGAATAAACCGTTTTACTATTTTTTTTATTTCATCATTTGTTCTATTTATCCAATCTTCTTTTGTATAAACTCTCACCCCATTGAAGACCTGGAATCCTTCATTCTGCAATAGTTTAGTCAACGCATAGTTTTGGAGCCTGTTACCGTAATTTATATAATCATCTATTGTAACAATTGCAGCATTTCTATTTTCCATTAGAATACTTGTGCCTCTTTCGTAAAATCAAATCATAGATAAATCGAGTATGCTTTATCAGTAATATTCTAATCCTGGTATTATTATTTAAGCTATCCCATATTGGTTTAATATCCAATGCACACATTCTCTCATAGCACTCTCTGTTATCCCCGCCATTCCTTGTTATCACATTGTACATGTTTAAAAGTGTGCGCAATTCATGACGTTCAATACAAAGCAAAATACTGTTGGTACTTACTCGTTTTTTGCAATAGGAGAGAACCTTCAATTTATCTAAATCCTTATTAATATTTACATCGTGCATCGCCGATGTGTTTCTCTGGAAATAATTATATCCAACACAACTTAACAACTTTATCTTTTTGGATTTTGTTATGACATCAAAAACAAATTTCTGATCTTCTGCTATTTTTATTTCTCGATCAAATAAAACGTCCCTAGTTATTTCTGTGCGGTATACCTTTCCCCAGACTGCATTATGGATTAATTTCTCTAATCCAAATAGGTTTTCAAGCATTTTGTCTTTTTCAGTTATAACTACATCTTTTGAAACAAATTGCTCGTAACTTGTATTGTCACCATCAATTATTCTGTAATTTCCCTGAACAAAATCATACCCACCTCTGTCCAATTCCCGTACGGCCTTTTCAAAGAAATCTGGCTCTACTGTATCATCACCATCAACGAAAGTAATGTATTCTCCCGTGGCCTTACTAATTGCAACATTCCGAGCATTTGATACTCCCTGATTTTCTATGGAATACAGTACAATTTGGTTGTGTAACCGCTGATACCCACGTATGATTGATTCGCTATCGTCTGTGGAACCATCATTTATCATAATAATCTCATAGTCAGAGGAAAAATGGATGGATAGTAGAGAGTTCATTGTAGTGGCAATATAGTTTTCCAGATTATAGACTGGAACGATTATTGATAGTTTCATAAGGCCACCTCCCTTTTTCTGGTTATTTGAGAAGTCTGCGCAAGGCAGATTTTGCTCCTACAAAGATTTTTACAACTGTCATATACACCTTCATGTATGCATTCATTGCTTTGTTATTATTTTTATAAAATACGTAAAGTCCTAGATGAGCACGCTTGGAAAGAGAGCATTTGCTTAAATACTCTCTGCCTTTTTGCACAAATTCATAGGAGCGCAATTCATCTAAAACAACATTCCGTTCATTATCAGATGGAAGCCCTGCATACATCGCTTCTATATCGTCCCAAAGGAAACCTAAGTAAGTGTTAAAAAAAGTAATTTTGTTCTTTGGTGTATCCAAACCCAACTTTTCAATATATGAATATAGCAGTGGCCTAACTACATTAGTGGCTTGGTGCTGACCTTTCCGATAGACATGCGTGATACTTGATGTATTTATCCTATACAAATATAGAGCTTCATTCAAATAATAAAAAGTGCTTGCCTGATACATTACGGGAAGGCTTTGAATCATGTCTTCTCCATTTTGAATTTTATAGAGGTTGCTGTAATCTGAATCAATGTCAAAAAGCTCATATTTGCAGCACTTTTTGCATAATGAATTCAATCTGGACGTAGACATCATACGTTCGAAAACCGTATTCTTATCTAGAATGCCTGTTCGTGCGAACAGAGGAGGTTCTGTTGTATTCACTACTTCCCCATTAGTGTTAATTAGTTTCCACTCAAACACAATCACATCGGAATCTGTAGCATTAATAATATCGGATAATCTGCCCAGGGCATTGGTCGCTATACAATCATCACTGTCCAAAAAGCATACATAACGACCATTAGCAAGCTTTAAACCAGCCCTTCTTGCAGAAATCAAACCCTGATTTGGTTTGTGAATTACTTGAATCTTTTCTGGATAGCGGGCTACGTAGTCGTCACAAATTTGCCCACTTGCATCCTTTGAACCATCGTCTACAAGGATAATTTCGTAATCCGTGAAAGACTGTTGCAATACAGACTCCAAACAAATAGATAAATATTTCTCTACATTAAAAACAGGAATTAAGATACTAAATAATTTTCTTTCCATTCAACAACTCTCCATATTAATGCTTTATTATTTTCACCCCCTGAGAAAGAAGTTCGTTGTGCGCTTCACATTGGACGCAGTTTTGTATTACAAGCAAATCCTCATTGTTATACCTTCTCTTAATAAACCACTTCACAAGGCGATAATTGGACAATTTGTTAATTACACGGAATAACAACTTATCTCTGACCCCGGATAAAGAAAGAAGATAGGAATCCAAAGAGGATGCTGCAAATTGTACATACTTATGATGAAGAATAGCACTGTCTTCAACCTCAAGGTTTCTCTGGCAAAACTCAGATATAATTGTTTCTGTCTCGTTTTTATTTGCCACCCGAACACGGTATCCATCTTTTTTTAATGGAATGTAGCTAATTTCAAATCTGTCTCCAATTTGTATTAGCAGACTTGTCTGCCAGAATTCACTTTCGCTGTCATCAAACAGGAAGTTACCTTGACCATATATGATTGTACCCCCCCCCGGTATTTTTTCTTCGCACCCTATGCAATGGCTGTGTTGACATACTACTAAATCAGCGCCCTTTTCTACCAGCTTACGGCAGACCTTCTGCAGATTTGGAGAAGGATATCGATAGTGTTCTTTTCCTCCGTGGTATAGAACGATTACATAGTCACACTGTTCTTTCAAGGCCGCAACGTGGTCTGGAGATTCCAACAGATCGATGGGGTTTGCCCCAGCAGAATGTTCTGTTACAATGGAAAACTCATGCTCCGCACAGGCGTATACACCAATCCTCTTTCCGTCGCATTCGAATATATATGGTTTTGCGGCTTCCTCTGGCGTTTGTCCCACACCTGTGTAGGCAATTCCTGCAGTATCAAGCACGCTACAGGTGCTTTCCAATCCCTGCTGATCCTGATCCAAAATGTGATTGTTGGCAAGAGTCAACAAATCGACATGCATGGCTTTATACGCCGCAACACACTTGGTTGGTGCAATCAGATTTGGGCCACACTTAGGGATAGGCTGCTCCCGATCCGTCAGTGGAACTTCTAAATTGAAAATACGATAATCAGCGTTTTTAAGTATATTATCCAGTTCTTCGCCAAGTAAGGCCTTGCTATCTCCTGATTCAAAGAATTCTATATTACTATTCGTAGGGACAAGATCTGCACCAATTAATATTTTCATCGTGTATTCACCTTTTCTCCCGGAAGTCTAATCATACTTCCCATTTTGTAATCCCACTCTACAGGATTAAATGAATCAAATCCACTGCCGTCAAAAAAAGTCAATTCTCCAAAATATATTCCCGCAGGAGTTTGATAAAAATCAACTCTAACTTGGGGTATTCCATTAGCTAGTTTTTCTGCCAACTCTTTCATATTTTCGAAGTGATTTGGTTTTTGAGGCGTTACTTTTGCATTTTCATATCCCCATGTGAAATTTAAATGAGAAAAATTCTCATCAAAATAATCTGCCTTTGTTTTTTCATTAGACATTCTGTCTGAATTAAGCATTACTAACTTAACTTTTCCGTTGAAGCAATATAACTTATAATCTTTAAGTTCATATCCAGACTCGTCAACCATATATTTTTCGCAAATTATTTTTCGCGGAACATCTTTATACGGCCATTCACGTCCAGTCAAGTAATAGTCTTGATTTAGCCCTTTCCGAAGGTCTTCTTTAACTTTTTTGATATCTAATTTACTTTTATCCTTGCAAATGCACATTCCAAGTCCAGAATTATGATTACACTTCAATACAAACTGATTTGGTAATGCATCAAAATCAATCTCATCAGGATCATCCCACACACCAAGTAATGGTATTAAGTATTCCTCACCTAGTTTATCTGCTATGTAATCACGTACTTTGTACTTATCCACCATCATTGTATATTCTGGTCTACGATCATACAGTTTTAGCCACTGGAGTTTTTCATTATATGTTTGAGGATTTTGTAAATTCAGCTTTGTACCCATTCGAGATTTATATGCAAGCTTTAAAAAGGTTGCATCCGGCATCCAGTCCAACAAATGTCTGCGAAGCAACGCTTCAAAAATTCTTTTATTCATTTTTTCTCCTTTTCATTCCAACTCTTCCGTAACATTACTGGATTTCTGAATCACCAACGCCTTTGCAAAAAACAGAATCAAAATATTCTGCAAAATATCGTTATACGATACTACTGCAATGTGCATAGCGAAATAGCACAGAAAACAAATCGCTACGGTATTTAACAGCATAGATGTATTTCGCCTTAAATAAAGTTTCAAAAAATCAAATACCAGCTTTATGTAGTAGGAGTAGTAACAAAAAAATCCTAAAA
Source organism: Oribacterium sp. HCP3S3_B9 (assembly GCF_052064255.1). Classification (NCBI taxonomy): domain Bacteria; kingdom Bacillati; phylum Bacillota; class Clostridia; order Lachnospirales; family Lachnospiraceae; genus Oribacterium; species Oribacterium sp. HCP3S3_B9. Next base: position 12,386 of record NZ_JBQHVY010000028.1, read on the forward strand.
TTCCAACACCTACAAGTATATCTACAAAGTTATTATGCGAGTAGGTAAAGTGCCCTGTTTCCCTTAGGTTTATAAAACGATAGTTATCTACTCCATAGCCAATAATCGGAGACTTTTTGAAAGCATCAAAGCCGACCTGAATGTACCGAGCTCTCAGAAGCGCGCTGCTATCAGCCGTGCCTTTTCCGCTCACAAGTGATAACATTCCCTCGATTCTCCATCCAATTGCCTCATAGAGCTCAGGAACATTCATGACAAGCTGAAATGCCGCATAGATACCAAATATAATAATCAGTAAATTCCGAAAACGCTTATTTGGATGCTTAAAGTAGTAATACAATGCAATACCAAATACAGCTATCAGCAACGCTTTTCGAGAAGCAGTGAAGTATAGCAACACTAATGCAAGTACTGATCCAACGAGTAGATAAAAACGCCTAAAAACACGTCTATCTAAATTAAAAGAATGCAAGGAAAAGATTAGAAATACAGCACACTTCAAACCTACATCATTTCCATTCCACATACCTGTGTCTGCCCACCCATGTTGGCTGAGTTGAAAATTGTTCAAATCCACATTCAGTACTACGTACAGCATCATAACGAAAACTGCGACCATGTACATTTGCATGTATTTCTCTAAATCTTGATCTGTCTGAATTTCATCGTCTATTACAAAGAGGATTATTATGAGCACCACCAGAGTTTTCATGGTGTTCAAAGAATTACTTCTATTAATTGCAAGGGGAATAGAAAGCAAGCAAACACAAAAAAACAGAAGAAACCAAGTCTTAAATTGCGTCATCCGAAAGGGAACGGAAAAATGATGAGTTGCAGCATACACTCCAAGCGCAAGAAATACGCTTCCCCACCAAAATATAGGGTTACTGCTCCATTCAGGGTTCAGTGCAACCGCAAAAAAAAGTGTCATAGCAATATTACTGATTTGTTTATACGTTACTTCCACAGTTTTTTATACCTCACAACATCTTTGGCTGACTACCTTTATTCACTCACCAATAAACTCCAACCACCTATTTGCAATCACGGATGCCTCCACTCTGCTTCGGATTTCATGTGCATTTTCACCGCATCTTTTTGCAAGTTCACGATCTTGAATCATTTTAATCATTGCACTCGCCAATTCCTCTGCATCATTGCATGGAACCAGAAGCCCATTCTTTTCATCCTTAATCAGCTCCCTTGCGCCACCGGGTGAGCAGTCAGTGGAGACACAGGGCAAGCCAATTGCCATCGCTTCAATTAATGCATTTGGGATTCCTTCGTAGTCTGAACTGAGAACAAACAGCGCAGAATTTTTTATGTAGTCCTGAATTCCGGTTTTTGCGCCAGGTAAGAAAACCCGCCCCTGAAGTCCCTTTTGTTGAATACGATCTTCCAGATTGTTACGCAACTTTCCTTCGCCATAAATAATAAGCCGGAAATCAGGAATCTGATCCTTAATCATGGAAAAAGCATCAATCATCAGAGCCTGGTTTTTCTGATTCTCCAGTCTCCCGACAGATACGATAGTCTTCTCTTCATTTGAAAAATCATGCGTCGGAAATGATGTGGTGTCCATAGGGTTCAGAATCACACAGCTTTTCCTTTGCACCTTATCGGGATAGCACTTTTTTGCACCTTCAGTTTGAAAAACAAACTTATCGGCTTTATGTTCTACGATTTTCCTGTAGATTTTATCCACAGGCCGTTGATTTACCTTATTAGGATCATTTCTTTCCGAATAAATCAGGGGTATGTTCAAGCCCATGATAGCAATGGCAGTCAGAGCACATATGTCATTATAAAAAGAAATAACCACATCAGGCTTCCAATCCAGACATTCCTTCCGTATCTCACGAATATGTACAGTCTGCTCAAACCGTGCTTGCTGAGCTGCTTCAAAACTGCTGACGATATTAATCCCCTTACTCAGCGGATAACTGCTTTCCGCTGGAGTTCCTGTAAGAAAAAATCTTACTTTTTCTCCACGACTATACCATTCATTAGCAAGAATACTCATGACCCGTTCTGCACCGCCGAAACGCATCCCGGATGCAACAAAGAGATACTTCATTTCACTTTCCTTTCGAATAAAGCGCCAAATGTATATTGTCAATAGTTAATCCTCAAAATTGTCATCAAAATTCCCTGTTTTTGGAAAGGGAATTCCTTGTTTTTGTCAGGACACGATTTCTTCATTCTGAGGTACTGTCT
>NZ_JBQHVY010000029.1:0-9831 GCF_052064255.1 Oribacterium sp. HCP3S3_B9
ATGGTCAGCTATGTGGCAGAACACGAAATGTTGGTTGTGAATGAGTAAGCGAACGCCGCCGAAGACGACCTCCGGCGGCGATAAACCATACAACATTCATGACGCAAAACTTAGCAGGTCAGCGACAACTCATGAGAGCAGTTTCGTGACAGCTCATGAAATCAGCAACAACAGTGTTATGGAACGACTTTCTGAAATAGACTTTACTGCAATCAAGGGCTTTATTTGCGATATGGATGGTGTGATCTACCACGGGAATCAAATCCTACCAGGTGTCAGAGAATTTATTCAGTGGTTGCAGGAGGAGCATAAGGAGTATTTATTTCTCACAAATAATAGTGGCTACACTCGACGAGAACTGAACCAGAAGTTAGCGCGTATGGGACTCGATGTACCAGAAGAGCATTTTTATACGAGTGCTTTAGCGACGGCAGCATTTTTAAAGCAGCAGGCACCGGGCTGTTCTGTGTTTGCTATTGGCGAAGCAGGACTTTTGAATGCACTTTATGATGCGGGGGTGACGATGAATGACGTTAATCCGGATTACGTTGTTGTAGGAGAAGGGCGAGCATATTCACTCGATACATTAACTAAAGCAACAAATCTTGTTCTTAATGGTGCAAAGCTGATTGGCGCAAACTCGGATGTGTCAGGACCAATTGAAAATGGAATTGCCCCTGCGTGCGGTGCTTTAGTAGCCCCGATTGAGATGGCTACCGGTAAAAAAGCCTATTTTTGCGGAAAGCCGAATCCATTAATGATGAGGACAGGACTGCGCTTGCTTGGGTGCCATTCTGCAGAAGCCGTGATGATTGGCGATCGTATGGATACAGACGTCATTTCTGGCATGGAAAGTGGTATGTCAACTGTACTTGTTCTTTCTGGCGTATCTACTCGTGATACACTTGATACCTATGCTTATCGTCCAAGCATTGTGCTGAATGGTGTTGGTGATATTCCGAAATTGGCAGAGAAGAACTGTGCAAAGACAGAATAACCTCTTTAAATCATAGATAAAATATAAAAATCGGATGTCTGAACGGTAAAAAAATCGCCGTCAGACATCTGATTTTATATTATACACAGCCTCAATCTTTGACTGTGCTTCGTGTTAAAAATACAGTCCATCTGTAAGTGAATAATTTAGAGAGTACCTATGACTTTGGTGGTTGTTGAAGAAACCATTCCGGCGTATTTGCGTTTCCAACTTTTTGATAGAACATCTGAGGGGCAATTCCAGTGTGTTTTTTAAATACTCTGCTGAAATACAGCGGATCATCGAATCCTACTAATCGAGCTATGGTTGAAATACTCATGGAATTTGAAAGCAGAAACTCCTTTGCTTTTTCAATACGTTGCGTATTAAGGTACTGAACCGGAGAAACACCCATACGCTTACGAAAAGTGTGCGAGAAGTAGCTTTTGCTTAGTTTACAGTAATCTGCCATCGTAGATAAAGTCCAGTTATCAGCATATTTAGAATTCAGCTCTAAAAGCAGGCGGTCGATGGAAAAATTGTTTTCGTAAGGCTTTGAGAGAGAACAGAATGAGCGACTGATGGAACAGAGCAAAAGGCAGAAATCATGTAGAATGATATCTTCATACTGTGGCTTTTTTAACTGCAGTTCATTAATGATATCCTGGAACAGTAGCTTCAAGTATTGGTTTTCTCCGATGTAGCAATTGCGTATATCATATTTCTTCAGAAGCTCTTCGCATTGATTACCTGTAAAATGAATCCAGTATATTTCAGGCTTTTCTTTTGCAAAGTATGAATAGAATTGAGGTACTGTTGGTCGATACAGCACAATATTTCCAGCCGCAAGGGTTATCCAGTGATGATCTATGAAATAATGGCCCTCTCCCCGGAATACATATATTATCTGATAATCCAGACGTCCTTTCTCCCGATTACAGAAATAGTCCTGAGTCTGGAAAATCTGTTTTCCACAGCAATTCACCATAAGAGGAATATCCATATTACAAAAGCCAAGCTGAGTTCGCTCATTTCGAAAGTGCCCACTTATATTTATCATTATCATCAAGCTCCTTTGTTATCCTGTTAGTACCAGTATATCGTGTGAAAGCAGGAAAATCCATATGAAAAGTAATTATGTAAATGGCTATACAAAGTCATATGAAATACTATGGAGCCACATAGATGTAGTGAATCTATCAGGGAGGAGGCAAAAGTCGTTGAAAAAGCAGGTTGTTTTATTAATGACAGATACAACAAGAAAAGACATGGTCGGCTGCTATGGAAATCGAAAGATGAGTACGCCTAACTTAGATGCTTTAGCTAATGAAGGTATTCGCTATGAAAATGCCTATACTTGTCAGCCGGTGTGTGGACCAGCAAGAAGCGCTATTTTTACAGGAACATTTCCGCATTCTAACGGGATGGTGACAAATGGCGTTCCGCTAGGAGCAAACGTTAAAACGATTGGGCAGAGATTATCGGATCATGGTATTAAGTGTGGCTATGTTGGAAAGTGGCATCTGGATGGAGGCGACTATTTTGGACACGGTTGTGCGCCAGAAGGATGGGACAAAGACTATTGGTATGATATGAAATGCTATCTTGACGAATTGAGTGAGGATGAGCGCTTACGTTCAAGACAGCCTGAAGAATCCTACAAACCGGATTTTTCTGAAACCTTTACATATGCGCACAGATGTTCAGATCGAGCAATCAAATTTGTAAATCAGTATCAAGACGAGGACTTTTTCCTGACGGTGTCTTACGATGAACCGCATGGCCCATCCTTATGCCCGGCACCATATAATACGATGTACAAGGACTTTAAGTTTGAATCATCTGCTAAGTTTACCGATAGTCTGTCGGATAAACCTCTTATGCAGAAGCTTTGGGCAGGAGATAAACTTAATGCCAGTGAAGACGAAATCAATCATGCTTCCAGCGGACTCGCTTTGTTTTTGGGCTGCAACTCTTTTGTGGATTATGAAATGGGAAGAGTTCTAAATGCAATACACGAACTGATACCAGACGCCATGGTCATTTATACATCTGATCATGGGGATATGCTTGGTGCACATAGATTATTTTCAAAAAATGCGGCGATATATGATGAGGTAACAAACATTCCACTCATTATCAAAGGCGGTGAAAAAGGAAAGGTTGTTACTGCGCCAGCATCACATATTGATATAGCTCCGACTCTTATGGACTTTTTCGGCTTCCCAGTACCAAAGCTCATGGAGGGAAAGAGCATGTTGCCGCAGATTCATGATGTAAGTAAAGCGATTAATCATGAAGTCTATACGGAGTTTACAAGATACGAGATTGATCATGATGGATTTGGTGGCTTGCAGATGATGCGCGGAATCGTCACGGAAGATCATAAACTTGCAATCAATTTACTGGATAAAGATGAGTTCTATGATCGAATCAAGGATCCGGACGAGATGGTAAATGAAATTGACAATCCTCTTTATCTGGATCAGATTCATAAGCTTCATGATAAGTTGATAAAGCATATGAATGACACGAGAGATTTGTATCGTGGCTACCAATGGTCATTAAGGCCGTGGAATAAGGGATATGTCCCTAGATGGGACAATGAAGGCTTTACGAGGCAGAGGGAAGATGAGGAGTACGAACCTAGGCAATTGGATTATGATACAGGCCTGCCTATGAAGGAAGCCGTCAGAAGCAAATACCTTTATGAAATGGGGGATCAAAATGACGAGAGTGCAAAGTGATATCAGTGCTGAAACCAAACGAATTAAACTCAAAGGTAAGATCCAGATGAATGCCTGGTGCTGGTTGTTTATGGCGATGGCAGTAGGCTTTTATATTCTATTTCAGGGATACCCAATTATTTGCAGTATTCAGTATTCACTTCTGGACTGGTCAGGTATGACAGCTAATGCAGCTTTCATCGGACTTCAGAACTATAAGGAATTACTGCAGGATGAGTTATTCTGGAATGCATTTTTTAACAGTTTCAAATATATGGCGATGATTGTTCCACTCGAACTCGCTGTATCTTTATTTTTGGCTTATATGCTTAATGATGAACGCATGAAAGGCCGTGGTTTATACAGAACCATGTACTTTATACCAGTTGTTACAACTGCTTCGGTTGTGGGAATCATTATGATTTTTATTTTTGGAGTACAAGGACCAGTGAATCATCTGCTGGTTATGCTGCACATTTTAAAAGCTCCGGTGAATTTCCTTGGAGATGCGAAGTATGCTATGCCGACACTGGTTATCATCTCCCTCTGGAAGGATTGCGGCACCTATATGATTTATTGGCTCGCGGGACTTCAGGGGGTTGCAAAGGATGTTTATGAAGCAGCCACTATTGATGGTGCCAACCGAAGACAGACCTTTTTTCACATTGTATTGCCGTTGATTGCACCTACCGGTGGCATTATTGCTATTCTTTGCGCGATCAATTCTCTGAAAGTTTTTGATATTGTCAAAACTATGACGGAGGGCGGACCATTTTATGCTACCGATGTTATCGCTACATATGTATACCGTACCGCATTCTCGAGCGAAATCGGAATGCCAAGATTAGGTTATGCAAGTGCTGCAGCCCTTTTCTTTGGAGGCACCGTAATTGTGGTTGGCGTTATTCTGAATGCTATTAAGAGTCGCTTACAGAATCATGCACAGTAGGGGGTGAGTAAGTTGAGCAAGGAGAAAATGATTCATATTACAAAGTCAGTAATTAAGCATGCCTTATTGTTGGCTGTAGGCTTTTTCTGGATTTATCCATTCCTGTGGATGATTTCAGCTTCATTTAAAGGTCAAAATGAATTTTTTCAGAATCGGTTAGGCTTGATTCCAAAGCTTCCAACCGTAGAGAATTTCATACGTATATGGCAAAAGGCCGATTTCGGAACCTATTTCATCAATACCATTATAGTTACGATTTTTTCTGTCGTTATCGTATTAATCATGACGATGATGGCCGGATATGCCATGGGAAGATATAAATTCGTTGGAAGAAATCTGTGTATGGGAGTTTTTCTTGGCAGTATCGCGATCCCTCTGGTAAGTACGATTATCCCGACTTACGAAGTTGTGAAGGAAATGCATTTAGTCGGTACTAGACTTGGACTGATTCTATCTCAGGCGGGTGGAGCTCATGTTATTTTCTTGTTACTGTTCACAAGCTTTTTTCAGTCGGTACCGAATGAACTTGAAGAAGCCTCAAAGATCGATGGATGTAACTTTTTCCAAACGTTTTATTATATTATGATGCCACTTTGCAAGCCTGTAGCAACAACGGTTGTCATCATGGAAACGATTTGGGCGTGGAATGCGTTTATGCTGCCACTGGTATTAACGTTGAATAACCCTGCATCCAGAACGCTGGCAGTTGGCCTCTATGCCTTCAAGGGTGAAAATACGGTGGATTGGACAGGTATTGCGGCAGGAGGATCGATTGCTGTAATCCCGGTTATTATTCTATTTATCTTTATGCAGAAGCACTTTGTCGAAGGAATTGCCGGTGCAGTAAAGAGCTAAAAAAGTGAACTATTATTTTTCTCAAAGGGAGGAACAAAGATGAAGTTAAAAAAAATCGGAGCAGTGCTGATGACAACCATGATGCTGTTCAGTACTGTGGCAGGATGTGGAGCGATGCCATCGACGAGCGGTAGTGACACGGAGACAACTGGAGCGAATAATGCTGCACAGGAAGAAACTAGTGACAATGGGCAGATCACTTTACGTGTTGTCGATTGGAGTGATGGATCTGCAACACAGAGACAGGAATTCCATAAGAAATTTGAAGAAGCCCATCCGAATATTAAGATTGAATATACGATGCTTACGGTAGATCAGTTTAAAAATACTATTGTAACGATGATTAAATCTGGTGATGGCCCGGACCTTTTCCCAATTCCTGTAGGACTTACATTGGATACAGCTGTTGCTGAGGGCTGGTTTCAGCCGATTAATGATTATGTGACTGAAGATTTCAGATCTAAATTTGATCCTGCATCTTTTGCAGAGGGAGTGACAGATATAGGTGATGACTGGTATACGGTTACAGAACAGATGCCAGTAATTCAGTGTCTATTCTTCTATAATAAGGATCTTTTGCAGCAGGCTGGCGTTACGAAAGTCCCAAGTACTTATTCAGAGTTTAGAGAGGCTTGTAAAAAGGTTACGGAAGCAGGAAAAGGCAATGCTTATGGTCTGATCGATGGTGGAAAGCAGATGAATCGTATGGATGTTATGGCTCGTTCTCTTGCTGCCGCCGCAGGAGGCAAAATCGCTGCTACACAAAAGGTATTAACGGATAATGGAGTAGCACCTTATGACAGCGAGGCGATGCGCGAGGCGATGGGGCTCATTAAGGGCTTAGTGGATGATGGCAGCATACACCCAGACACCATTAATATCAGCGCCCCAGAAGCGAGAGAATTATTTGCACAGGGTCAGGCGGCCTTCCTGTGCCAGGGTATGTGGTGTGTATCACAGTGGGACGCGAATAATCCTGGATTAAATTACGGTGTAATGGCAGTGCCGGTACCGGATGGAACAAGCAATACCTATGTTCAGGCTGGTGAGCTCTCGCCTTGGATGGGTATTTATAAGCAGTCTAAGCATCCGAAGGAAGCGGCAGAATACCTGATGGCATTATACGATGAGGATTTTGGATATCAGCAGAGTAATGTTGAAAGTGGTAGCTTCGTATCTTGTATTCCGGAGATTAATGAGAAGTACATGACGAATGAGCATATGAAGGAGTACTATACGATTGCACAAGAGACATCTAAGGTTGTTCCTACACTTGTTAAGCGTGATGAAAAAGCGAATAGCTTTTATGCTGAAGTAAAGGATGTGCAGCCAAGTCTTGGCGCCATCGTACAGGGTATTATTGCGAAGAGTATCACGGATTATGATGGTTCGTTAAAAACACTTGCCGACGGTACGACGACTGAATGGAAGCGTGTGTGCGAAGCTGTTGGAATGGATTATAATTCTTTGGAGTTCTCAAATTGGGATCCGACAAAGGACTATACGGATGCAGATTATGCAGCATTAAAGTGAACTAAATTGTAAAAAATATCATTAAAGTGGTGCGATTTCTGAAAAACTGAGTCGCACCTTTTTTATATTAATACAAAGAAAGTGGAGGCTTGAAGGTGAAAGACAGAAAAAATATTCTTTGGAAACTCTTTATATCGACGCTCTATTTAAGTGCTTTTACTTTCGGTGGAGGGTATGTCATTGTTACGCTGATGAAAAAAAAATTCGTGGATGCCTACCATTGGATCGAAGAAGATGAAATGCTGGATCTGGTAGCCATCGCTCAATCCTCCCCGGGAGCTATCGCTGTAAATGGAGCAATCGTTGTAGGGTATAAGTTAGCGGGCATTCCAGGAGCTATCGTGGCTATTTTAGGAACGATTCTGCCACCCTTTATCATACTATCCATGGTTTCTATGTTCTATAATGCTTTTCGGAGCAATTGGTTTATCAGCCAGATGCTGGAGGGCATGCAGGCCGGTGTAGGTGCAGTTATTACTTCCGTCACAGTTGATATGGGAATCCCAATCGTAAAAGAGAAGGATGTCATGTCGCTCATTATTATGACGGCAGCATTTGCAGCATCATGTATATTTGGTGTTAACGTCATCTACATCGTGCTTGTATGTGGTGCTATTGGCGCTATACGAACTTTTCTTTATAAAAGGAGTGTGGCCAAATGATATATGTACAGTTATTCTGGAGCTTTATACAGATCGGTTTGTTTAGCTTCGGCGGTGGATATGCCGCAATGCCGCTGATTCAAGGCCAGGTAGTGACAACGCATGGATGGCTATCTATGGCAGAGTTTACAGATCTGATTACCATATCACAAATGACACCGGGCCCGATAGCTGTTAATTCAGCCACCTTTGTTGGCTTAAAAATTGCCGGAGTACCCGGAGCAGTCGTTGCAACCCTGGGATGTATTCTGCCTTCCTGCATCATCGTTACGATATTGGCAAAGCTGTATCTGAAATACCGAAAACTGGATATGCTTCAGGGAATACTCCATTCTCTCCGCCCTGCAGTCGTGGCGATGATTGCATCCTCAGGCGTTTTGATTCTTATAACTGCCTTTTGGGGAAATGAACAAACTACATTACTAGATACAAAGTGGGTGATGGTTGGCATATTTATGTTTGCGCTATTGCTCCTTAGAAAGACAAAGATCAATCCGATAAGTGTTATGATTATGGCTGGATTTTTAAAAGTAATTACCAGTTTGATTTGATGCATAGAAAAACAGCACCGCTTAAGCAGTGCTGTTTTTAAGGAAAAATTAGGTATGAGTGTATATTAAGAATGTGACCTGATAGATTCGGCAACCGTTCTCATATCACCTAAGCATGCGTCAAAAAACATGCGATAACTTTCACAGAAATAGTTTTCATATAAACCAAGAGTGGAATCAAAATCTCTATTCCGCTGGCAACCACCACGGCAAACATAATGGTATTGGCACTGAATGCAACTTGGTTTTAATTTTTGAGAACGTGATATAAAATCCGTTTTCTTCCGGCGACGATCGATGTCATCCAACTGATCTTGATTGAAGTTACCTAAATAGTATAAATCCAAAACATAGAAATCACATGGATATACACTGCCATCTGCTTCTACAACATTTTGAATATTACAGATACCACACTGGTCACATGACTCTGGCCGATATCCTAGAAGAATGCCGATGTAATTCTCAAACTGTCGTATATATGGAGCACATCCATTTTTCCAATCTTTATACCATAATCTAAAGAGTGAAATCAAAAATTCTCCATATTGCTGCGGAGTTACAGCATAGGGATTCTGCCCATGAGGCTCGTTTAATGGATCTAAACAGGCAATGTACTGCTGGTAGTGCCAGCCTTTCTTGCGATAATATGCGTATATCGCATCAATGGAACTCGCAACCTTTTGGTTTACTACTGTTAAAATATTAAAATCAACGTTATATTTCTGCAAATAATCGATAGATTTTAAAACTTGATCATATGTGGGCTCACCATTTTTAGTATGGCGGTACAGGTTATGAGTTTCGGGTATGCCATCTATGGACAAGCCGACTAGAAAGTTATTATCTTTTAAAAATTGACACCATTCATCATTTATTAGATAGCCATTTGTCTGCAACGCGTTATTTACTTGAATATGATGTCGATTGTACTGGTGTTCATATTCGATGACTTTTTTATAAAAATCTAATCCGCGTAGAGTGGGTTCACCACCCTGAAACACATATGAAATCATTCCTTCTGCGCGAAGAATTGTTTTGCGAATCACATTTTTTAATGTTTCTTCTGACATAAAACCATATGATGCTTGAAGGCGCTTCTCTGTCTCGTCACAGTAGAAACAGTAGTCACATTGTAAATTGCACATTCCGGATGATGGTTTTATTAGTACGCTGATCGCTGGCATGATTTTTAAGTTCCTTTCTATTGATGATAGGCAATGACACTATAGCACAAGCTCTGCAACAGTTGAAGACAGAACAGGGCGACAAGTTCTCGCCGGATAAAGTGAATCTGGCAGAACTCAGTCGAAGAACCGACTCTAACACTCCTTAGAAAGACAACGATCAATCCGATAAGCGTTATGATATTATCTGGTTTTATAAAAGTAGTAAGTTCCATGATCTGAAAATGTGATTTTTGAGGATATACTAAAAATGCCGGTCTGTTTAGACCGGCTAAAAAAAACGTAAGCGCTCAGTGTCAGTGCGGCTAGTTTGATACTTTTGAAAATGCCATAATCATGGAAAACGAGAGTATTTTAGTCTCAGTCTTCCCACTGGCATTCACAGTGGTGGA
>NZ_JBQHVY010000030.1:0-8669 GCF_052064255.1 Oribacterium sp. HCP3S3_B9
GGGCCAGCTCAGCCCAGATCAGAGCCTCGGCCCGCTCACTGATCCGGTCCCGCTCAGACTCCCACGACCGCAGGCCGCCGCCGTCATCGGCTGAGGGTCCGGTACACGGTGCGTCGAGTGAGACCCGATTGGCGAGCCAGTTCCATCACTGACACCCCCCGCTGATGGGCCGCGACGATGGCGCCCTGTAGCTCGGCCATCGCCTCACGCTCCGCGATCCGCGCAGCCAGCAGCGTGGCCGCGAGGTCGGCGAGGGTGGCGTCGCCCAGGACGAGCTTCGCGGCGCCCATGAACTCCGGGGAACCCGTGCCGGGCTCCGCATCGTCGGGGATCGTCTCGCACAGTGCCGCGTCGGCGGCCAGCAGCTCGGCGCGTTGGGTCGGGGTGGCGGTCGTGTCGGACAGCCATGCGTCGAGGTCGTGCTCGGTCATCGGTGCGCGTGCGGTGGTCATGCGGTCACCCACTCGGCGCGCTGGTAGTCGTAGCGGTAGGTGACGCCTGCGGCGACGAACGTGTCGTTGCGGTAGTTGGGGTCGGCCTCGCTGGTGGCGTCCTCGTCGTAGCCGTCGAGTCCGTAGATGACGTCCCGGAACAGGTTGTCGCCGTCGTAGCCGTTGAGTTGCTCAAGGATGCTGGGGCGGCGGTGGCGCTCGACAGCGGCCCAAAACTCGGCGTCGTCGGCGGTCTGCGTCCACCGGTACTCGGTGCCCTCGCCGATGGTGTCGAGCACCTCGGCGGCGATCGCGTCGATGTCGTACTCGTCGCGGCTGGCGTCACCGGACTCGATGGGCTCGATGATCTGGCGGAGGATGGCCTCGTCGCGGGTGGTGTAGCTGGTCATGGTCTGTCTCCTGTCGTGTGGTCGGTGGTGGCTCAGTAGCCGTAGGGGTCGTCGTCGATGATGTCCGTGCAGTCGCAGCTATCGATGTGGCACTCCGTGACGGACTCGCCGCCGACCGCGCTGGCGAAAGCCTCGCCCTCGGGGGTACGGTGCGCGGGGAGGCTGTGGTAGACGATGCCGAGTTGCGCATTGGCGGCCTCCCAGAGCTGGCGGGCGAGGCCCTCGCCGCGGCGATCCTCGCGGGTCTCGATCTGCATGACCTCGGCGTCGCTGATGCTGACGTACAGCTCGGAGGCGATGCCCTGCTCGTCGGAGATCTCCCAGATGTGGTTGGCTGTGTCGGTCTCGCTGTAGTAGCTGCCGGTGCGGTAGGTGATCGTGGCGTTCATAGTGGGTTCCTTTCCCTATCTGATGTATCCCAGTATACACATGTGGGTACCGGTATGCAAGAGGGGATCGAGAAAACACCGGGGAGATTTCTTGGCCGTGCATCTAGCGTGCATTAGTGATGCGGTCTCATGCGGTCTCATGAGCACTCCTGCGGACCGATGCAGACAACAAAAAGCCCCTGACTAGGTATGTCTCCTAGTCAGGGGCTCCGACGTATTGTGCGCGAGAGAGGAGTCGAACCTCTCCGCACTGAGCGCAAATATCCGATCCTCTCGCCCCGCGTGCATCTAACGTGCACTAGTGTGGTCAGCATGGCACGCACTCGCCGAGCATTCGGCACCCTCCGCAGACTCCCCTCAGACCGCTACCAGGCCAGCTATATCGGCCCCGACGGGCAGCGTCACCGAGCACCCTCCACCTACCTCCTGCGCTCCGACGCCGAGGCATGGCTCCGCGATGAGGAGATCGCCATCGACCGGGGCACATGGATCGCTCCCAGCGTCCGCGCCCCCGAGGTCGCCGCCGTCAACCTCGCCGCCTACTGCGCCGACATCATCGCCCGACGTCAGCGCCGTGCCCGCAAGCCGCTGCGCGACTCCACCGCCGCCCTGTACCGCCGCCTCGTGCAGCAGGTCATCGCCCCCACCCTCGGACGCATCGCCGTGAGTCAGATCAGCCCCGAGGCCGTCCGTGCATGGTACGACGCACTACCCGCCGCCACCGCCACCCAGAACGGCAACGCCTACCAGCTCCTGCGCTCCATCCTCTCCGATGCAGTGGAGGATGGCCTGATCCCGACCAATCCGTGCCGCATCCGCGGGGCGGGGAAGCCTGCGCCGGCGCACCGCTCAGTCGCGCTCAGCCCCACCGAGCTGCGCACCTACCTCGCCGCCGTCCCCGACCGGTGGCGCGTCATCCTCGCGATCACCGCATGGGGGGCGCTGCGATCCGGTGAGGTGCGGGCACTGCGGCGCTGCGACATCTCCGACGACGCCACCGCCATCCGCGTCGAGCGCACCGCCGCCCGCATCTCCGACCCGGACGGCGGGCGGCGGTGGCACATCGGGCCGCCCAAAACCACTGCCGGTATCCGCACAGCCCACCTGCCGCCGTCCATCGCTGAGGGGATCGCTCAGTGGCTCGCTGACTGGGATGCCCATCACCCGGACGCCACCGGCGACGAGCTGCTGTTCCCAGCCCGTGGCGGTGGGCCACTGAGCGATGGGTCCATCTACCGCGCCCATCAGCGGGGTGCACGGGCCGTGGGTCGGCCCGGCATGTCCGTCCACGACCTCCGCAAGACGGGGGCGACGCTGGCCGCTCAGTCCGGCGCGACCGTCCGCGAACTCATGGCGCGGCTCGGGCACACCACGCCGGGGATGGCGATGCTGTACCAGGTCGCCACCGACGAGCGCGACAGGGCGATCGCGCAGCGCATGGGGGAGCTGGGTTAGCGTGTCACGTCAGCGATGCGTACCTGCTGGGTGGCAGGTATCCCGCGACGCTCCCAGTTGCCGATGCTGCGCTCGGTGACGCCGAGCTTGTCTGCGAGTTGCCCCTGCGACCAGCCCCGCCTCAGTCGCGCCTCTCGGAGCTGCTGGCCGGTGATCATGTCCACCACGGTGACAGGAAAAATCGGGAAAGATTCGGGGTCATGAGGAAAGAGTAGCCGCTCAGCAGGGAAACACATCGTTGTAATTACGCAGCGCGCACCCTAGTCACTGCCAGTTTCTTGGTAGTTTAGTTTCCTTACTTGACTTCTTTCCTGTTCTTTCCTACTCTCTTCTTATGGAAGCAACCAGACTCGTGAACGGGGCAGCGGTCGCCGCTCTCCGCAACGCGGTAGGGATGAAGCAGGTCCGCCTCGCCAAGGACGTCGGAGTGTCAGGCGCATTCCTGTCCAACATCGAAGCCGGACGCAAGCAGCCCGGCCCCCAGACCGCACGCGCACTCGCAGACGCCCTCGGCGTCCCGCTCGAGGCCATCACCTACCCAGCGATTCGCCGGACGGTGGCAGCATGAGCGCCACGCTCGTCCCCTTCGCCTACGGCGATGCCACTGTCCGCGTCGTCACCATCGACGGCGAGCCGTGGTTCGTCCTTACCGACCTGTGCAAAGTCCTCAGACTCGGCAACGTCAGCATGACCGCCAGCCGCATCGCCGACGATATGAGGGGTGTCACTCAGATTGACACCCTTGGCGGCGCGCAGCAGATGACCATCGTCAGCGAGCCCGGCATGTACGAGGTGGTCATCCGCTCAGACAAGCCGGAGGCCGCGACCTTCCGCCGCTGGATCACCAGCGAGGTCTTGCCCTCCATCCGCAGGACGGGCGGCTACCGGGTCGAGTCGATCACCAAGCGCGAACTGGCGCTGATGGTCGTGGAGGCCGAGGACGCCCGCGAACTGGCCGAGCAGCGTGCCCGTGAACTCGCACCCGCCGCCCGCGCATGGTCCACCATGGTCGCCTGCGCCGGCGACTACGCCGTGGACGAGGCCGCAAAGGTGCTCTCACGCGACCCCGCGATCAGCACCGGCCGCAACCGCTTGTTCGAGACGATGCGCGAGCAGGGCTGGATCTACCGCTCAGGGCATCGCCAGCAGTGGCACGCCTACCAGTCGCAGATCGAGTGTGGACGGCTGGCGCAGAAAATGGCGTCCGGCCCGTTCCTCAACCACCGTACCGGCGAGTTGGAGCTGCCCGCCCCGACGATCCGCATCACCGCCAAGGGCTTGTCGGCTCTGCACCGCATCTTGGGTGGCACCGCTGACCTCGACTCGCTCCTGGATAGCGAGGTGGCGGCATGAACGTGCAGCGGGTTGCCCAACTCACTCAAGCCGTGACGGTGCTCACGATCTGTGCCCGCCTGCTGCGCACCGTCAGTGAGCTCGACTTCCTGTCTCAGCACTCGGCTGACTCGATAGAGGGGCTGGCTGATCTGGCCCAAAGGTACGCCGACGAAGCCGACGCTGAACTCTCTGCCGAGGTGATGTCGTGAGCGGCGACTGGATGACCCGCGCCGAGGTGGCCGACCTGCTGCGCGTCAGCCTCACCACCGTCGACCGGCTCGCCGCCGACGGGAAGCTTCGCCGACACAAGCCGTCCAGCAAGCGAAACGGGCGCGTCTTGTTCTCCGCCGCGCAGGTCAACCGGCTCATCACCAGCTCCAAGACGCGCTGACCCCACCAAACAGATCGGCCCTCACCGCTGACACGGCGAGGGCCACGTACCCCAGGAAGGGGCACATCTCATGACTGATCCTATTACTGTCACCACTCAGGCCGAGCTGGACGCCGCTATCGCCGCAGGAGCGCGGGTCATCGACATCCGCTCCGAGCCCGGCTCATACATCACGGTCAGGGCCTGCGACTCAACCACGGTCACGGCCTGCGGCTCAACCACGGTCAGGGCCTACGGCTCAACCACGGTCATGGCCTGCGACTCGGCCACGGTCATGGCCTGCGACTCAACCACGGTCACGGCCTACGACTCGGCCACGGTCACGGCCTGCGACTCGGCCACGGTCACGGCCTACGACTCGGCCACGGTCGCGGCCTACGGCTCGGCCACGGTCAGGGCCCACGACTCGGCCACGGTCACGGCGAGACCTCGGGTCGCTGTCCACTGCCACTCTAGGCGCGCCTCCATCGTAGGAGGCGTCATCATTGACCACACGCAAGAGCCGACAGACCCGGACGCATGGTGCGCCTACCACGGAATCGAGGTCGCTGACGGTGTGGCGACCGTGTACAAGGCCGTCGGGGACAACTGGATCAGCCCGCACGGCACCAGCTACGCGCCCGGCACGCTCCCGGAGGCCGCCGACTGGCGCGACGACAACGACTGCGGCGGGGGGCTGCACTTCTCGCCCTCCCCGGCGGAGGCGACCGCATATCACCGAGAGGCGACGCGCTGGCTCGCGGTCGGGGTGTCTGTCGCTGACCTGCGCCCGATCCTGGGCGACACCCCGAAGTGCAAGGCGCCCCGCGTGGCGACACCCTGCCGACCCGTCACGATCGACGGCGACCCGATCGAGGTGCAGTCATGAGCCATAAACTGCTGGCGCAACTCGCCGAGGTCGACGCCTCGACCACAGCGATGGTAGAGGCCAAGGCGCGCCTCGAGTCCGCCATCGATGGCCTGGAGCTGGCCAAGGTCTGGCCCTACGGCGACATCTACATCGATGGCCTGGAGCTGGCCAAGGTCTGGCCCTACGGCGACGGTTATAGCTACGGCACTGGCGACGGCACTGGCTACGGCTATGGCGACGGCACTGGCGACGGCAACGGCGGTGGCGACGGCGACGGCAGTGATGACGATGACTGACCGCAACCACACCGCCGAGGTGCTCATACTCGCCCTGATCATCATCACCTCTTGCCTGCTCGTCTTCGCAGCAGGCATCTACGGAACCCCAGATTGGAGCTGGCAGCTATGACTGACTACCTGACCGACGAGATGGTCGAGTCCGCCGCCGGTTGGATCGCTCGCCGCCGCGCCCTGCTGGACGCCGCACCCCCCGCACCTTGGCGCTACAGGGAGGGAGCAGAAGGTGACCCCACCAATGGCCCCACCTACACCGCCATTGAAGCCGAGCACCCCGAGGCTGGCTGGTCGCCTATCGCGACTGGCGATTACGACGCGTGGAGCGGTTGCGGCCTGATTGCCGTCGAGGATGCAAGCACCGCCCTACCGAAGGCGCTCGACGCGCTGGAAGCGGTACTGCGGGAGCATCCCCGCGTCGGCATCTTCGAGCCATGCATCCCGGGTGAATGCGATGACCACGAGGTCAACCACGACCACATGGAGACCGACGGGGGCGAGTGGGTGCATGTCGATGAGCGCGTGGGATGGGCTTGCACGATCTGCCGCTACGACGATGGCGAGCCCTTCGATTGGCCATGCACCACGGTCCGTGTAATCACGGATGCGCTGGGGGTCGCGACGCTCACCGAGCCGATGCGTGCCGCCGGGATCGACTTCGCCGCGCTCGGCGGTGCGTCATGACCCGCCGCATCGTGCTCGACATCATCGTGCCCGTCATCGCGGTCCTGCTGTCCATCGGCGTGGTCTGCGTCGGGCTGTGGCTCGGGACGGAGGTCCGGTCATGAGCGCCTGTATTGAGCCGGACGCCTGCCCCCACGACGGCGAGATCGACGTGGAGACCTACGGCTGCAATGCGTGGCGGGTCTGCGGCGACTGCGGCGAGATCCTCGACTCCGCTGCATGGTGGGAGGCGGGACTGTGACCCTACTCTGCACCTACCCGCCGAACACGCCCGAGTGGCATGAGGCGCGGCGCTGGCGGATCGGCGGCTCCGAGATCGCCGCCGCCTGCGGACTGTCCCCATGGACCCACCGCGACCAGCTCATCGCCGACAAGATCGCCGGCACTGTCCACCCCCAGACCCCGGCGATGTGGCGCGGCACCATGCTCGAGGCTGCTGTCCTCGGCATGGTCGCTGAGCGGCGATCCCTCACCACCTCATGGCCCACGCCTCTCATCTACGACGACGCGATGGCGGGCACCCATGTGCATCCCCGCCACGACTGGGCGCTGTACAACCCAGATGCGGTCACCACAGACGGGGTGCTGGTCGAGGCGAAAACCGCCGACCGGCGTGCCGTCCTGACCGGTGACGACTGGGACGACCCCCACCGCCCCGCGCACGCATGGGGACGGGCCGGTACCGATCGGGTGCCGATGCACTACCTGTACCAGGTGCAGTGGGGCCTCGGCATCCTCGGACTCGACCGCGCCATCCTCGCCATCCTCGCCGCCGGTGAACGCGGCTTCGATTTCGCCACCTACCCGATCCGATTCAACCCAGCCCTGTTCACCGCACTGATGCGGGCCGGGCAGCGCTTCATCACCGACCTCCACGCCGCACGAGACGCGGCCACCACAGACAGGACAGCAGCATGACCGGCACCGAACTGGCAACCATGCCCCAAAAACTCGAGTACGCCCGCACCCTCGCAGACGGGAACCTGCTCCCCAGGCAGTACTACAAGCAACCCGCGAACGTGCTCATCGCGATCGAGTACGGGGACGCGCTCGGCATCCCGCCTATGCAGGCCATCAACTCGATCCACGTGATCGAGGGTAAGCCGACCGCGTCGGCCGACCTGCTCGCCTCACTGGTGCGCCGGGCCGGGCACAAGCTGCGCATCCGCGAGGAGGCCACCGAGCATGGCCCGGTCGTGACCGCCACCCTGATCCGCGCCGACGACCCCGACTTCGAGTTCACGTCCTGCTGGGACAGGACGAAGGCGAAGGCGGCTGGACTGTCCGGCAAGGGCAACTGGTCCAAGTATGAGGGGCAGATGATGCGCGCCCGCGCCATCACCGAGGTGTGCCGCATGGGCGCATCCGACGCCCTGTACGGCGTCATCTACACCCCCGAGGAACTGGGGGCCGGCACGCCACCGGAGCGGGTCACGGTCACCCAGCAGCAGCCGACGCCTGACCCGGCCCCGACCAACGTCGATGCTGCGATGGAGGCGTTGCGCGGCATGGCTGAGCCGATGCTGAGCACCGAGCAGACCACCACCATCGGCGGACTCGTCAAACAGGCCGGGCTCACCAAGAGGCAGGCGCTGGACTTCGCCGTCGAGGCTGTCGGACATCCGCTCACGTCCGCGACCGACCTGACGGAGACCGAGGCTGCTGCCGTGATCGCTGCCCTTACCGAACTGGTCGCCGCCGAGGCTGCTGTGGCGGAGTCGCTGGCCGATCCCGACACGGGCGAGGTGTACGAGGCGGAGCTGGTGCCCGACGCCGAGCAGGAGGCCACGGCATGACCGTCGTCATCCCTACTACGAACCCCGGTGGCTACACCGGCTGGGGCATCGCCACCGAGCGCGGGGGCGTCGAAATCTGGCAGCGAGACGCCACGAACCGCGCACACTACCGCGAGATCGTCATCCATTTCCGCCGCGACCACGACCAGCGCGTAACCCACGAGCAGGGCACGACGTGCGAGCTGTTCGACTGCGGCTCCCACGGCCAGCACGGCGACCGCCGGCATCGGTTCTTTGACTACGACGGCGACAAGCGCCGCATCGAGAGCGACCTGCGCGAGATCGTCGCCGCCTGGTTCTCCGACCACAAGCCGCACATCTGGCGCGACACGCCGGACCACTGGGTGTGGCGCTGCGACTGCGGCCACATCGGACGCTGGCGACCCACCCACGCCGCCGCGCTCCGTGAGGTCAGCGACCACCTCGCGCACATGGCCTACCTCGCCACCGATGAGGGAATGCGCGCCACCTACGCCAACCGGGTCGAGAGCGCGGTGGCCGTATGAGCACCACCCGAGTCGCTGCCGGGGCGGGTGACGACCGCCGAGCCCCCGCCCCGGCAGCCTGCTCCGCCCTCCACATCCTCACCGGCGCGATGGGACTAGACGACCACCGCCAACCCATCACCCCACGAC
>NZ_JBQHVY010000031.1:0-7459 GCF_052064255.1 Oribacterium sp. HCP3S3_B9
ATACGGCGCTTGCGATCACGGTAGACCAGCTTGCCACGACAGGACGGGCACGGAGGGATGGCATCATTGCTCTCAACATAAAAAACCGTTTACCTCATTGTGTCTGAGCTCAAAGTTTGATACACTGAACATGGTTTTGATACCAGAGGTTCGGGGGACACGACGTGCAAAGAGGGTACCCCGGACCTTCTTTCTTTTTAATCTCATGACAGTATATAGATCAATCTCGTGACACGCAAGCAGATCAGCCCGAAGTCAATCTAGGCAGTCAACAACACCTCCCACTCCTTATATCTTTCTGTATACATTGAATTTGTATTTAGTAAAATGCAGACAACACCACGGATCGGCTTTTGGTTGGACAATTCCAACCAAACACCACAGCAGACAGCAGAAAACATTCTGAACGCTAGGAAGCCGGTATGATTGTTACATATAAGGGGAAGAAAAATTTCTTTTAGGTACTTGCTTTCCTAAAACTGATGTGATACAATGATTTAATCTAGAAAAGGAGTAAAAAATATGCGGCAAGGTATTCTTAAATAAAACTATAATCAAATAGTGGGAACAAAGGATTATGATAGTCCCTTTTGTAGGGGCTTAGTTTTTTGTACCCAATTCAAGAATACTTTTGCCTTATCAATTTTGACATATCCCCAAAAACAGCACTCACAAACAGGTGTATGCTGTATATGTGTATGTCCGCAACTTATAATCCCCAGTGGTAAAAGTATTTTACTGCTGGGGATTTTTATGCCCTTTGGGGCTGTAAAGGGAGGACAATCACATGAAAATAATCAATATTGGAATTCTTGCCCATGTAGACGCTGGAAAGACGACCTTGACGGAGAGCCTGCTATATGCCAGCGGAGCCATTTCAGAACCGGGGAGCGTCGAAAAAGGGACAACGAGGACGGACACCATGTTTTTGGAGCGGCAGCGTGGGATTACCATTCAAGCGGCAGTCACTTCCTTCCAGTGGCACAGATGTAAAGTTAACATTGTGGATACGCCCGGCCACATGGATTTTTTGGCGGAGGTGTACCGCTCTTTGGCTGTTTTAGATGGGGCCATCTTGGTGATCTCCGCTAAAGATGGCGTGCAGGCCCAGACCCGTATTCTGTTCCATGCCCTGCGGAAAATGAACATTCCCACCGTTATCTTTATCAACAAGATCGACCAGGCTGGCGTTGATTTGCAGAGCGTGGTTCAGTCTGTTCGGGATAAGCTCTCCGCCGATATTATCATCAAGCAGACGGTGTCGCTGTCCCCGGAAATAGTCCTGGAGGAAAATACCGACATAGAAGCATGGGATGCGGTCATCGAAAATAACGATAAATTATTGGAAAAGTATATCGCAGGAGAACCAATCAGCCGGGAAAAACTTGTGCGGGAGGAACAGCGGCGGGTTCAAGACGCCTCCCTGTTCCCGGTCTATTATGGCAGCGCCAAAAAGGGCCTTGGCATTCAACCGTTGATGGATGCGGTGACAGGGCTGTTCCAACCGATTGGGGAACAGGGGAGCGCCGCCCTATGCGGCAGCGTTTTCAAGGTGGAGTATACAGATTGCGGCCAGCGGCGTGTCTATCTACGGCTATACAGCGGAACGCTGCGCCTGCGGGATACGGTGGCCCTGGCCGGGAGAGAAAAGCTGAAAATCACAGAGATGCGTATTCCATCCAAAGGGGAAATTGTTCGGACAGACACCGCTTATCCGGGTGAAATTGTTATCCTTCCCAGCGACAGCGTGAGGTTAAACGATGTATTAGGGGACCAAACCCGGCTCCCTCGTAAAAGGTGGCGCGAGGACCCCCTCCCCATGCTGCGGACGACGATTGCGCCGAAAACGGCAGCGCAAAGAGAACGGCTGCTGGACGCTCTTACGCAACTTGCGGATACTGACCCGCTTTTGCGTTGCGAAGTGGATTCCATCACCCATGAGATCATTCTTTCTTTTTTGGGCCGGGTGCAGTTGGAGGTTGTTTCCGCTTTGCTGTCGGAAAAATACAAGCTTGAAACAGTGGTAAAGGAACCCACCGTCATTTATATGGAGCGGCCGCTCAAAGCAGCCAGCCACACCATCCATATCGAGGTGCCGCCCAACCCGTTTTGGGCATCCATCGGACTGTCTGTTACACCACTCCCGCTTGGCTCCGGTGTACAATACGAGAGCCGGGTTTCGCTGGGATACTTGAACCAGAGTTTTCAAAACGCTGTCAGGGATGGTATCCGTTACGGGCTGGAGCAGGGCTTGTTCGGCTGGAACGTAACGGACTGTAAGATTTGCTTTGAATACGGGCTTTATTACAGTCCGGTCAGCACGCCGGCGGACTTCCGCTCATTGGCCCCGATTGTATTGGAACAGGCATTGAAGGAATCGGGGACGCAGCTGCTGGAACCTTATCTCTCCTTCATCCTCTATGCGCCCCAGGAATACCTTTCCAGGGCTTATCATGATGCACCGAAATACTGTGCCACCATCGAAACGGCCCAGGAAAAAAAGGATGAAGTTGTCTTTACTGGCGAGATTCCCGCCCGCTGTATACAGGCATACCGTACTGATCTGGCCTTTTACACCAACGGGCGGAGCGTATGCCTTACAGAGCTGAAAGGATATCAGGCCGCTGTCGGTCAGCCGGTCATCCAGCCCCGCCGTCCAAACAGCCGCCTGGACAAGGTGCGCCATATGTTTCAGAAGGTAATGTAAAGATACATAATCGTCAAGACGGCAACAATCAGAAGTTATGGAGGGTAACAATGGAATATAGTAAGGAAGATTTAATGGAAGCAAAAAAGCAAATTTGGGGAGTGGGAGAGAACATGGGAACAGAGGAAAGTAAAAAAATCTGGGAGGAGAACGCACAATTTTGGGATAATGCAATGGGTGACGAATCTAATGAATTTCACAGAGAGGTAGTGCGCCCCAAAGTAACGGAACTTCTATCTCCTAATCCTGCGGATTACATTTTGGATATTGCGTGTGGCAATGGAAATTATTCTTCGTATCTTGCACAAAGAGGCGCTTCGGTTGTCGCTTTTGATTACAGCAAAAAAATGATAGAATTGGCTAAAAGACGGCAATCACAATATGCAAAACAAATTGAATTTTGTGTGGCGGATGCGACCGATAGAAAAAGTATATTAGAATTAAAAAGAAATCGAGCCTTTGAAATATATTTGATACTGTTTTAGAACCACAAGTGCTCCTTGCGATTGTAACCTCGTTCTAAATAAACCGTCATGCGGTATCTAACTGATTAACAAATGAACAAAGAGACTGTGGTTGGAGCCTTTACTAAACCATCAAGTGGTAGGAGAAAAGAACCAATCCACAGCATCTTATATATCATAGTCGAACCTGCAGAAGAGGTAAAGAAAAGACTATGACTTAATAGTTATAAAGACCTTGGAGAGGGTCTCTAAAAACTACTACTATATAATACGAGGAGAATGTAACTTCATGTTTGCTAAAAATTCAAAGGCATATTCTGTCTACCTGCTGTTCCGATTTGTCTTTTCCCTGGCGGTTTCTATGTCCACAGTGCTTTCCATCGTGTACCACCTGGAGGTGGTGCAGCTGGATGCTTTCCAGCTTGTCCTGGTAGGGACGGTTCTGGAGACCTCCTGCTTTCTGTTCGAGATACCCACCGGTGTGGTGGCGGATTTGTATAGCCGTCGGCGCTCGGTGCTGATTGGAATGTTCCTCTACGGCCTGGGCTTTCTGATGGAGGGTGCGCTACCGTGGTTCGCGCCGGTTCTGCTGGCCCAGGTTGTCTGGGGTTGCGGTGATACCTTCATCACCGGCGCTCTGGAGGCGTGGATTGCCTCGGAGGAAGAGGACAAACCCATAGACAAGGTGTTCCTGCGGGGCAGTCAAATGGGGCAAATCGGCGGCGTTCTGGGCGTGGTGCTGGGCACACTGCTGGGAAACATAAACCTGCAAATGCCTGTCATCTTGGGGGGCAGTTTGTGCTTGTTGTTGGGGCTGGTGTTGGTTCGCATCATGCCAGAAACCAACTTCTCCCCTGCTATTGAGGAACGGCAGGGCTTGCTTAAAGACTTTGTCTGCCTGTTCAAGCTCAACCTGGGCTTTGTGAAAGGCGCACCTGTGTTGCTGGCGCTCTTAGCAATCACACTATGCGGGGGACTTGCCAGTGAAGGCTTTGACCGGCTCTCCACCGCTCATTTTCTGGATGACACGGTAATACCCGTTATCGGGCCGCTGAACAGCGTCACTTGGTTCGGTGTTATCAGTCTTATCGGCAGCGGCTTAGGTATTCTGGCTTCTCAGTTGCTCATCGCCCGCATGGAGAAAAAAGGGACTGTCAGCCGAACCAGTGTGGTCATGTCCACCAGCGCCGGGTATATCCTGTGCCTGGTTCTCTTCGCGGTGGGGCGGAGCTTTTGGTTCATGTTGTTGATGTTCCTGCTGGCGGGGCTTATGCGCACCATCAAGGAGCCTGTGCTGGCCGCCTGGATGAACGACCATGTGGATGAGAAAATGCGCGCCACAGTCTTTTCCACCAGCGGACAGCTGGACTCTTTCGGGCAGATCATCGGCGGGCCTATTGTGGGGCTGGTAGCCCAGCAGGTGTCCATACCCTGGGGGCTGGTCTGTACCGCTTTCCTGCTGTTGCCCGCGCTGTTCTTAGTGCCGGTGGCGGGAAAGAAGCGGGATTGATATGGCATAGTTAAGTTTACTGACGAGCGGGAGATTACTTCCGCTCGTCTTCATTTAGTAGCGCAAAATTTGAGGACTCTTTATTTCCTTATTCGGTATAGCGGAGGCGGCTGTCAATTCGACATAATTTTCTTGTGATACTTTACCGTACATGAGCATTAACTCCGGAGATTACGTCAATGTTATCTGTGAGGACGGTAAACTGACGATACTTTTGAAAACAATTTGTTAGCCACACAAGCTAATAGAAACCCTGGTAAAGTAATCTACCAGGGTTTCATGTTTATGAGGTTTCGTATTCAGTTTTAAGCTTTATTTGAAAGAAAACGGTGGTCACGCACTCATGAATCTTTATGAAGCCTGTCTGGAGAAGTTTGGGGTAATCACAGCGGTGATGATTCTGGCGGACTTTTCAGGCTTTATGGCTGACTTCAATCGCGCTAACGAAGAAGAACTGAAAGAATTGATTGCCCCACTCAACAAGGATAAGGATACAGATCAGATTAAATCTTTCGTTCTGGAGGAAACGGGCGTTGAGACCTTTGGTATCAGTACCATCGGTCAGGCAATGTTGACCGCCTATGCGGCATATGCAAATTCCTATGTCGCGTTTAAGCATTCCTTCAATATGCTGGTATCGGGAGAGGAATATGAGGAAAATCAGGTAATGGCCTTCTGGGGCCTGTATGCTGATAACACGGACTTCCAGCATATTGATTTCCACATTATGTTTTATGATAATGCGTTTCATTCCATCTACACGATCAAGTCATCGATGTCGCTCATCCTATTTGAAGCTGCCCATGCCATGGATGCAAAGACAAAGTTCGTCAAATGCAAAAACTGCGGGCAGTATTTTGTTCCGGTGGGACGATCTGATTCACTCTACTGCGGGTATCCGTCTCCCCAGGATAGTAGCAAAGCCTGCAGGGATGTTGGGGCCAATGCAGCAAGGGCCAGGAAAATGAAATATGACGTCCTGACTCAAGAATACCGGAGATTGTATATGCGGTTTAAGATGGCGATAAAAAGGCATCCAGAAAGAACCGATCTGCAAGCGCAGCTGTCGGAATTAACAGAGGGGATGAAACTAAGACGGAAGCAAAAGGAGGAAGGTACGCTTTCCGCTGATGAGATATTGGAATGGATTGCTTCTATTGACAAGCTGTCTGAATAGAAAGCTACGTCCAGATACGAGTAGGAAAGCGGATTGCAACGACTTGCAAGAAAATTGCAATAATATTGCATCAAGGTATTGACAGATATTATTTTGTGTGTTATTATTCTTGCATAGAACAGCAAGAAAGTTGCAAGTACATGAAATGGAGGTTCGAGCAATGGCTGAGGAGAGAGATACCGAGTATGTACAGGTTCGGACACCTGACATAATGAGGATAAGCGAGTATGTGATTAAAGCGAAGGGCATAAACCGAACTATGGCACAGTTTGCAGAGGATTGTGGAATTGGAGCATCTACTCTTTCACGTATCGCAAACGGAAAAATTTCAAAGCCACTTTCGGAGGATACTGTAAAAGCAATATACGAGCATAGAGCCCCTGAAAGCAAGATTGATCTGGATATGTTTATGTTGGCAAATGGTATGAGGGATAAGAAAGAACATGAACGTAGGGCTTCAATGGGTCCTCATTATTCGGTTCGAGAAGAGAGCATGAATAGAGAGCGGCAAGCAAAAAACGCCATTGTGGCAGCTCTTCTTGAGCGAGATGTTCCTATTGTGAAAGTTCCGGACTCTCTGGAGCGAAGACGGACAGATGCGCCGTACGGAATGAGACTGTATTTTGATTTTGCTTTTTATATTGAGGATGCGCCACAGCAATTGTGGTACTTCGATGTGAACACATACAAAACCGACGAGCATAACAGACCAATGGGCTTTTTCACTGACAGATTGAATGGTCTGTTTGCAAAGACATTCCTCGTTGATGCATGGGAGCCTGATTATTTTGAAAATCAGAAGACTACTTTTATTTTCTGCGATCCGACAATATACGCTTATGTTGTTAACCAGTACAAGGGCGCTCCTATCAACTCTGCGATATCGGTGATATTGGTAGATACAGACAACGAGAAAGTAGTGGAAGAAACATGGCTATCCAATACAAATCAAACGCCAAGCGTGTTAGACCGTCCGGTTGGTACATCTGATGGATATATAGCTGCTTGGTTGGATGAGGATTACGAAGACCATAACAATCTATAACAGGAGGATACTGGATGAGTAAAAGAGAAAACGGAATTTATGTAACTCACGGAAAAGAAATGCTGGTGGGATACAAGGCCCTTGTTAATGGTGTTTTGTCGTTGGTATATATGAAGGGCGGGAACGTCGTGTCATATGAACCGTGGGATGCGATATGCCAGCAGTTTAATAATGGTCCGTGCTTGGAAATCAAAATGAATAACCAGGAACTGGAAAGTCCGAGCATGGTTTAACAGAATAGATACCTGAACGTGCCGTTCATTATGTAACCAAGCCGGGGTAGAAATTATTGCATCATGTAGATGCTCTGATCTCTATCCCGGCTTTATTCACTTTAAAGGAGGAATGTCGATGACAGAACTGCGAGATTCAAGAGGTAAATTGAGGGCTATTTGGAACCCGGAAGAAAAAACAATCACAATTCGTGACAGAGGCGTGGATATGACGTAAGCGCTCAGTGTTAGCTGAGCGCGCTAACTTACTACCGTGAGATCTTTGGGTTTCCATCCTTGTCTTCGATAGTTGCCTTCGTGTCTATTGCGCAGAGTTTCTTCAT
>NZ_JBQHVY010000032.1:0-6994 GCF_052064255.1 Oribacterium sp. HCP3S3_B9
CCGGGGCGGGTGACGACCGCCGAGCCCCCGCCCCGGCAGCCTGCTCCGCCCTCCACATCCTCACCGGCGCGATGGGACTAGACGACCACCGCCAACCCATCACCCCACGACACCTGTACCGACACGCCCGCTGCACCCACTGCGGCCAGAGAGAGGACCAATCATGAGCACCAACACCATCACCATCTGCGGCAACCTGACGGACTCTCCCGAGGTCCGCTTCACTCAGGCCGGGGCCGCCGTCGCCACCATGACGGTCGCCCACAATCACCGCCGCTACGTCAAGCAGACCGGCGAATGGATCGACGGCGACACCACATTCCTGCGCTGCACCGTCTGGCGCGACATGGCCGAGCACGCCGCCGACACCCTCCGCAAGGGCATGCGGGTCATCGTGACCGGTGAGCTCCAGTCGCGCACCTACGAGGACAAGGAGGGTCAGCGCCGCACCACCTTCGAGCTGTCCGTGGACGACATCGGACCCTCGCTGCGCACCCAGACCGCCATCGTCAACCGCAGCCAACGCGGGCAGGCGACGCAGGTACCGCAGCCCCAGGATGACCCGTGGGCGAGCCAGACCGGAGAGGCACCATTCTGATGCTCACCGCCGTTGACTTTTTCTGCGCCGACGAGCAGACCGAGATCCTGACCGTTCACGGTTGGCGACTGCATGACGAGGTTGAGGTCGGTGACTTGGTCGCCAGTCTGAATGTCGAAACCGGCATCGCTGGGTTTGCCCCCGTCGAGCAGGTTCACCGATTCGACGCGACCGACGAGCGCATGCTCAGAATCCACGGGAAAGGCATCTCGGCGCTCGTTACGGCCGACCACCGGTGGCCCACCTGGGAGCGTAATAGGCGCGGCGGCAGCGCCACGATGCGGTGGCGCACAACCAGGGACCTCACGTCGGAGTCCATGGTCAAGCGCTCAGCCCCGTTCAACCTGCCGAAAGCCTCCGGTGTCCGCAACGAACTGGTGGAGTTGGTCGGATGGGCATGGACCGAGGGTAACTTCCGCGCCCATGGACGGCTACACATCTATCAGTCGCGTAGCCACAACCCGGACAACTGCCGGCGGATCACTGCGGCACTCACCGCCCTATATGGGCCCCCAGGACGCCGCACCGATGGCCGCGCCTACTGGACGGTGAGCGACTGGGGAGACCAGCGCTGCTGGAGGCTGAACCGCGCTGCCGCCGCGCCAGTTGCGGGTGCACTCGTCAACAAGGCCCCTGCTCACGAGTGGATGCTATGCCTCACACAGGCGCAACTCGACCTTCTTATCGAGGTCTCGATGCTGGCGGACGGGACTCGTCGCGTTCGTGACCTGACCCATGAGGCGACTCTGACCCAAGGTGACCCGGATCGGTGCGATGCGTTCCAGTTCGCCGCCATCCTGGCCGGGCACTCCACGTCAGTGCGCACGTGGCACCAGCGGTATCGCGGGACCGAAGTGCCAATGTGGACGGTAGCCCTCATGGGCCGCGACACCGCGAAACCCCTGCGCCAGAACCGGGTGGAGTGGGTCGACCACACGGGCGTCGTTTGGTGCCCCACAGTCGAGCACGGGACGTGGCTGTGTCGTCGCGACGGAATGGTTCACTGGACCGGCAACTGCGGGATGGGTGGCAGCTCCACCGGCCTCCGCAGCGCCGGATACGACATTAAGGTCGCCGCCAACCACTGGCAGCCAGCGATCGAAACCCACTCCGCCAACCACCCCGACACTGAGCACTTGTGCGCCGACATCTCCGCGATCGACCTGCGCTACCTGCCACGCACCGACGTTCTGTGGGCAAGCCCCATCTGCACCGAGGTATCACCGGCCGGTGGACACCGCAAACGGACGCGACAACTCGACCTGTTCGAGGAACACGGCCACGTCCCCACCGAGGCGTTCGAGCGGACCCGCGTCACATTCTGGGAGGTGATCCGCGCCGCCGAACTCTTCCGCTACCCGCTCGTCATGATCGAGAATGTCGTGGAGGCAGCCCAGTGGGAGTTGTTCGATACATGGCTGGCGGGCATGACCACCCTCGGCTACACCGCCCAGTTCGTCTCCGTCTCCGCAGCTCACATCGGCTCCGACACCAACCCGCACGCGCCGCAGTGGCGAGACCGTATGTACATCGTCTTCAACCGCAAGGGCGTGCCCGCCCCCGACGTGCGGCCGCGACCGCTGGCCTGGTGCGAGAAGTGCGGCACGGACGTGGCAGCCATGCAGTGGTGGAAGCGGCCCGGACGCCACATCGGCAAGTACGACCGCCAGTACATCTACGTCTGCCCCGAGGGCGATCACGGCAGGGTCGAGCCCTACGTCAGGCCCGCCGCATCCGCGATCGACTGGACCGACGTCGGCACGAGGATCGGCGACCGCACCCGACCGCTGGCAGCGTCCACGATGCGCCGAGTCGAGACCGGCCTGGAGATGCTGCTACGCGGCGACTTCGACCGCGACTTTGTGATGAGCGTCAACAACGGCGGGAGCTGTGGACGGCACTTCGGCCCAGCATCCCGACCACTCCCAACCCAGCTCGGCGTCGTGTCCTACCTCATGGGCGGCGCAGGTGACCAGAAGGGCACCAGCGTGCATGCACCGATGCGCACCCAGCGGGCCAGCGGCGCCGACTTCCTCGTCACGCTCCGCAGGCACGCCAAACCATCCAGCACGAGCGACCCACTGGCAACCTTCACAGGCGCTGGCTTCCACCACGGACTCGTTATCCCCTTCCGGCGCGGCTCTCGACCCTACCCCGCCGTCGCCGACCCGCTATCCACGATGGCGACACGAGACCAGCACGGCGTCCTGACGCCGGCGATCAACGTCGAGGACTGCTACTTCCGCATGCTGAAGCCACGGGAGGCAGCCAACGCCCAAGCCTTCCCGAGGCACTACATCATCCACGGCAATCAGGGTGAACAGCAGATGCAGGCCGGGAACGCCGTGGCCGTCAACGTGGCCCACTGGCTGGGTCTCTGTGGCGCACAAGCGCTGGGGGCAGCGGCATGACCACCGCCACCTACGAGTTCGAGCTGCCCCGCGCACTCATCGTGACCGCCAATGACCGCAAACACTGGGCGCGGCAGGCCAGCCTCGTGCGCAACCTCCGCCAGATGGCGGCTGTCACGCAGGGCCACGACCCGCACCAGATGCAGCGCGCCCACCTGACCGTGCACGTCGCCTACCCCGACCGCAGGCGGCGAGACGCCCACAACCTCAACCCGACCATCAAGGCGCTCGTGGATGGTCTCGTGAGCGGCTGCGGCTGGCGTCCGCACGGCTGGGTGCCGCTCCTGCCCGACGACGACGACACCCACCTCATCGGCCCCGACTGGCGACCGCAGGCCGAGCGGTGCAAACCGGGGCACGTCCGGCTGACGCTCATCTTCCAGGAGGTGGACGGATGAAACCCCCCATGCCCCGGGTCGCTGACGGCCCCGACTTTGTCGTGCGCAGAGACGACAACATCGACAGAGAGGACGAGACGCCATGCCAGTGACGAAGCGCACCCGATTCGAGGTACTGCGACGCGATGGCTACCAGTGCCGATACTGCCACCGTAAGGACAATGAACTAACCGTCGATCACGTCACCCCTACCAGCCTCGGGGGCGCAGACACCCCAGAGAACCTGGTCGCCTGCTGCATGGACTGCAACGCCGGGAAGGCCTCCAGTCACCCGGACACACCCCTCGTCGCCGACGTGAGTGAGGACGCGAAACGGTGGGCTGAGGCCCGCAAGATCGCAGCCCAGCGCGTCTCTGAACGGCGCGACAGATGGTCCAAACAGTGCCAGAAGTTTCGCAAAACGTGGCGAGTTTGGGACGAAGATTGCACGTTTCTGCCCGCCGATTGGAAGCAAAGTGTGGTGCGTTGGCTCGATAACGGAGTGCCTTACGACCGTATAGCTGAGGCGCACAGCATCGCAATCGAAGCCTACGGCGTCCCAAGTCGCACAGTCTTCCGCTACATGGCGGGCGTCATCAAGAACATCGTGAAGGAAATCGAGGCCGAAACTGCCGCGATCCTGAGAGCGGGCGACGATGGCTAGAGAGTTCGCACGCTACCTCGTCTCGACCCACCGCGACCCAGATTGGGCCACGCTGACCACCACCCAACACGACTGTTACATGGCGCTCCTGTCCAGCCCAGACCTGTCATGGGCCGGGGTTGTCCCCTACTTCCCAGCCAGGTATGCAGGCAACGCCGCCGACCTGACACCCCGCAAGGTTGCCAAAGCGTGGGACTCGCTCGCAGACGCAAACCTGCTAGTCATCGACCATTCAACCGGTGAAATCCTCGTGCGCTCATTCCTGAGGCACGACAAGGTGTTGACGAAACCCAACGTGACGAAAGCATTCTGCCGCGCCCTCGACCGCATCGCCTCGACCGCTATCCGCGACCAGATCACCGCCGAGGTGGCACGCATCTGGAGCGAGGAGGGTGACGCGCTCGCCTCCAGTTGGGACGTCATCGCTGACCTGTTGCCACACATGTCCGAGCAGATCGGGATCACGCCATGACCACAAAACCATTCCCGAAACCATTCCCCGAACCGTTCAGGAAACCATTCCCGAAACCGTTCAGCGAATCATTGCCGAAACCCTTCGGCAAACCCATCCCCAACTACCTTCAAACCTTCAAACCTTCAAACCGCCCGCGCAGCGCGAGTAACGCTGAACCCTTGCGTCTATCTGTGGTTGAGAATTGTGGTTCAGCAAGCAAAAAAAGTCCGGTAGGTAGGGGCTCGCGATCTTTGCTTGCCGACCTCGCTACGCGACAAAACCGGGACGCAGCATGAGAGCCCCCGCCGACTGGTGCCGCGACCTCGCAGCACTCACCTGCCACACTCGCGCCGCGATGCGCTACCCCGACCGACAGCCATGGCTCCAGCCACCCGTCGCCTCCATCCTCGCCAGCCTCGACACCGACAGCCTCGCCGACCTCGCATGGGCCGCCATCGCAGCCGCCTGCAACCACGACCACAAAACCCCAGCAGGCATCCGCTTCGAGCTGGAGCGCCTCGCCGCACGACGAGCCGAGGCAGCCGGGCGACCTGCGACCCCGACCCTGCCGACATGGCAGCCGGAGCAACGCACCGACCTCGCCACCCCCGACCAGATCAGAGCCCACCGCGAGCGCCTACGCCAGGCGCTCCGCAACCGACAGGAGACATCATGACCTGGACCTGCTCCACCTGCGACGCCACCATTGCCGGTAGCCGCGCCGAGCACTGCGGCGCTAAAGGGCTAGCCTGCTTTGCGCTTTGGCCCGCCGTAGCCACGCCTGATCTGAACGCCGCGGCGTTTGAGAAGGCGCCAGACGGCAGATGGGTCAGCACTCAAGATCCGTCCGATCCGCTCAGTCCCATAGCCAAGCTTGTAGAGCCTCTCGGCCTCATCCCCGTCGATCCTGATGAACTTGTGGGTGGAAGCGGGCCCACTCCCATGCTCCGCATGCAGTCTGTGATGTTCCTCGGGGGACAGCACGCAGAGGTTGCTCGGATCGTTGTTGGTTCGATTCCCATCGATGTGGTGAACTTGCTCGCCGTCTTTCGCTCCGGCGACGACACGATGCTCGTATGCCTCGACGTACTCGCCGGGAAGACTCCAGCGGAGCCTGATGTACCCCTCACCGTTGATGAACCTACGGGGCTCTCCCGCCGGTGGTTCTTCGCCGTCCCTAAGTGTGCGAATTGGCTTGGCATAGGAACGAAACCGTTCCTTCCGGCAGGCATCACACCGCCTCCTTTGGTGAGCAGCTCCAGGGATGACTTGACCGCAGTCGACACAGATAACGTCCATAACCTCATTATACAGTGGTGGTGTCACGAAACCTTCACCAGCACCACCTCCGGCGACATGCACCGCACCGGGAAGCACGGGCAAATCACCGGCCCGGCCCGCCGCCGCTGCCTCACCGAGGCAGAGATGCTCGACCGGGGCATGACCAGAAACCGGTCCGGGCAGTGGACGACCGGCCTGGTGGATACTCGCTGGAATGCCGCTCATTGCTCTCACGTGGACACGGAGAGCGACGAACAGGGACAGGCTGGTACCCATGGACCCCAAGCCACTGAAAGGCCCTCAGAATCGCGCATACGGCAGCTCGCCACCATCGAGGACAGTGACCGCCTGTCCGAGCAGATCGCCCGTAGCCTCAACCACCTCGCCGCGATCGCCGACTCGGTGCCCCTCTCCGACGTGGCACTCCACCTCGACAACGCGGGCCGGGGCTTCGTCGCAGAGCTGACCGACCGGACCGAGCCGAAACGAAAGGAATCAGCATGATACTCACCCACCTGCGGCTACCCCGAGGGACTCCTCATGACACGCGCTGGCTCCACCAGCGGATCGCTGAGGTATCCAGCGATCCGCGCCCGCTGTGGGCATTTCCTCGCCACGGGATCGTCATCACCCAAACCCGTCTGGGGCTCGCTCCCGAGTGGGCGATCCGTGTATCACAAGGCGATCTCAAATTCTGCCCAGAGGGCGCGGTGGTGCAGATGGCGTTGATAGCGAACCCGACCCGATCTATGCGGGGCGGCGGCGGTGGCCGAGGCACGCGCAAACCGCTTGCTGAAGCTGACCCGACACCCCAGGAGGACCAGTGACCCCCACCGCCCAGCACATCCGACGCCAACTCGCCGACCTTGCTGACCTTGCCGCACTGCTCCCGACCGCGCTCATCACCCGCACGCCCAACGACACCCAGCGTGGCGCGGCGCCGGGCAGCAGACCGCCCGCCCGCCTCGATGTCATCCAACTCCTCGACCGACGCGTCCGCGATCTCACGTCGCGGGCCGAATGGGTGGACCCCGACCGGGCAGGCCTGCTGCCGTACCTGTGGACCTGGTGCCGAGACATCGAGGCCGACGCCCTCGACGCCGGCCACCACCCCGACGACCTGCCCGACACCGTCGCAGGCTGCTGCGCATGGCTCACCACCTGGCTCAACTTCGCCCAGACCCTGCCCCAGTGGGACGAGCTGGTGTG
>NZ_JBQHVY010000033.1:0-6584 GCF_052064255.1 Oribacterium sp. HCP3S3_B9
GCTGCAAAGCATTCAGGTGATAGTTACTAATAGGTCGAGGGCTTATCCAATGTGCGCAAGACGAGTGAAGCGTGGAGATTTACATCCACATTCACGAGTATGCGGCATCTATGACAGTAGATGTGCTGGTAGGTTTGATGTTGACAATCTAAAAATAATTTGCTATATTTCTCAGGTGTACAGTTTTCAAGGCACGATATGGCCCGGTGGCTCAGTCGGTTAGAGCGCCGCCCTGTCACGGCGGAGGTCGTCGGTTCGATTCCGTCCCGGGTCGTTTGTAAATCTTCTGATTTACATCACAATTTCATATTTGGATGGGTTCCCGAGTGGCCAAAGGGGGCAGACTGTAAATCTGTTGTCACTGACTTCGGTGGTTCGAATCCACCCCCATCCATTTGAAGCCTTTAAGGTTTCACTGTTGTTTTCAGCAGAATGGGGTCTTAGCTCAGCTGGGAGAGCATCTGCCTTACAAGCAGAGGGTCACAGGTTCGAGCCCTGTAGGCCCCATTATTCTATTGAAAACCTATTATCGCGGGATGGAGCAGTCTGGTAGCTCGTCGGGCTCATAACCCGAAGGTCGTTGGTTCAAATCCTTCTCCCGCAACTCTGACACAGAAGATCATCCATATGGATGGTCTTTTTGTTTTAATTGAAAATCTCCACCTGGCCTTGTATAATCTTCATTAGTTTACATTGCCGTACCAGGCTTATCGCTGCTTTATGCAGCTGAAACCGCATTTCATAGGCGCTTCCCATCGACTGTACATACATCGATCGACGGATAAGCGGATGGATGCATATAAGAACAAAAGAGGTTTTCATTGAGTTATACTGCACTGTACAGGCGATGGAGATCCCGGACCTTCGATGAGATCAAGGGCCAGGATGCCATCACTGCGTCATTTAAAAATCAAATCATGACCGGGCGGATCGGGCATGCCTATCTTTTCTGCGGTACCCGTGGAACCGGTAAGACCTCCGTCGCGAAGATCCTCGCACGTGCAGTGAACTGCGAGCATCCGATCGATGGAAACCCGTGCAACGAGTGTCCGAGCTGCCAGGCGATCCTCAGCGAGTCCAGCATGAACGTCGTAGAGATGGATGCAGCCTCCAACAACGGTGTCGATGACATCCGTCAGATCCGGGATAAGATCCAGTATCCACCGGTCGATGGTAAGTATAAGGTCTATATCATCGATGAGGTACATATGCTCAGTCAGTCGGCCTTCAATGCGTTTCTGAAGACGCTGGAGGAGCCGCCATCCTATGTCATCTTCATCCTCGCGACGACCGAGCCGAATAAGATTCCGATCACGATTCTCTCACGTTGCCAGCGCTATGATTTCAAGCGCATCACGACGGATACGATCGCTGCAAGACTGCGTGAGATCTCGGATGCAGAGAATATCCAGGTTTCCGATGAAGCGCTGCACTATATCGCGCGTTCCGGGGATGGTTCCATGCGAGACGCCGTATCCCTGCTCGACCAGTGCTCCGCCTTCCAGTTTGACCGCCGGATCGAGTATGAGGATGCACTGAGTATCCTGGGCGCGGTGGATACCGCCGTGTTCTCAGATCTCGTGCGCGCGCTTTCGAAGAAGGATGTGAAGACCGGGCTGCAGCTCGTCGCCGAGGTCATCGATCAGGGCCGTGAGCTCAGCCAGTTCGTCTCGGATTTCGTCATGTATGCACGGAATATGCTGCTCGCCTCCACAGTGGATGACCTCTCGGGTCTGGTGGATATGTCGAGCGAGAATCTGAAGCGCCTGAAGGAAGATGCTTCACTTCTCTCGACGGTCGAGCTCATGCGCTATATACGCATGCTGAGTGATCTCAGTAATCAGCTCCGCTATGCGACACAGAAGCGGATCCTGATTGAAACGAGCTTCATGAAGCTCGCATACCCGGAGACAGATGCAAGTGCGGAGGGGATGAATGCCCGCCTCGCGGAGATCCAGCGTACGCTTCGGAACCTCCCGGCCGGTACCCCGCTTCCAGCAACTGCAGCGAGCGCCAATGCAGGCGACCAGAACAACGTCGCTCCGCAGCCGGCATTGGCCTCCACACCGAAGAAGGTGACGCTCCCGCGCGCGCAGTATGAGGATCTCCAGCTCCTGAAAAAAGAGTGGAGAAGCATCTGTGCGGCCATCACCATCCCGGTACTTTCGGCAGCGCTCCTGCGGGATGAAAGCTATGTGCGACCGGATCGCGATCGATCCGGCATGACGATCGTGACGAGAAGCCGGGCGACGGCCCATCTCCTCGAGCAGGAGGCGAGCATCCATGAGATTCGTCGGATCGTCGCAGAGAAGTACCATAAGGATATACGCTTCTCGACGGTACTCTCGGAAGAGAATGAGGCAGCAACGGTTTATGTGACCGATGAGGATCTTTCGAAGATCCATATGCAAGTAGAAACAGAAGGATAAAAGAAAAGGAGTTTTTTATGGCGAAGCATGGTGGATTCCCGGGTGGTATGCCGGGTATGAATATGAACAACATTATGAAGCAGTATCAGCGTATGCAGCGTAAGCTCGAGGAGACCCAGGAAGAGCTTGCAAAGAAGGAGTACACAGGCCAGGCCGGTGGTGGCGCAGTGAAGGCGACCGTCACAGGTGCGAAGGTACTCACGAAGCTCGAGCTGGACAAGGACGCTGTGGATCCGGAGGATGTAGAGACCCTCGAGGATATGATCGTCGCCGCTGTAAACCAGGCACTGGAGAGCGCTGACGAGGATTCGCAGAGCCAGATGGGTAAGCTGACCGGAGGACTCGGTCTCTGATGGAATACTTTTCGAAGGATATTTCGAGACTCGTGAGTGAGCTGTCCCGGCTTCCTGGTGTCGGACAGAAGAGTGCGCAGCGCCTAGCCTTTCACATCATCCATGCGCCGAAGGAGCAGGCGACCGAGCTTGCAGAAGCCATCGTAAATGCGAGAAACAACGTACACTACTGCAAGATCTGCTGTACGATCACCGATCAGGAGATCTGTCCGATCTGTGCATCCGAGGAGCGTGACCACAGGCAGATCATGGTTGTGGAAAACAGCCGTGATATGTCCGCCTATGAGCGCACAGGTAAGTACAAGGGCGTATACCATGTACTTCACGGTGCCATCTCGCCGATGCTGGGCATCGGTCCGGACGACATCCGTCTCAAGGAGCTGATGGCCCGCCTGCAGGGAGATGTAGAGGAAGTCATCATCGCCACTAATTCTTCACTCGAGGGAGAAACCACGGCGACCTATATCACGAAGCTGATTAAGCCGCTCAACATCAAGGTGTCCAGAATCGCCTCCGGCGTACCGGTGGGTGGTGATATCGAAAATATCGATGAGGTTACATTACTTCGTGCACTGGACGGAAGAATAACGCTATAATAGGATCCTAAGGAGAAAAACCAAATGGATAAGTACGAGTTTAATATCAAAGCAGAGCAGATGCGCAAGATGGCAGAGCAGGGAGACTATAAGACCGCGATGCAGATCGCCGATACGATCGACTGGCGTCGCGTTCGAAATGCAAATCTTCTTTCCTACGTCGCGGATATCTATGAGCATAACAGTGAATATGAAGAAGCAAAGGACATCCTTCTGCTGGCGTTTGAGCGTGCCCCGGTCGGCAAACGCTTTCTGTACAAGCTGGCTGAAATATCCGTCAAGGCAGGCGATCTCCAGGATGCGCAGGAATTTTATCACGAGTTCTGTGAGATGAGCCCGGACGATTCCAGACAGTTTCTCCTCCGCTATCTGATTCTGAAGGCGAAGGGGGCCAGCGCTGAGCAGCTCATCGCACCGCTCGAGGAGTATACCTCTCTGGAAGTGGACGAGGAGTGGCTCTATACCCTCGCGAAGCTTTACAGTGAAGCAGGCTGCGAGGATGCGTGCGTCCGCACCTGTGATAAAATCATGCTTCTCTTCGGTCTCGGACAGTATGTGGATAAGGCCATGGAGCTGAAGCTTCAGTATCGCTCCCTTTCGAAGGAGCAGATGGACCTCGTGGAAAACCGCAGCAAGTATGAGGAGAAGCTCCGCAAGGTATCCGAGGAGTATGCTGATACCGATGGAAATCTCGTGGAAGCACAGAGTCCGGTCGTAAAGGCAGAAGTTGATGCCGAGCTCGCAGCTGAAACACAGTCTGAAGGCACGACAGATACGATCACCACGCCGTTATCCGAGGATGTGCAGCCGTCGTCCGAGGAAAGTGCGACCATCTACCAGAAGAGCGCGGAAGCCAATGCAGGCGACCAGCCTGCATATACCACAGCCGCTGATTCGATGGCCGCCGCTACGACTGTTTCAACGGCCGCTGTAACGGATCCGATCGTGGCGTCTTCTACCTCAGCGCAGGGTGCTGCACAGACATCCAATCATGATATGCAGTGTGCAGCCGCTGATGCGGTGAAAGCCATCCAGAGTGCGGTGCATAAAATTCCACAGAAGGAAGAAGAACTCCACAACTACCATATGATCATCGAGGCGAAGACCCGTGCGGATGGACTGAAGATCGCCATCGACGAAATCAAGTACTTCCATGATCTCTATGGATTTAATTTCAAGGTTGCGAAGACGGATGCCACAAGACTGAACGAGCGTGGCTTCGCGGCATTCGTGCCGAAAATCGCCGGGAAGGACCTGATCGTCGAGAATGCCGGTGCGCTGACCTATGATGTCGTCGATGAAATCAGCGATTATATCGATACACTCACAGACTCGAGCTCTGTTGTGCTCGTGGATGTCATGGACCACTTCGATCGCATGGCAGAGGATCGTCCGCTCTTCATCAAGAAGTTTGATCTCGTATCGGACATCGAGGAAGAGGAGGATGAACTCGTCGAGGATGTGGACCTCAATGCACCGGTACAGGCAGACGCTGCCGTGGAAAATGGGGAGACCGCAGCTTCGATGACGGTGCAGCAGCCGTCTTCGGCGGCTTCCTTCAGTGAAGACCGTACACCGGTTCCTCTGCACGGAACAGAGGATAGGGGTGCAGAAGTGGATGCACCGGATAAATATGTGGATACCTCAGCAGTTCCCGTGGCGGCAGCAGCCTCCACTGTGGACAGCGCATACGCTGAATCGCAGAAAAACCAGGTGGATTCCGCAGCAGATGCTGTGGATTACCCGGCAGAGACAGCGGACGCGGATGGGGACGATGAGGAAGCATTGACCGAAGAAGAGGCAGATACAGTCGCTAATGAAGCGGCACAGTCAGAGGAGCAGCTTCCGGGAGATTACTACCAGGAGATGAGCGTCGAGGACTTCGCGAATTATGCACAGCAGTATGCGCGTGAAATCGACTGTGTGCTTGTCGGAAAGACCGTGCTGGCGCTCTATGAGCGTATCGAGATGATGCAGGAGGATGGCGTCGAGCTCACAAAGGAAAGTGCGGAAGAACTGATCGAGGAAGCAGCAGATAAGGCGGAGGCACCGAGCCTCGGAAAGAAGCTGACCGGCATGTTCCATCCGAAGTATGATAAGGAGAACCGGCTGATTCTTCGTGAAGACAATTTTATCGGCTGATGCAGCATACAGCGCGCCCCTTCTTCCACGAGGGGCGCCTTTTCTTTACTGTTCAGTCGTAGCTCAGTGGACGGCAGACGGAAGCACAGTACTTATGAGGCCGGTGAAATCTAAGCCAGGAACTCCAGGCGGCCTGATTTCACACGTCCTCTTTGTATGGTTTCCGGCTGCTGTCCGCCGGGCTACGCCTTGACTTAACTATGTCTGAAGAGCTGTAAGGATTTTAAATAGAATACATCAGAAGGGCGATGATGTAGCAGGAAGAAGCGATGACGGAATTAATAACAATTGTAATGAATGGATGGGTGCAGATCGGCGTGGCGGCATTTATGGTCGCGATGTTTCTCTATGGCTACCGTAAAGGGCTCGTGCGCATGTCGGTGAATATCGTATCGATCGTTGTTTCACTGATTGCGACGCGCATGCTTCTTCCGACGGTACAGAGCTGGATCGACCAGAATCCTGTGCTGCGGGAGCTGGTGGCACAGCGCGTGGAAAAGATCGCATTCGGAGAAGGGCCGGCAGCAGGCGCAGCAAGCGAGAGTGTCGACCTTTTTTATCAGCTTCTGGGACTGGATAAGCTGACAGATTATATCGCAGATCGCATCACCGGCATGCTTGTGAGTGTGATCACCTTCGTACTTCTTCTCATCGTCGTGACGCTGCTCGTGAAGCTTGCGTTTGCGATCCTTCAGCGTGTAGTGGAACTTCCGGTTCTGAACTTCATGAATCGCACACTGGGTGCCGTACTCGGTCTCGTGGAGTCCATCGTCTATGTATGGATATTTCTGATTGTCATCAGTTTCCTGCCGGAAAATCCGCTGACCCTGCACATCGCGATGCAGTTTAACGATCCAACGACCTGGCTCTTCTATCTGAAGGAGGCGAATATCTTCGTCCATATCTTCGAGGCATGCGCCAGCTGAGTACCCGTTTAACTGACTAGGTAGAGTCCCGGAGGGGCGGCAACGGAGGCACAGTACTCCGAGACCGGTTCAATCTAAGCCGGGGACCCTAAGCGGCACTAGGCCCTCTGCAATCACTGAGTTTTCTTTATGAAAACT
>NZ_JBQHVY010000034.1:0-5757 GCF_052064255.1 Oribacterium sp. HCP3S3_B9
CGAGGACTACATCAATGCGCACATGCAGTACGCGGGCTGCACGCAGAACATATTTACCGACTCGGCCATCGATCGGATCTACCAGATCTCGAACGGTGTTCCACGGATGGTGAACCGTGTCTGCGAAAAGAGCCTGATGTATGCCAGTCAGACACAGAAGCGACTGATCGATGACCACATGGTCAGTTATGTGGCAGAACACGAAATGCTTGTTGTGAATGAGTAAGCAAATGCCGCCGAAGGTGATCTCCGGCGGCGATAACCCATACGACATTCATGACGCAAAGTTGAGCAGTTCAGCGACAGCTCATGAGAGCAGCTCCGTGACAGCTCATGAAATCAGCAACATATATCAAAAATCTCAGAGACTTCTTTTTCACTTAATGATACTTCTTGGTATGACATTAAACACACTCCCTAATTAGAATTGAATTTCAGCCGATCACACAACGGCAGGAGCTGCTCGATTTTGGCGACAATGTGCTTTTGCTCGGCAAGGGGTGGAAGAGGGATATATACAATTTTTTTTATATCCTCGGAACCCAAATTGCCTTGATTAGCCGTTCCTGTTTCCTTTGTAAAAATCGACTCTCTATAGTTGCAAAATTGCTGGAAGTTCACATTCCAGCAATTTTGCTGAATATTATGGGGCACTTCTCCCCGATCATCACTTTTTCTTTACCATGCAACGTTTCCGGAAGAATGAAATCCCATAGCAGAGAATCTGGTCGTAGTCGTCCTCGTACTCCGCAGCATACATCCGATCATCGATCTGCTGTAATGCCATATCGCACTCTCTTTCCATATTTTCCAGGGTCTTCGTGTACTTCGCTTCAAAGATGGCGACGCGTGCATTCACCGGATCATAGACGACCACATCGCTGCGGCCTTCTCCATGCTCCTTATTCGAATCCACCATGTATCCTGCACCTGTGAAGATGCCCGCCAGGAACGCATGGTAGAAATCCTCCCGATAGTCATGGTAGCTGATGGTGCGCCGGAGCAGGGCATTCATCTCTTTCGTTATGCCCTCACTGTCACCACGCCAGACGGCATCAAACAGCGCAGTTCGATTCCACTTCTTCGTGCTGTCATCAAACCAGCGGATGACGGTCGTCTCGAAGATCTCCCGGATCTCTGCATTCGGAATCATCAGCGCAACCATGCCATCTGGAACTTCACCCTTATAATCCGCTTCACGTGCCCGCGTCAGGTAACCTGTCAGGTAGAGTGTGCTCCAGAGGTTATCTTCTGAAGCGTGCAGGTAGTCGTACGTCAGGTTTTCATCCACTCGCTGAACGATGCAGCCACCAGCCATTAAGATTTCAAGCTTGTTTGTGATCGTACTCCCTGCATAGTCGATAAAGGAACGGATGATCGCATTGTCACTGGTGTTCTTCCAGTAGCTGATCGGCTTCGCCTTCGGATCGCGCTGCAGCTCCAGCATGTAATTCATCACATCCCACGGACAGTAGACATCGAAGTCTCCGAAATGATAGCCATCATACCATCTCCGGATGCTGTCCGCCTGTTCCGTCACACCCGCATCCTTCAGCAGCTGGTCCACTTCACTCTGCACGAAGCCGAAATACTCATTCAGACGAGAGTTCGTAATCGTATCGGACACAAAATTATTGGTGCCCGTAAAGATGCTTTCTTTCGCAATCTTCAGGCAGCCTGTCACCACTGCAAATTGAAGCGCCTGATTGTCCTTCAGAGCCTGCAGTAAGCCCTTCATGACATCCAGCATTTCCGCATAGTATCCGTTACTGTTTGCCTTGGCCACCGGAACATCATACTCATCGATCAGGAGGATCACAGGTTTACCATAGTGCTGCTGCATCATCCTGGTAAGCAGCAGCAGACTTCCTTTCGTGTCTTTCAAGGAAGCCTGTCCCCATTCCAGCTGCTTCGCGATCTCCTTATCACTGGTACCGATTCTGTCGCTGTCCAGCAGATAGCGATGCTTTTTATACAGTTCCGAGATGACCCAGGTGAGCATATCGTATGCCCCGGTAAAATCAAGACCATCCACCTGCCGAAACGAAACAAAAATCGTCGGATACTGATTCATCCACGCATCGCACAGCGCCTGATCCCTCGCAATCTCCAGCCCCTCAAACAGCGCTCTACTGTCCTTACGGATGTCGAAAAAGTTTTCCAGCATACTCATGCCCAGCGTCTTACCGAAGCGCCGAGGACGCGTGATCAGTGTCACTTTCGTCCCGGTTCTACTGAGCAGTTCTCCGATCAGCCCTGATTTATCGATGTAGTAATACCCGTTTTTACGAATTTCTTCAAAATTCGAAACCCCAACAGGAATATTCAGTATCCTCATCGCTGTCGCTCCTTTCACGTAGCCATGCGCATCACGATCTTTTGCCACCAGATAGC
Source organism: Oribacterium sp. HCP3S3_B9 (assembly GCF_052064255.1). Taxonomy (NCBI): domain Bacteria; kingdom Bacillati; phylum Bacillota; class Clostridia; order Lachnospirales; family Lachnospiraceae; genus Oribacterium; species Oribacterium sp. HCP3S3_B9. The sequence goes on from NZ_JBQHVY010000034.1 coordinate 2,395, forward strand.
ACATTACTCAGCACCCCCTAAAATCATGCTCATTCCGAATCAATCCAATTATCAGCACACCAAATTTCCGTCGCAGAGTTTATAAACTTTTTAGAATTTGTTTATTCTTTCTTACCGTGGCCTGGCCCCTCCTGCCCCTCTTTAATACCGGTTTTCGAAGAAGCAGTCCGCAATATATTCCGGAGACTCTGCCCAGAGACCGTTTTCCGTATTTTGCAGTGTCTTATAGGTATCGGAATGATAAAACTGTCCCAATGCCTCTATGAAATCAATCTTCCTAGCTTCTTTAATAATATCAACGACTGCCCGGATCTGAATGAACACGTTCATCGTGATATCTTTCCCATTAAAGGTATATATCTCACTCATACCGATCCCTCCCAACAAATCTCAAATATTCCAGTGCTTTTTGTGTGTGAAATGATACCTGATTATTTACCTTATTGTATCGAAGTCTGTTTACAGCTTCCTCCGCATGAAGGATCCCGCAATGTAAAGCTGAACCGTCTCCATGGTATGGTATCTTTCTTATATTTCAGAATAAATTCCACAGTTTTGATTCCGGTACCAAGTTCTTTATAGATTCTTGATTTTTCTATATGGAATATATTCGTCTCGTCGAAATCACCGAAATTCATTTCCGATTCTGCTATAGCAATCACTTCAGCATAACTCCTATTTCTTCTCTATAAAGCTGCCTAAACGTATCCATGATCGTATTATGTTCCAGTAATTCAAATCTTTCAGCTATTTCACACTGCACCTTATTCTCTTCATTCTTATAAAAAGAAATATATCGCACAGCACTATCCTGATTCCGCTTTACTTCGATGTATTTTGATAAGAAATAGTCATGTGTTGCAACAAATATCTGTACACCTTCGTGCTCTAACATGATAAGAAGCTCTGCTAATACAGGAATATATTTCGGATTAATATTCGCTTCAGGCTCATCCCAGAAAAGTATCGATCCCTTTTCAAGCGTCCCGTTTTTTACCAGCTGCCACAGCAAAGCTATCTTACGTAATCCCTCCGCAACTAAATTAAACTCAATTTTAGCCTGGGTACCCGGCTTAAGATAAAATCTGTCATCCAGTAATGTAACTTTACCTGTGCTGATTTTCTGCAGAATTTCCAAATATCTTTTTCTTTCTGCAGAGTCTGCGCCTCTGGATATGTCGATTTTAGCAGCCGCAATAATGTCCAGATATGTATCATCAAATTCTACATTTCCCATCTTAACTGCAGCTTCTAGATTCCACGCATTGGACAGAATCTCTTTAGCCGGAATAAAGACACTGGTCAGGTCCTGCTTTTCCCACTTTTCTTTTCCCCTAACCTCTGCATCCCATTTTTTCGTGCGAGTAGTAAATACCATACCCAGTTTCGCCCGGTCAGAATCCACAGAAACATGCGCAGTATTATTACTGTTCTTTCTTCTGTTTACTAAGCGACCGATATTTGACTGATCCGGTCGAAAAAGCATCGTTGATTTCTGAGAGAAAGACACATCATGTTTAGACGCCCAGCATGCCGCATACAGCAGCTTCAATATGTGCGTTTTTCCCATCCCATTTTCGCCTATAAATACATTCAGTCCTTTACAAAAATCAATACTTATATCTTCGAATACAGTAAAGTTGGCTGCTTCAATTCTTTTTAATGGCATTTTCATCACTCCGATTTCTGTATACTATGCTGACTTCAATCTTACCACATAATAGAAGTCACAAGAACCCCCCAAAATGGTGGCCCATGCAAGCCAAAATCGAAATCCGAAAAGCTCCTCTAATCGTAAGTTGCATTCAGTCTTACACAAGTAGCATTTACTCTTTCATACATCCACTTTATAGGCCCTTGCCCCGCCAGTCATCCTGCCAATGTCTCCATCCAGAAAGCAGTCACTTGTGTCGCTATCTTTCCAATCCCACTACTCATCGTTGCGCCTCCGCTGCATCAGCACACCAAATTTCCATCGTGGAGTTTATAAACTTTTTAGAATTTGTTTATGCTTTCTTCCCGGGGCCTGGCCCCAATGTTCAAGATAATTCCCGCGCTGATTATGCCGGTGACAAAGACAGCTTTACGCCATCTGCCATAAGAATCTTCATATATTTTATTCATTGCTGCCTTATATGACGGCATCTGTCTTACCACCTTCCTCTCCCCTGCATTGTCCACGATTTCATTCACAGATTAGAAGTGTTATAACAAATATTCCTGAAAATTCCTAGCGTTCCGAACAATTTTTCCCGCAGTCTTCGCGACATCTGACGACATTTCTCAGAACCGGAACAGCATATGGGTAAAAAGTTCCCTATGACACAAAAGAGATCCCCGAAAACACATCTGTCTCCGGGAATCTCCGCATTATATCCGTCTGCACGACGGTATTGTTTTTCTGTTGATCTGTCTTTCGCTCCGGTGCTTCTGCGATAATCCTACCAGGTTCTGGAATTCAGCGCTCTGAACTGGGCAACGGTCGGTACATGGGAGTTCAGACCGCCATCAACGTTGATGATCTGGCCTGTCACATAATAGCTCTCATCCGATGCAAGATATACGCAAAGATGTCCGATATCCTCCGGGCAGCCATAACGGTCTACCATAATATTGCTCAGGAAGATATCCTTTAATGCCTGCGGAACATGCGCCTCGTTCTGCGGAGTAACGATCAGACCCGGACGAACACAGTTGCAGCGGATTTTCTGTTTTCCGTACTGAGTTGCGACAGCCTGAGTCAGCATATTAACGCCTGCCTTTGCGCACGCATACGCGGTAGATCCGAGGTCGCCGGCGCAGGAAGCCATGGAACCGATATTGATAATGGAACCTCCATCCGGATTCTTCTGCAGATACGGAAGAGCAACTTTCGTTGTATAGAATGTACCGCGCATATCGCTCTGGAAGATCGCATCCCACATTTCCAGTGTCAGTTCATCAACACGTCCGTCCTTTAATCCAACGTTTGCCGCATTGTTTACCAGGATATCGATTTTTCCGTACTTTTCTTCCGTATCAGCAAACAGCTTGTCAATGCTGTCCATCTGCGTCATATCCATAAAGTGATAATAAGCTTCTCCGCCTGCTGCTGCGATCTCATCCACAACGGCCTGTCCTTTTTCCGCTCTTCTGCCGCAGATCACAACTTTCGCTCCCTCTGCCGCATACAGCTTCGCAATTCCCACACCAATACCACTTGTTGAGCCTGTAACGATCGCAACTTTGCCTTTTAATCTGTCCATTTTTCTTCCTTGTATGATGATTCCAGAAGCTAAATCAACATTTTCCTTTCTTTTTGATTCTGTGGTTCAATACATTCAGATACTGTGGGACTTTTTATTATCCCCTGTAGCTCTGACT
>NZ_JBQHVY010000035.1:0-5020 GCF_052064255.1 Oribacterium sp. HCP3S3_B9
CCGAGATGTACACTGTTACGCTCGTCGGCTGCGTCATATTTGTATAAGAGACAGCGGCGGACTGGCCGGACGTGGAGTGCCCCTGATAGGCGCGATACCCTGCCGTTCCGTCCGTCCGCCACGACCCCGAGCGGGCCGTCGACGCCTGCACCGCGGCGGCGGTCACCGTCGTCTCATGGCGGACCGGATCGCGCTGCGGCGGGTCAGGATCGGCCGGCGGTTGCGCAGGCGGCGGAGGGGCTGCGGCGGCACCGATCCGGCCCACCACCATCCCCCCCGACGCACCCCACACCAGCCCCACACGGTCACCGACGACCGGCACACCACCGACATACGGCACCGTCACGCGACCCGCAGAGGTGGTCACCGTCACCACACCCGCACCTGTCGAGGACACGATGCCCTCACCGGGACGCGGAGACCGGAGACCCACTACATGCCACACACCCTCTGAGCGGAGCAGCAGCACCCGATCCCCCACCACCAGCGGGGTCGGTAGCCACGACAGCGGCGACACCTCAGACCCCAGCACCGATATCAGCAGTGCCGGGGATGTGGACACCACCTCACCGGCCACAGCCGGGGGGCGTGCAGGCGTCAGGGCATCCACGACAGCATCAGCGAGCGGGTCAGACATCAGTCAGCACCCCCCACCCAGCCGAAGCCGTGAGCTGCATCAGACCATCCACCAGCGGCATCCTGATGCCTGTGATCAGCGCATCGATCGTCCTGGTCGGCAGCCGCAGCCGCAGCGTGTCCAGCACATCCAGCGCCGGGTCGGGAGCGCACGTCACGGTGAGGGTTTGGCGGCGCGCCGCCCGAGCCTTCGCCGCCATTGTCTGCGCAGCTACCGCGCATTGCGCGTTTGTCCTCATCAGAGGGGAGTGCAGAAACTCAGGCACCCGACCAAACCCAGACGCGTCCCACGCCAACGGCCCGGAGCGCTCGAACTCGGCCCCCCGCAACGGCTCGCCAGACTCAGATTCCGAGGTCACCACCCAGCCATTGCGGAGCCCGTCCCGGTCCATCACCGGCACCCACTCCACCACATCGGCGGCAGACGCCTCCCACACCTGACCAGACCCAGCATCCGGGACGCCCTGGAGCACTCCGGCACGATCCACCACAGCCACCAAGCCAGCCAGACGCATCACCGACAGCAGCGCATCCATGCGGGACTCGGAGTACTCCACCGACGACGGCACCGTCTGAGGCGCATCCCAGCCGCCGACCGGCAACACATCAGCGACGAGCCGCTGCACCTCGACACGCACCGTCCCGCCACGCGGCTGCGCCGGTACCGTGAATCGGTCATCAGCGACGATCCCCAGCAGGTCACCAGCGGAGACGCGCAGCACCTGAGCACCACGCATCCATCTCCCCGACGGGTGCAGCCGCCACGGTGACCCGTCCGGGACTACGCGCTCCACCCGGAACTCACCCAGCGGCACATCGCCCACGCCGGCGTACCCGGCGCGCAGCTGGAGCCGATGCCCATACACAGCCAGCGCCGCATCAGGACGACCGGTGAACAGCGACCCGTCCGGGTCCGCGATCGACAGCTCCAGCGACGTCTGCACCTGACCGGACCGCAACTCGACCGACAGCGACCCATCCACGATCTCCAGCGGCTCAGAGGTCAGCACCTGGCCCCGCATCACCGGCCACACCGTGCACGACATGGCCTGATCGCCCAGCCGGGCAGCCCGCCACCGATCATCGACAGACCACATCAGGTCACCGGCAGACGGAGACGGTCCAGATACGTCGCGGCAGCAGCACGAGACGCCTGATACGTCGGATGCTCCCGCAGATCATCCGCGTAGGTGCGGGACGGCACCACAGGCAGAATCGCCGGGCCCCGGGACTCGTACCCATCGATACGCCACACCACCCGAGGCTCGTGCGGCAGGGTCCGCTCAGACTCCACATCGGACGCCGACACGTACAGCAGCCCCGTCGGATGATCCAGACACTCCGGGTCGCCTCGCAGCAGTACAGTCGGCCCGGCCAGCATGATCCGGTCCACCGCCTGCACCGTCGCCTCATCCTCAGCGACCAGACGCCACGACCGGACACGTACCTGGCGCGCACCACCCACCGTCACAGGTAGACCACCCATCGGGCGCACCATCTCCGACGCCGACGACCACCGGCCACGAGACTCCGAGCGCAGAACACCCACCACCACCGCACCGAGCGGTGCCATCGGATCGGACAGCCACGCACGGGAGTGTCCGGGAGACACCAGAGCCTGCACCGACTCACCACCCGTACCGACCACCTGCCCCGACGACGACACAGCCTCAACCAGATACGTCACAGGCACACCGACCGGTATATCCCAGTCCACGACACGCGCCGACGACCCGAGCGGCACATGCTGCCCACGCACCGGCACCCGCACACCATCCACCACCCGCCACACACGCAGCGACACCACCCCAGCCGGAACCTCCGTCACAAGCATGTCCACCCACGGCGGCGACTGCATCACCAGCGGAGCCAGTATCATCAGCGTCTCCTCACCGTCGATGCCGACCGACGGCCAGCCATCTCGATCCGCGCATCCACCAGACGCTCCACACCCGAGGTCGGGTCCACCATCACAATCCGGACACCAGCCAGGCCATCCGCCACAGCAGCCGAGATACCGGACGTGTCTACGCTATGCCTGAGTGTCGGGGCCGAGAGTGTTGGACGGTAGGCGGTGACGCTGCCCCCGTCGCGGAAGCGCGGGACAGCGCCGTGAGCATTGATGTAGTCGAGGACGCCGCGCCCGAGTCGTGCGGCAGACGCCGCCCTGATCACATACTCGCCCGTCGATGCCATGATCGGGATCGAGTCAGAGGTGGCTGTTCCGGGGCCGTAGATGGGACCACCCATCGCACGCCCCGTCGCGACGAGTCCGCTAGAGGTCCGCATCTCCGGGATGTTGTTCGTCATGGTGTAGCGCACCTTGATCTGCGCAGCCCGGTCACGAGCAAGCTGCTGGAATGCGGACTCCACCTCAGCCGCCGACTTGCCGTGCAGGGTTGCGAGGAATCGTGTGCGCTCCTCCTCCGGGATCGACGCCAAAAGACCCTTCCACCTGTCCGCGATCTGCGTGGCCTGCGGCGCTCCCGTCGCGGCTATCTGCGTCCTCACGTCGTCCGGGATCGCAAAGTAGGCGGCGGCCAGCTTGTCCGCCTCGTCCTTCGATTTACCCATCGCGACTGCGCCGCGCACCCACTCGTCTCGGGCGCGTTTCGTGGCCGCAGTGATCTGGTCGGCGCTAGCTCCCTGGTCGTAGAGGGTGCCGATGTAGCTGATCGACGCCTGCGCAAGATCGTTGAGCGCCTCCTGGTTAGCCCGCCCCGCCTCGGTAGCGAGATCGAGGCCCTTTTCGCCCTTCTTTACCTGTTCGGCCAAGCTCGCAATCGACTTTTCGACCGCGATCTGCGACCCGGACATTTTCAGCAGCTCATTCCCGTACGCTTGTGTCGCCTCCAGCAGCTCCTTCTGCGCCTCTGCCGATCGTTGGGCGGCGTCCGCCTGCTTCTGTAGCGCCTTCTCGTTGTCCTTGGCGGCGTCGGTCGACCCCTCGGTCGCCTCCGCCATCTGCGCCGCCTTCGCGGCTGCATCCCCGACGAGCTGCGACTCCTCCGCGAGGCGGGAGGTCACCTCATCCGAGAGCGAAACCCGGTCGGAAAGCGTCGACTTCAGTCTGTCATTCTCGCGGACGAGGCCCGCCAACTTGATCTGCTCATCCTCGGTCGCCACACCCTTGGCTCGCATCGACTCGATAGCAGCATCGTTGGCGCAGACCTGACCCTCCAGCGCCGACTTGCTCGCATCGAGCTGGCTCCTCACGCGAGCCATCGCGTCGGCATTCCCGAGCGCCGCGTCAGTCAGGTCAGCGAGACCGACCTGAGCCTTCTGAGCGAGGTCGAACAAACCCGAATCCTGTAGGTGCTGCGCAGCCAACGCCCTCGACGCCTCACCGATCACCGTGCCCTGCTGACGGATCGCGTCTGTGTACTCGCGGGCCCGCTGGGTCGCCTCCGCCTGCCGACCCATCCACGCGCCGAGCAGCAGCCCAGCAGCAGTCAGAGCCAGCCCGATCGCGCCCATCGCCAGCGTGGCCGTCCGCACCGAGATGCCCAGACCCGCGAGCGCGATCTTGAAATCGTGGAGGGCCTTCACGGCCTTGAGGACGCCGCCAGCGGCCAGCAGCCCAGCGGTCGTCAGCAGGCCGATACCGACGACCCCGGTCTTGGCCGCGCTCGGGAGACTGCCAAACGCCTCCGCGAGTGCCGACAGGCCACGCAGCACCGAATCCACCACGGGCAGCAGCGTCTGACCCAGCGTGATCGCCTCATCACGGATCGAGTTGATGGCGATCTGCGCCTGGGCTGCGCGGGTCTCGTAGCGCTTCGCTGCCTCCAGTGACAGCGCATTGTTCTGCTCCCACGCCTCCGCACCCAGCTTCAGCGCGTCCCGCAGCAGGTCCTGCTCGGTGCCAGCCGCTCGGGTAGCGCCAGCGAGACGCCCAATCACGTCGAGCTGCCGCTCACCATCGACGCCGAGGTCCTTCAGCACCGCATTGACATCCTCACCGGATGCCCGCATCCGGCCGAGACCCTCGACGAAATCGGCGGTCGCACCAGCGGCGTCACGTCCCCACTTCTCGCGGAACTCATCGGCGGTCTGCCCGCTGATGCGGGCCAGTGTCGCCAAACCGTTGCCACCGGCACGGACGTGCGCGTCGATGAGCCGCCATGTCTTGGACATCGCCGTGCCGCCGGCCTCCGCCTCGACACCGACCGACGCCATCGCCGCAGCGGTCGCCAGCACGTCAGCCTCAGTCATGCCCATCTGTGACCCGGCAGCAGCGAGACGCTGCGACAGGGACACGATGTCACGCTCTGTCGTCGCGCCATTATTGCCGAGCGCCACCACAGCCGACCCGAGACGCCGCACATCCGCCTGAGAGGTGCCCATGACGTTCATAAACTGCGCCAGTGACGTGGCTGCCTCG
>NZ_JBQHVY010000036.1:0-4965 GCF_052064255.1 Oribacterium sp. HCP3S3_B9
CACCTTTTTCTATTACTAAACAAAATGCCTGGATGGTGGTTCTGAAAAACCAGAACCGCCGTTCAGGCATTTTTTATCTTCGTCCTCTCTGCGGTTTTGGATTCTTCAGCAAGTCGGATTTTTCCGCAATCTTTTTCAGCCACTTCCGTTCTTCTACTGACAGCTTCCTAAAATTCAGCTTGAGCCGTTTGCAGATAAACGCCAAGTACGCTTGTTCCGTGTCGCTGTCCTGGCTGACGATTTCACCAGCAGTTTCCAGCATTTCTTTTAGCGGGTTATCCTCTGGGACGCTGAAAAAATCGTCCTTGTGTGTTTCCCGCAGAGCAAGGGCAATCCCGTTTATGTCCCGTTGTATCACATAGCGGCAAAACTCGTCCTCATCAATATGGGCGGTGATAAGCTGTCTTAACTGCGTATCACTCATGCCAGGATTATGCTTTTTTATAACAGTTGCGCTCATCGTGTCCACTATGGCGTTTGCACCCTGCGCCTGTTTCAGTGCCGTTCCGTTCACATAGATTTCAAGGTCAGCCATCAGCCGGGGGAAATCCGGGTGCGCCGCCAGCTCACACAGCAGGGTATTGTCTATCCTCCCGCTTTTCAGCAGGTCAATCATTTCATCACTCAAACGCAGGTCTGCAAGATCGGCGTTTGGGTGATTTTTCATTTCAGACAGCCCCAGCAGATAATCAGCGGTCACACCGTAAAACTTCGCCAGCCGGATAAGGGCATAGTGGCTGATGTCCTTGAAGTCTTCCGTTTCGTAACTGCCCAGCGCAGACTTGGAAAGCCCGGTCTGCTCCGCAAGCTGCCCCAGCGTCAAGCCACGCTCCACACGTAGGTCTTTTAATCGCTCTTGTATGGATAAAGACATATTCACCCTCCTTGCTAGCTCAACGAAAGAGAAGCCGTTATGCTATGTACTATGCTCATAGCATAACGGCATAGGCATTTACAGTTTTATTTTACCATTTGCTACATCTTCACGAAATTTATCAACAAGCTTCGCTGTCAGCTTGGATTTACCGTAGTGTTCAAGTACAAAAGTACGATAACTTTTTCCATCTACAAGCACATCACTTTTTCTGGTCAACAACCAATTTCCGTTACCTCCTCCCTGTTCTCTAATATTCCAGTCTTTCCCATATCTTTTATTGATTTGATAGACGGAAATCTTCTTATAAGCCCGCGCAAGTGTTTATAAAACCTCGCGAAAATGGCTTAAAATCAAGGTTTTCTGCATATCGTCATTTATCTTGCCATATCTCCGTATAAGATGATTTTGTAAGACCGGGCACCATTTTGGCACCACAAATTATAGGAGGACGACATGAAAAACGTACTTTTAGACAAGGGTATTATACTCCCGTCCGGCGAAATCAGCAAGGATAAGGTAAACCTTGTAACCGGAGCAATCACGCAGCCATTCGCAGAAATGGTATGGGTAACGACAGGCGGCGACATGGAAACCGTAAACCGCTTGACCGACGTACTTGTTACCATGAACACCCCCGCCGACCGGGGGAAGCTGTTCAAAATCATAAAAATGCTCTATGGGCTTATGGGCTTGCCCTTTTCCGAGGAAGCCGAGCCTATGGACGCAGACCCCGCCGTTTTGGAATACTTCATTTTTTCCTTTACGGCAGACTTTGGCGAAGTCATACAAGACCTCATAGCCGAAGAAGCAGAATAACGCACCGCACAGGCGGCGTTTCTCACTTCCCACAAGGAAGAACAGGAACGCCGCTTTTTTCATGCCCTTTGTTACGCAGTAGGCATGAAAAAGCCCTTGATTTACGCGGCTTTGCGGACGCGGTTTTCAGCGGATAAGGGATTGATACCTAAACCCTCAAAATCGCGTTTCTATTGCGTAACAGGTATGCAGCAAAGGAGTGATGAAGCTATGGCAGTTTTCAGAGTGGAGCGCAACAAGGGCTATACGGTTATGAGCAACCACCACTTACGCAATAAGGAGCTATCCCTAAAGGCAAAAGGGCTGTTATCGCAAATGCTGTCCTTGCCAGAGGATTGGGACTACACCCTTGCGGGGCTGTCCTTTATCAACCGGGAGAAAATCGACGCTATCCGGGAAGCCGTTAAGGAACTGGAACGCGCCGGGTATATCGTGCGTTCAAGGGAACGCGACGAGAAAGGACGCTTGCGCGGCGCAGATTATGTGATTTTTGAGCAGCCGCAGACCCCGCCTGTATCGGATTTACCTACATTGGAAAATCCAACATTGGATAATCCAACGTTGGAAAAACCTACGCAGAAAAAACCTACGTTGGAAAATCCAACGCAATTAAATAAAGATATACAAAAGCGTGGGGACGAAACGCGGGACTTCCGCTTTGAGCCTTACGACCGCCTGCAGGCGGCGGGGCTTAGTGTGGAAGCGGCGAACTATGACCTTATCTACACCGCACCCCTCACGCCGGATATGACCCTTGAAAGCATTTGGGAGAAATTCAATATCGACCACCCCAAAGACTTTAAGGGACACAGCCTTTCCGTTTCCGACGTGGTAGTGCTTCATCAGAACGGACAGGACACCGCCCACTATGTAGACAGCTTCGGCTATAAGAATGTGCCGGAGTTTTTACAGGAGCAAAAACAGCTTACCCCCGACGAGTTGGAAACAGGCGAAACAATCAAAACGCCGCGAGGTACTTTCTATGTAACCGATATGAGCCACGAACAAATGGAAGCCGCCGGATATGGCTTTCATCATCAATCCGATGACGGAAAATATTTCATCATGGGGAATGGAACGCGGGCGTTTGCCATTGCCGCAGAGCCGCCGGAAAACTACTTAAAAACAGCCGAGCAGACCACAGAACAGAATTACAACATGATTGACGGACAGATAAATAACACCCCGACGGTTGACGAACTGGAAGCAAAGGTTAAAGCAGGAGAAACTATTTCCCTTGTTGACCTGGCTAACGCGGTCAAAGCCGATAAGGAGCGTGGCAAGGCAAAGCCGGAAAAGAAGCCCTCTATCCGGGCGCAGCTTCTGGCAGATAAGGAAAAGGCACAGAAGAAACCCGCAAAGCAGAAGTCACAGGACTTGGAAAGGAGCTGAACGATTGGAGAAATTGAAAAAATTTGAAGATGTGGACGTTATCGCTTCCCTTGAAGCGATTATGAAGCAAAACACCGCTTTTTATCAGAGCGACTTTGATATAGATAAACGGATTTTACTGGAAGCGGCGGCAAGACCCGTCGCCGAGGATAAACGGCTCTTGTGGTTCTCCCGCCCGTCCGGGACTTGCTGCGTCCGGGAACGCGACGTTTTCCTAAAGGACACAAGGCAGCACAATACATGGAGATTCTACGGCGAACAGACCCGTGACAAAATCCTTGCCTATGCGGTGGAACTGACAGGCACAGAGCGCGGAAAGCTCAAAGGCAACCTCTATGAACTTGACTACCCGCAGCATTTCCGGGATGTAGCCGAAAAATCCATACTCGCCGACAACTATACTTTGATTTATGAGCATGGGGAACGCTCACAGCCCGCCGGACAGTATTTTGACGGGAACCCAGACCCGCAGCTTGGGAAGTTTGAACGCTTTGAAGCACAGCCCAACGACCTGGAAGCACTGAAAGCCTTGTTGCGGGAGCAGCAGCACAGCCGCAAGCAGCACAGGCCGGGGGACTTCAAGGAGCATATCGCCGCGTTGCATGACTGCCGGATTGAAACGGAAGCCCACCGCGTGGTGGAGGAAATGAAGAAATTCGATAAGCCGAACAGCCCGGACAAAAGCCATTTTTCCGCAGAGCTTTCCCCGTATTTTCTCCGGCTTGCAACGGATAAGGACATGGATCGCCTGTTTTCCATGCTGCCGTATAAGAGCCTTTCGTTCTCCGCTATGGAGGGCAAGCATGGCGTGTATGCGCTGATAAGCAAAGACGAGAACAGGGACAGGAGCATAAAGAAGCCCCGCCCCTCTCTTCGGGCGCAGCTTGAAGCAGACAAAGCAAAGACCACCCCGAAAAAGGCGGCGGCAAAATCGAAAAATCATGAAATGGAGGTATGAGCATGAATAGATTTACCGTTGAGGAAACAAACCTTATGAGCGTTTACAGCGAGGGCGGCAAGCGTGAGGTTATGGAAAACATCAACGCCGCCATGCCGTATATGGACGGAGATATGCGGGAATTGGCAAAGCGCACCCTTTCCAAAGTGGACGGGCTGACGGAAAACGAGTATGCGGAGCTTGCTATTTTCGCCGCTGATGAAGTATGACCGGGCTAAAGCGGCTTTCGCCGCCCCAAAGCCGGAAAGTCAACAGCCTTGTAAAACGGGAATGCTGCAACTGCGATAGCGGAAACTGCATTTTGCTTGACGACGGAGAGGAATGTGTCTGCCCGCAGCTTATTTCCTATTCGCTTCTTTGCAAATGGTTTCTGACTGCTGTACTTCCCATTGATAAGCTGCTCTACGCGGAGCTTTTCAAGACCGAGGATAAAAAGCGTTGTACCGAGTGCGGCGCGTTCTTTGCTTCAAAGTCGAACAGCGTCAAATACTGCCCGGACTGCCGGAAACGCATTACCCGTAGACAGGCAGCCGAGCGCATGAGAAAAAAGCGTACTCTTGTTACGCAGTAAGGGCAAAAACAGCCTGGATTTATATGGTTTTCCGAGCGTGAAAACCACTTAGGCGATACTTGATACCTTTTCCCCTTAAAATGGCGTTCTATTGCGTAACATTTCAAAACAGCACCCATAAGAAAACCGGGGCGCAGATAGTCTTTACCGACTGTCTGCGTCCCGGCTTTTTGTTGTTATAGGAGTTAAGTATTATAGTGTTTGTCAATCACTCTAAACAGTTTATATGCGCCATGTCCAATTGTTGTTGACTGCCTAGATTGACTCCGGGCTGATCTTCTTGCGTGTCATGAGATTGATCTGTATACTGTCATGAGATTAAAAAGAAAGAAGGTCCGGGGTACCCTCTTT
>NZ_JBQHVY010000037.1:0-4416 GCF_052064255.1 Oribacterium sp. HCP3S3_B9
GATTTTGAAAAGCACCCTTTGGGGAGCTCTGTTAGAGTTACCCTTTTATAGCCACTGATAAAAAAGATAATTTTCTGCTAATCTATGCTTGACTTTTCATAGCTGGTCTCCGATCGACGTCAGAACGAAGGATTTTTCCTTCCCCACACGCTTAAACAGCGGTACGCCGAGGTTCTTCTCAAGATTACTGATATACACACTCAGCGCAGACGGCGAGATAAACAGCGCCTCCGCCGCCCTGGAAAGGTTTCGGCACCGCGCCAGCGTGCACACATACTGTTGCTCCTTTAAGTTCATGCCGTCCTCCTTCCTATAATTTCAAGCCCTAAATCCTTCACTTACTGAAGCTGCCGTTCACTGCTCAGCTCGCCGTCGCCGCAGCAGCATTCGTACCTTGGCTTGCGTTCAGTTGATTCATCACAACCTCAATCGCAACATTTTCGTTCTCAATCGCAACATTTTCGTCCTCAATCGTAACATTGCTTGCGGTTGCTGCCTTTCCAGCTAGTGCAGAACATACCGGAATGTCGGATAGGCGAGTCATCTGGAAGCAACCAAATCGACGCCCAGTGTATCAGCAGAGGCAACATAGCATCGGCTGATTTGTTACCATTTATTGTGTCATTTCTTCTGTCATTTATTCTGTCATTTCTTGTATCATTTATGCCATCAATGCCACAAGAAGCATTCATGGCACTTAAATCTCACAGCTCCATCGTCGCCTGGTACGGCAGTCCGAAGTGCCGGTAGGCGTTTGCGGTGGCGACACGTCCGCGCGGGGTGCGATTGATGAGTCCATTCATGAGGAGGTACGGCTCGTAGACGTCCTCGATGGTGCCGCTGTCCTCGCCGAGGGCGGCGGCCAGGGTTTCGACACCGACCGGTCCGCCGGAGAACTTATCGATGATGGTCATGAGGTAGTTCCGGTCGTTCTGGTCGAGGCCGAGCTTATCGACGTCGAGGATGTCAAGCGCCATGTCGGCGACCTCCTGAGTGATGCGCCCGTCGAAACGGACATCTGCGAAGTCACGTACGCGCTTCAGCAGGCGGTTCGCGAGTCTCGGCGTGCCGCGGGAGCGCAGTGCGATGCGCTCAGCGCCGGCGTCGTCAATGTCTACATTCAGCACCTTCGCGGAACGTCGTACGATCTGCATCAGCTCTTCAGTGGTATAGAACTCGAGCTTCGTGATGATGCCGAAACGGTCACGGAGCGGTGCGGACAGCAAGCCTGCACGAGTCGTCGCACCGATCAGCGTGAAGTGCGGGAGATCCAGGCGGATCGAGCGCGCGGTGGAGTCCTTTCCGAGCATGATATCGATGGCGAAATCCTCCATCGCCGGGTACAGCACCTCCTCGACCTGACGGTTCAGGCGGTGGATCTCGTCGACGAAGAGCACATCGCCCTCAGAAAGTCCGTTCAGAATCGCGGCGATCTCGCCCGGCTTCTCGATCGCCGGCCCCGAGGTCACCTTGATATTCACCCCGAGCTCATTCGCGATGATGTTACTGATGGTCGTCTTGCCGAGTCCCGGTGGGCCGTAAAACAGGCAGTGATCCAGGGACTCTCCGCGGTTCTTCGCCGCCTGAATATAGATCTTCAGCATCTCCTTCAGCTTACTCTGGCCGATATAGTCATCGAGCGTCTGCGGACGAATCTTCGGCTCCAGCTGCCGATCCTCTACCGTCTCATCTGTATTGATTACTCTACGTTCCAAAATTCATACCTCATAAAAAATTCAGGTTCTTCAGGCTCGCCTTCAGGATCTGATCCACGGTCATGCCTTCGCTGAGCTCGACCTTCTTCACGGCACGGCTCGCCTCGACGTTCGAGTAGCCGAGGGCCACGAGGGCTTCCACGGCTTCCTTCTGCGCACCATACACACCGGCGGCTGCACCGGCATCCACCACTGCCCCAGCACCATGACCGTGATCCAGCGCCGAGCTGAAGACCTCGGTCGCATCAAGCTTATCCTTGAGCTCGAGCACCACGCGCTGTGCGGTCTTGTTCCCGACGCCCGGTGCACGTGAAATCGCCTTACTGTCGCCGGTCACGATCGCCATTCGGAGATCATCCGGTGTCAGCGCACTGAGGATGCCGAGCGCACCCTTCGGGCCGATGCCGCTGACCGTCAGCAGCATCGTGAACATCGCACGGTCCTCCGGGCTCAGGAAGCCATAGAGATCCACGCCGTTCTGCGTCAGCGAAAAGTATGTATAGATTTTGATGTCCTCGCCGATCGGCGGCAGCGCGCCGATCACTGACGCCGGCACGTGGATGCCATAGCCGACACCGGCCGCCTCGATGACCACCAGCCCCTCGGCCACATCGCTAAGCGTTCCATGTATAAAGTGAATCATGTTGTATTCTCCTCAACATCGGGGGTCAGCCCCTGGCCACCCCTTACTGATCCGGGGTCAGACCCCCTTCTGAAAGGCATAAGGAGGGCACTGAATTCACGCGTGGGTCTGACCCCTTGGCCTCCCGCTGCGCAGAATTTCCCTTTTCCCGGATTTGCTCCTTCTATGTTATATCAAAAACATGTGTTCGTCAATAAAAACCATTGATTTTGAAAATTCAAGTCGCTACACTTGTAGCATGTCTGCTGAGATGCTACAGTAGTGGCGTATGTTAGTTCTCGCTAACCGCAGACATTCCACCGCTGTACCGCGGCTCTGCCTGCCGGCATTTCCGGCACCTGAATCGTTCTTTAGTTTACCAAGTATGAAGGGAAAGGTCCACATGATCTGCATCGAGAAAGTTCTGACACAGCCTGTTCCATCTGATATATACACGATCGGCGCCCCGGAGGACGTCCTCTTTTTTGACATTGAGACCACCGGTCTCTCCGCCCGCAGCGCCGGCCTCTACCTGATCGGCATATTGACGTACACTGCGGATGCGTCCATCGCAAAGGATAGTAACATCGCCGTCTCTTCCGACGAAGCTGAGATCTCCGTTCCATCGGCACTCAGTGCCGCCAGCACTCCGACCAGCCACATCACCGCTTCGCCTGACCGTAGCGAGCCGAAAGCCGCCGGTCACTGGACGCTTCTCCAGTACTTCTGCGAGGATGTCGCGGACGAGCCGGCGGTGCTGCAGGCGTTTTTCGAGCTACTCCGCACGAAAAAGATCCTGATTTCCTATAATGGCGACGGCTTCGACATCCCGTTTCTCCGCCACATGCTCGAGCAGTATGGGCTGCCGTACAGCTTCGACACCGTCGAGAGCTTCGACCTGTTCAAGAAATTCCGGCCGCTCAAGCACCTGCTCGACCTTCCGGATCTCAAGCTGAAAAGCTGTGAGCGTTTTCTCGGCATTGACCGCGAGGATCGCTTCACCGGCGGCGAGCTCATCGAGGTTTACTTCGAGTGGCAGAAAACGAAGGCACCGGCGCTGCTCGACACGCTCCTTCTCCACAACGCCGAGGACATCGCGAACCTCCCGAACCTGCTGCCGCTGCTTCGCTATCGCAGCCTGCCCCACAGCGATTTCCGCCTCCGCGCGCATGAGCGCCTGCAGGACGGTAGCACGCCGCTCGTCCACCTCTCCTTCACGTTTCTTTCGCCAATGCCTCCATCAGCGCACGCTTCGGTAGAAAACGGCACCCGCGAAGCGACAGATGATCGCCGCCAGCATGACACAGATGCCGGCGGAAGCGACGCCCGCGAAGCGACGGATGATCGCCACCTGTATTGGCCAGATGCCGACGAAAACGCCACCCGCGAAGCGACGGATGACCGCCGCCAGCATTGGCCAGCGCTTACACTGCCGAAGCCGATGGATCTCAGGGGGGATTTCTGGGCGCTGCACGCCGAGGACAGCGCGGTTGAGCTCTATGTGCAGCTTTTCGAGGGGGAGCGAAAGCTCTTCTTCGCGGATTTCGAGCACTACTACTATCTTCCGGCGGAGGACCAGGTGATCCACCAGTCGCTCGCCGAGTTCGTGGACCGCAGTGCGCGGAAGAAGGCCTGTGCGCGGAACTGCTACCAGCGCGTGAGCGGCTGCTTCCTCCCGGAGTGCAGTGAGATCTATACGCCGGCGCTCCGTGCCGAGTACCGCGATAAGCTCCGGTATGCACAGTATTCGGATACGCTCTTCGACGACGAGGCGAAGGCCGTCACGTACCTGAAATCCTTCCTGGAAGTTTATGGGGTCTGACCCTATAAACTCCAGTTTAGATTCTGTTGAGAAAAATTTAATGGGGTCAGACCCCATTACGATTTTCTTAAGATTCGCGCGAAAAGGGGGCAGCGTCCACACCGGACACTGCCCCTCGTTTTTTCAAATTTTATGATCAGATTTTTTGAGGCTTCGTGCACATGTGTGGGTAGGAAATAGCCTCTGCCTACCATAATAACAATTGAAAAGGTCATCGGACTCTCGTAATGTATAGCTGTCGAAGAAATACAGAACGG
>NZ_JBQHVY010000038.1:0-4365 GCF_052064255.1 Oribacterium sp. HCP3S3_B9
GGATGGTCGCGAAACCGGGCGACAAGTTCATTCTCGGCAAACCGGCTGAGCATTTGAAGATCGATGTGGTGATGGCTGACGTGCTGGCGCACGAGGCTGCCGCGGATATGGCGGCGGCCGGTTGGTCGACCGAAGCCAAGGAAACGATTTTCTTCCTATGAGTCGCGAAAGGGGTGGCTGCGTGTGCTGAGTGTTGACGAGCTGCAAACTCTTGACCGGCTGTACCTCGACCTACGTTCCCATCGTGATTCTGACGACATGCTGCTGTCCTACTACGACACGGAGCATGCCTTCACGCATATCGGGTTGGCGTTGCCGCCTGAGTATCGCCGCGAGTATGACGTGATCACGTCGGGGGCGGCTGTGGTGGTGGACTCTGTGGTTGATCGCCAGCAGATGCGCGCCCTCGTGCTCCCCGGCGAAGAGAAGGCCGATGACCGGTTGCGCGCTATCTGGGATGCGTCGAACGGCGACGTGCAGCTCGCGATGTTCAATCGGGATCGCAGACTGTTTGGTCGGGCGTTCCTGACGGTGGGCGGCAATAACAAGAATCCGGATCTGCCGTTGATCCGTGCCGAATCTCCGCGTGAGATGGCTGGCCTTGTTGATGAGCGTCACGAGATGGTGACGGCGGCTGCACGGTTCTACGGCGTGGATGCCGTGACTCGACGCACCCCTTGTTTCGCGACGCTGTATCTGCCTGATGAAACGGTGTGGGTTGAGTGGTCGCCGCGTACCGGCAAGTGGGTCGAGGTCGACCGCGACCAGCACCGGATGGGTGTCGTCCCAGTGTTCATGCACCTCAACAAGAGGGTTTCAGGGTCATGGGTTGGGAGGACGGCGCTGACCAGGGGCCTGCGGTCGATCATCGACAGCTCGTGCCGGAATCTGACGAACCTGCAGTTCGCGGTCGAGTCGCATGGCATCCCCCGCATCTTCATGACTGGGGTCGTGAAGGGCGATTTTGTTGACCCGAAGACTGGTGAGCCGTTGCCGGTATGGGCCGCCTACTACAACGCGATTCACACAATCACAAACCCGCAGGCGAAGGTCGGACAACTCACCGCCTCCGATTTGAAGAACTTCCGCGCCGCCCAGGAGGCGTATGCGATCGAGATGTCGGCGGCGACGGGCTTCCCGATCTCGTATTTCGGGCTCTCGACAGCGAATCCTCCGGCTGAGGGCGCGATCGTGGGCGAAGAGAAACGGCTTGTGCGTACCTGTGAGGCGGAGAACTCCGAGGTGGGTATGACTGTCGGATGGGCCGCTGCGCTCGCCTATCAGATCGCGACTAAGACGCAACTCCCCGGCAACAGGGTGCGGGTGGATTGGCACAATCCGGCGACCCCGACGGTGGCGCAGCGCATGGACGCGGTCGTGAAGGCCAAGCAGTCCGGCATCGTGTCCCGAGAAGGCGCTTGGGATGAGTTGGGGTGGTCGCCCGCCCGAAAGCGTCGCGAAGAGGGATATTTCCGTAACGAGGCGAACCTCGACCCTGAAATGCAGCTCGCATCGGAGCTGATACGTGGGACCGGCTGACAGTTTCCATCTGGCGCAGATCGCGACCGGGCGCGGCGTCGAGGTGCTGGTGTCGCGGATTTGGCGTAACGGCATGCGGCGTCCTGAGGATTGGCCGGATGTGTCGCGGCGACTGTCAGTGACGGTTGCTGCCGGTCAGGTGAGGGCTGCTGAGCGTGCTGGCCAGTTCGCGGCTGACGCTCTGGGCGTGGACTCGCTGATCAACCCGCGCAGCTTCGCCGGTCTCGCCTCCGATGGCCGCTCGCTGGATGGGCTGCTGTACTCGGGTGTGGTGCGTGCGCGTTCGGCATCGGGGCCGATGGCTGAGCGTATGGCGGCTGGTGGTCAGTGGATGGCGGGCCTCGCGAAGACCATGGTGGCTGACGCTGGTCGGGCTGCGACGCAGGCGACGATTGCGGCAACGCCGCGAGCTGGGTGGGTGCGTCTGGTGCGGCCCCCGTGTTGCCAGAGGTGTGCAGTGCTGGCTGGGAAGTGGTTCCGATGGAATGAGGGTTTCCGGCGGCATCCACTGTGCGACTGTGTGCATCGTCCGGCGCTGAGTGCGCCGCCGCCCGATTATTCGTCATCGATCGCACCTAGCCAGATTCACGACCTGACTGAGGCGCAGCGCAGGGCGATAGATGAGGGTGCGGACGTCAATCAGGTGATCAACGCTTATCGCAGAAGCTCGAAGAGTCGCGAATCATACCTGCTGACTACTGAGGGGATGTCGAAGCACGGAACCGCGAGGAACGCCTTGGGTAGATCGGGGAAGAGGCTTACCCCAGACGGCATTTTCCGCATCGCGGAATCGCGGGAGGAGGCGGTGCGCCTCCTGGTGGAGCACGGATACATCCTCCCCAATGTGCCGCTCGGGAGAGGCGGCGCTGCCGGGTACGGACAATTCGGTCGCGGCGGCAAGAGGGTCGCAGCACGGAATGCGGTCGAGCAGGCAAATGCGGCCGGAGTCAGGGCTGGCGACAGGTACACGATGACTGCGGCGGAGCGTCGCATGCACGACGCCAAGGTGAGGCTGAATGCGGCTCGCAAGAGCGGCGATTCCTCCGAGATCGCCGCCGCGGAGAAGGCATATCAGCGTTGGTTTGCGACAAGCGGCCAGATTTACACATGACCACCCGGGGCGAGATGCGCCGGACAAAACATGAGGGAGACGAGATGTCCAACCCCGCAAGCAATGCCGTGCCTGATGAGCAGGTCGAAGCGACCAACCAGCCGCACCCCCCAGACTCTGGCGGCGATTTCAAAAACGACGACTCGAAAAACGCTGTGCTCGCCGATCTGGCCAAGGAGCGCGACAAGCGCAAGGCGCTGGAGGATCGTTTCAACAAGCTGGCGGCCGCGCTCGGAGTCGACCAGAAGGCCAGCAAGGATGCCGACCTGTCGGAGAAGGTGGCCGACTTGACGACCCGCCTCGACGTGTCGGAGTTGGCGCGTCGTCACGGCATCACTGATGAGGACGATTGTGCTGCGCTGGCGGCCGTCACTGATTCGCAGGCCCGAGCCAAGCTCGCTGCCCGCCTCGCACCCCAGAAGGGTGCCGAGAAGGGTGAAGAGCCTGACGACGCCACCGTTTTCCCGCGCCCCAAACCGGATGCCTCGCAAGGCTCCAAGGGTGCGCCCCCCAAACCTGAGCCGCTGCCGGGCCGCGACCGTCTGGTTGCTGGCATCGAAGCGGCGCTGGGGAAGAAATAAGCCGTCTCGCCACCCCCGGCGAGCGAAACCAGAAAAGGAGTGAACAGCTATGGCTGTTACTTTCGCACAGGCCGCCACGTTGGTGGCCGACCCCGTTCGCCGGGGTGCCATCGAAACCGCGTCGCAAGTGTCGTGGGTGTGGGACAGGATGCCGTTCGAGGACATCGAGGGCAACGCCTACGCATACGACAAGGACAAGGTGCTTCCCGGCACCGCGTTCCGCACCGTCAATGAGGCGTACGTCGAGTCGACCGGTGTCATCAATCAGGCCACTGAGAATCTGGTGATTCTGGGTGGCGACGCCGATGTTGACCGCTACATCGAGCGCACTATGCGTTCGGCTCGCGGCGTGCTGTTGGCTGACCAGATCAGGATGAAGCTGGAGTCGGCGCAGGCCACCTACGTGGACGCCATGTTCAACGGCGACACTGCGGTTGATCCGAAGTCGTTCGATGGTCTCAAGAAGCGGCTCGTCGGGTCGCAGGTCATCGACTCAACTACGGCCCTCACTAGCGACGCCGCTCTGGACGACCTCGACAGCCTGTTCGCGGCTGTCGACGGCGGCCCCGATGTGGTGTACACGTCGAGTGATCTGCTCGGCAAGTACAAGTCGCTTGCGCGCAAGCTCGGCGGCTCCGAGTACGTCGTCTCGGAGATGACCGGCAAGCGTGAATGGACCTGGAACGGCGTGCCGTTCATCGACCCCGGCAACCACTGGTCGGGGCGCAAGATTCTGCCTGTCGGCGGCGGCGACCTGTACGCGATCAAGTTCGCCTGGAACACCGGCTCGGTTGGTGTGATGGGCATCCAGAACGGCCCGCTCGACTGCTACACGGTCGGCGAGTTGCAAGAGAAGCCTGCCTACCGTGCACGCATCGACTACTACCCCGGCCTTGTCGTGCAGGGTGGCCGCGCCGCGGCTCGCCTGCGTGGCGTCCAGAAGGCCTGAGAGGAACTGGATCATGGCTACTCGACCCAAAACAACCCGCATCGCGGATGACCAGACGCAAAACAAGCCGCAGACCACCGCAGCAGGCGACGCGCCCGCCGACACGTTCGACCCGGCGGAGCGTGCCAGCTCAGCGCCGGCCGACAAGGCCGCTGCTGCGGCTGCTGGTCACATGACGGTGAATG
>NZ_JBQHVY010000039.1:0-4230 GCF_052064255.1 Oribacterium sp. HCP3S3_B9
ATCCACCACTGTGAATGCCAGTGGGAAGACTGAGACTAAAATACTCTCGTTTTCCATGATTATGGCATTTTCAAAAGTATCAAACTAGCCGCACTGACACTGAGCGCTTACCATCAAACAGTGACGAATCCGTACCGATCTCGAAAAAACTCTTCAGCATACTCATATTCAGGGTCTTACCAAAGCGACGCGGACGCGTGAACAGACTTACCTTTCCGAGACTGTCAAACAGCTGCTCAATCAGTTTTGTTTTATCGATATAGTAATACTGGTTTCTTCGAATCTCTTCAAAATTTTCGATCCCCACCGGAAGTTTTAATCTGTTTTCCATAAAATCCACCTGTATTATTCGATATTTAATTTTACTTTTAATGCATCCTGGAGGACCTGAGAAAAATTCACCTCTGCATTCATCGCCAGTTCATTTAACCACTCAGGAATCGATAATGTCTTTTTCACAGCTTTATTACTATTTCTTCTTTGATAAAGCAGTGTATCGCCCAGAATATCATTTGCAAATGATCCCTTCGGAACTTTCAGATCTTCTATGTCAGAGGCTTGTGGCACTTCTTTGTTGTCACGCTCGTAATCATAAAGCGTGAATGCCAGTACATCCTGCGCCATATAGATGGCATCTGCTAAATTGTCGCCACAAGTCACGCAGCCTTTGATATCAGGAAATTCTACAGAATATAAACCATCCTCCTCTTTGGTGAAAATTGCCGGATAAACATACTTTGCCATTTTCTACTCCTCCCGACGCAGGCCATATCTCACAGCAGCGTCTGCTCGTTAATGATGAGATGGAAATCCATCCCGAGGAAATTCGCCGCCTTCTTGCACAGCAGCATCCGCTCCATGAAAATCTCGAAGTACTCGCCGATCTCGCCATAGTGCGTGTCGATGCTCAGCTTCAGCTTGATCGCACTCTGCTCCTTGTTGATCTTCAGCTTCGAATCCGTCACCGAGTAGTTCACCCGGTCATGGATGTCGAACTTATGCTCGTCCGGCTCCTGCACACGACTCCGCCGCACATCCGACTTATCCGCGAGAATCAGCGCCGCCGCGATGGCGCTCACGGGCTGTCCGTTGCCCTCATCGTGGTTGCCGATCGCACAGATGATCGGGGCAATGTCTTCGGCCGCTACGTTCATGCGGTTCAGGATGCTAAACGCCATCAGCGCACCGGACTGCGAGTGATCCACACGGTTGACGATATTTCCGAGATCATGCATCCACGCCGCGGTCAGCGCCAGATCCACCGTGTGCTCATCGAAGCCCAGCTTCTCCAGAATATACGCCGTCCGCTCACACACCACGCCCACATGCGCGAAGCTGTGCTCAGTGAAATGTAGCGCCTTCATCGACTTGTTCTGCTCCCCGATGTAGGTCGTCACATCGTGATCCGCCTTCACCTGGGAAAATAAAGGGAAATTTGTTGTGTCCATAAAAATCTCCAATCAAATTGTTAATGCACTACTAGCACTATTTCTTGATATTTAGTTTTCTCTTCCCATCTATTTGCTTTAAAAAATACCTGTCTTGTTCATCTTATTTGCCAAAGAATAATACCGTTTAGGATACTTTTTCAAATTTAGCCTTTTCATCAGCACTAGTTATTCTATAGATATTTCCTAAGCTGTTTTTTATGTAAACGGATTTCCCATTTTCCAATTTGTCGAGTTTCAAATTTGTAAAGCGATAGACATAATAATCTCTTCCCCAATAGTGTAATATTGCTCCCTCCATCGGATCATCATTATTTCCTTCCGCAGTGAAAGGATCATAATGTTCACCATCAGTAGAAATACTAAATACATTGTTTACATCATTACGATCCATCAAGGTTGTGATAAGTCCAAATCCCTTTGATTCAATTTTTACATTGCTTCTTGACATCTGCCCGATAAATGTGTACCCATCATAACAAGTGAATTCTGCCTCCGCACTGTAATCATTGTCACGCTTGGTCAGCTTAAAATACATAAATTTTCCATCCAGACTTACAGATGGCCAGTCACCATAGTACGTAATCGGATTTCCTTCAACCTCCCAATCCGTCGTCCAGTTCTTATACGGATACGCATGACCATTCAGCGTTTCATCATAATTATGCGTATGATCTGCAGTTGTCAGATCAGATGAATCCGCACTGCCAAGAATCTTTTCCGGAGTGTTAATGATATTAGCAGTCTTGGGGTTCGATGGTTCTTTTCCGATAAGATTTGTATTTTGGTCATTAAAGCAATTCAAATAATAAGCCGAATTAAATGTCACCTTATTAGATGCATCAATTTCGCCGATATATCCACCAGAGATTGTTCCAGCAACATGCCCCATAGAATAGCAATTATTCACCGTTATTTGAGTGCCATTGTTTCTTGCATAGCCAATAATCCCTCCAGCATTCTGGCCAGCCAATACAGAACCTGTATTGAAGCAGTGCGTAAAGTTTATGTTTACATCTATGGAGGATCCCACAAAACCTCCAGCCGATATAGCCCCCATTATATTCGCAAAATCACTCATTTGGTTTGGCTTTGAGGCATTAAATGCTTTTTTCAAAACATATGAGCCATTCTGTGTTCGGCCTGCATAATACGAATTCGATATCGTTACTGGCTTTGTATAACTATATCCCGTAGCTTGCATGGCACCAATGAATCCGCCAGCATGCATTCCTCGCGATTGAATAGGTGCAGAAACTGCTGCATTTTTAATTGAAATATCAACATTGCCGAAAGTTCCACATACGCCAATCAAGCCTCCGGACTCATTACGTCCATCGATTATTGTATTCTTACCAATAACCTTTACATTTTGCAGATCTGTATTTCCGGCAGTAATACCAGCCAGACCACCTGCAGAATTCTCAGTTCCAGTTATTTGTGCATTTTCCACGACGCCTCTATCAACTTTGATTGATCCATCGGCACGGCCTATAAATCCACCAACTTTATCATTCGTCGAAGTAATCATACTTTCTCGTACATTTGAATCCCGTACAGTAACTGTTCTATTTAAATCTTTCTGATCATATTGACCAATAAAGCCTCCTGTCCACCCATAACCAGTAATATTAGACTCCTTAATACTTGTATCTGTGATATTTGTAATCTGATTTGTATATCCTATTAAACCTCCCGCAACGTTTTGCTTTGACTTAATCGTACTAGAATTCTTAATGTTCGAGTTTTCTATCGTAACAGTTGCGTTCGAAACTCTTCCTATAAAACCTCCCGTAGCCTGAGAACCAGTTATCTCACAATGATCAAGCGTTATCTGGTTTATGGTAATTGGACCATTTTGTTCTACGTTACCTATCAAACCACCAGCATAACTTACACTTGAAGTGATCTGTCCCTGCTTTAAACTTACATTCTTGATTACTGCTTCTCTTCCTACATTACCTATAATCCCTCCTGCCGCTTCATACCCTGCAACGCTTATTTTAGAAAGATTTACACTATCATTTACTTCATTGGATTGATTCTCTGTGTCATTTACTTTAATCGTAACAGATCCAGAAGAGCCAACTAAGCCACCGGCATAACCTTCACTTGAAGCGATTATAGAATTTCCCTGAGTCAAACCTGCCAACTCGACATCACAAGCAGCATAACCGATAATACCACCTGCTGATTTCTTTGCATTAATATTTGCAGTGTACGGCTCCTGTGTAAGACTGTTTTTCTGTTCTTTTATATCCGATCCATAATAATGGCAATCCTTGATGACAGGTTTTGCTCCCAGACCTGTAATATATCCAAAGAATCCTCCAGCACCTCCCTGATTATCAGTACTATCTGATGTCACAAAAGCCGTAACGTTAACGTCTTCAAGTTTCAAGTTACCACAGGACTGTAGACATCCAATTAAACCTCCGGCATTTTTTGCAGCAATAACTTCCGCATTCAGACCTTCTACAGACACCTTTTGAATGGTAAGGGTACTATTCTGCACATATCCGATTAAACCACCAGCATCTGCTTCGTTGGAAATAATTGTTGCGTTTAAAATGTGTGATTTTTGGATGGTAGCATTGCCAGCCAGCTGACCGACAAATCCGCCAACTTGATTTTTGCCCTGTACTGTCAGCTTTCCTTTAATATCTGTTTTTGAAATAGTAACATCACTGTCGCTATAACCTACCAGGCCTCCCGCCCTGTCTTCAGATCCGACGATATTTGCATTTTTGATACTTGAATTCGTGATAGTCAGCTTTTTTGA
>NZ_JBQHVY010000040.1:0-4110 GCF_052064255.1 Oribacterium sp. HCP3S3_B9
AGATCAACACCAGATAATTCATGTCACTTGATTAAAAAAAGAGCGGCCGTTTTGCGTCGGAAAGCGGCCGTTCAAAAACGGAACAGCGACCGCTGAGCTCCGTAAACTGCATTCACGCAAAGTTAAAAAATCAAAATTGTATGGATCCTTCGTAATTGCTTGCGCTAAATCGCTCTGTTCTATCGGAAGTGTATTAGAAAAGTTAGTTATTGCTTTGCCCTGGCGTTCATACAAATCCGTTCCCAAGAAGTTTAGCAAAACATCTCTTGACCAATTGTTTTCAATCGTCTTTCTAGTATAAAACAATGCTTTTGCAGAATTCCCTTTGCACTTATCAAGTATTATTTTGTTATGTCCCCATGGAATTCTAAAAATGATTTGCAAATCATCCCCAACTTGGGGACGATTTGCATCTATAATCAATTTGTCCTCAACTTGAGGACAAGTCGCTGCGTCAGGATACATCTCATAAAAGTATCTCATATATTTCAAATTAGTTGGAGAAAATGATTTCACATCTGGCAAAATAGATTTCAAATCATCACTCACCGTTTTATAAAATCCCATTCCATATCCGAACTGTTCACTCATAGATGAAATGCCCTTACCAAGTTTCCAATAAAATCTTAACATCTCATCATTTATCTTCATAGAAGCTCTGATCTGGCTTTTTCTAAAATCAGTGGATATTTTGGAAATCCATTCTTTATATTCATTATCAGCCTTAATCAATTCACTCATATATAATCCTTCCTAATGTGTCAATTCAATAACACCCGATTTGTCAGCCAGGTACTTTATCGTATATCAACCTCTATTCCATACCTGACAAGAAGAGACGCGAAGGTTAATCCGTTAATCAGAATAATTCCGTTTTCATCGGCTTTTTCTTTGGCTTCATCGGAGAATTCGTCTGTCAAATTGATAACCATCAGAATGGCATTTTTCTCCGGGATGCGCGCCTCCATCTTCACAAGCTGATCTACACCTACAATATCGCAGGCATCCTTACCCGTCTTCTTTTTTGCCTGAACATAAATATGCGGCATCTTCACATCGCAGATTTCATAGATGTTATACATTAGGGTGTTCCGGTTAAAGCATTCAAAGACCAAATCCACATCGCCGCCTTCACCGTCATACCAGTTGTTGTCCGTCAGCGTGTAGCCGTTCTTTATAAACAGCTCTCCGATAATGTCTTCAAATTTATGATTATCGATCTTCTGCAGCGCAGATTTAATCTGCTCGAGATATTGATTTCTCGCTGATGAAGTCGCTCGGCTGATCATGGAAATCAGGTCTGTGCTGTCCTTTTCAAATTCGTCCGGCTGCTCTGCATGCAGACGCACGAGTTCATCTACGGATTCTTTAAAGGATTCACTCCGTACACGATTCAGTGGAGACTGGTACGCTATGAACTTGCTCTTAATATTCTGCGCATGCAGATTCTTATCATAGCTGCAGCTGAATACATCTTCGACTTCTATAATATGGCCGAAGTCCTCTGCCTCCGAAAGAACATCAAAACGGTATTTCTTTTTACATTTTGCGATGACGAAACTTCGGCATACATAATCTTCCTCCACGCTGACTTTTGGTACGACAATGTAATCTCCTGGTTCGATTTCCAGCATGATTGAAAGATTGTTGTACCGGGCTCGCATCGTTTCGTCCGGGAGATCTTTTTCCCATTCAGCCTGCCAGCCTGCCTTAAACGTATCATACGAAGAATCAATGGCCATGCCATAGGTGCCCCAGCCCTGTCTCAGCAGATGCTTGCTCACCAGTTCGTTACGAATCAGCTTAAATCGATCATTGTAGTTTATTCGAAAAACGTAGTAATTACTCACTCTTCAACTCTCCTCATTTTAAAAGTACCTGCTTTACCTTATGCGGTGCCTTACTCATCCTCATCATCACAATCTTCACTAATTCTGATTGCCTCAGGGACCTCTTCACTCACCGGAATAATTTCTCTGATGATTTTGAAACACTCCGCAAATTCATCAGCCGGTACGCCAAATTCACGTACCACCTTATTTCCATCTTCGTATGTAACGATAAAATTCATAGTGCCACAGTCGCAATACATAACTTCTTGATCGCGGCTTAATATCTCATCAACATCCACAGCGATCTTCTCAAACGCCAAGCCCAAAGTACTGTTCGTCGTTTTATATGACCACTTCCTGTACACATTGAACGAATTGTCACTCTTCAGATAAGGCTTATATTCATACGCGATGGAATTGGCTGTTATAGTCAATTTATCGCTATAGGCATATTCCACAGGGCAAAATCCAGATGTACTTTTTATAACAATTTTCTTTGTCTTCATGCCGGGTCTCCTTACATCCATTTTTCTGTTCACGAACCACCAAAATGGTCGAATTGCCGGATTGATTACCACCATTTTTCGTTTTTTCAGAATCGTGATATCTAATCCGAGGTCACAACCGGATAGTTCTTCATGAATTGCAGCTCCCTTGTTTTGTTTGTGCCTTCATTATACCAAGAGACATGTGTATTATTTTGCACATCTGTTTGATATTTTCCTGTCCCTGCTCAAATGCTTGATACCACCTGGAATCATTATTTATCTTCTTCCAATAATATATCATACTTTGCAATGCTTACATCTTTTAAGATTCCACCGACAGCCGGTATACGTGGCTGCCATAATCTATGTATTTCCAATTTTATATTTTCGCCAGAAATCCCTTTAATCTAATCAAAACTGTCTCCCCAAAATAACGGATCATCCTTGGGAAAGAGCCAATTACCATTCCCGCAACCATTGCTTCGATAACAAGCGACCAATCTACCGGTGACATAAACAGGCCGCTCAGTCCTGCCAGGATGATAAAACCGCCTATCAGGCCAAATATAAAGTCAAATACTCCACCCGCAAAATTCATCATACAGATAAGCATGGTTAATACGATCTGCGCCGGTAACAGCACAAGCTGTACTGTCAGATGAAATACACTTCCAATAATCTTCATTGTGATCATAGTTATCCTCTCCTTTTTTCTCCATTTCTTGCATTGAAGTCATTGATAAGTCCAGACTCATGAAAATCATGAGTCTGGATTCATGATGCTACGCCTTCATCCCAGCCCACTGTTCAAGCAGCTGAAGAATCTGTATTTCCATTTCCCTTGCCGAAGTTTTCTGTGGAAAGTACTTCTGAAGTATATTGCTGTCAAATACTACGCGATGAAGTGGATTCTTCTTCTCTTCGTCCATAATACTTTCGATCAGTTCAGCAGTGCATGTTCCTTCCTGACTAGATTTTTTAAGCCTCTGTGCCTGCGAAAGGGATGGCGTTGTTTGTGCCAGTTCCATGGCCTCAAAGAAGTCTTTCTGTTCCTCCGGCTTCATATAAGATAGTTCTACCGCAGGATTAAAGGCGATTTTCTTTTCATCTACGAGATTAAGAAGTTCCGGTATAAGGTTATTCAGCCTCACAAATCTCTGAACCGTTCTGGCACTCTCACCAGTCTGCTTTGCTAATTCTTCATCTGCACGAAACCTCGTGCCACTTTGACACGAGGTAAGATCTGTTCTTCGTCCCTGATGCTTAAGTGCTTCCATTTTCATCTTATACGCTTTCGCTCGTTCACTCGGAAGAATATGCTCTCGCTGAAGGTTGGAATCTACCATAAGGATGGTTGCTGTATCGTCATCCATCTCTCTGACAATTGCAGGTATTTCTTCTTTGCCAGCTAATATGGATGCGTATCTCCTTCTATGTCCTGATATCATTTCATATTCTCCGTTACCATCAGGACGGACAATAACCGGAACCAGCACCCCATATTCTCGTATACTATCCGCTGTCTTTCTCATATCCTCATCATCCTGAACCTTAAACGGATGATTCTTGAATTCATGGATCTGCTTCACAGGAATATTCACTATATGTTCGCCGGTTTCTTGTCTATTCTCCTCAGTTGTAAAAATATCTTTATATCCCTTTAAACTAATGTTAGTTCCTTGTTGTTGACTGCCTAGATTGACTCCGGGCTGATCTTCTTGCGTGTCATGAGATTGATCTGTATACTGTCATGAGATTAAAAAGAAAGAAGGTCCGGGGTACCCTCTTTG
>NZ_JBQHVY010000041.1:0-3444 GCF_052064255.1 Oribacterium sp. HCP3S3_B9
TCTCTGCCGAGGTGATGTCGTGAGCGGCGACTGGATGACCCGCGCCGAGGTGGCCGACCTGCTGCGCGTCAGCCTCACCACCGTCGACCGGCTCGCCGCCGACGGGAAGCTGCGCCGCCACAAGCCAACCGGCAAACCACAGGGGCGCGTCGTCTTCTCCGCCGATCAGGTAGAGCGCCTCATCAGCAGGTCAGCCACCCGCTGACCACAAATAATCGGCCCCCGCCGCTGTCACGACGAGGGCCACGCAATCCCGAAAGGAAGCTCAACATGACAGACTCTACCACCACCCCCGCCGACTACCACGACCGCGCCAAGCGGATCGAGGCGGGTGACGAATCGTGAGCGACCTACTAGCCCACCTAGTCGAACTCGATCAGGCCATCACCGACATGCGGGAGGCCCGCAAGCGCATCGAGGCGGCCGTCACCGCGATAGCCGAGGCGAACACTTGGCCCTACGGCGACGCCTACCTTTACCAGGACGACGATTCACCCGAGCGCCTATGGCTCAACGGATTCTCGTGCATCAGACCCAGTGACGAGTTCGCCCGCGATGTTGGACGGAGCGTCATCCAGATGGCGATCCGACGCCCCGGGAAGAGCACCCAAATCGAGGTGACGGCATCGTGAGCGAGATCAACTGGGATGACTACAGCATCTACGACCACGACTTGCCGACCAACTGGCACGCCGCTGCGAGGAGGTGGGTGTGATGACGTACTACAAGGCTATCCGCCCCGACGGCACGTCGTGGTACGACCTCGGCTTCCGGTGGGTGGCTGAGCGTGGGCCGGTCGAGGGTGTGGAGGTGTGGCATCCGTCGCCCTCAGGTGAGCCCAGGTATGACCCGGCAGGGCATTTGGCCGCATCGACCGAGCCTGCCGACTGTTCCGGCATGGGGTGGCCGAGCCGTCTGCTGGAGGTGGAGCCGCTGGCCGATGTGGTGCCCGGGGCGATGCGCAAGGTCGGGTGCGCTGGGTGGCGTGTGGTGCGGGAGCTGCCCGCGTGGCAGGCGCTCGGGCCGTGTGGCCGTGAGGTGGTCGCCTATCTGGCGCTGCTGCCCACCCTGACCGATGACCAGGTGCAGATCGCCGCACGGTACGCCGCATGGTCCGCCGCACGGGACGCCGCATGGGACGCCGCATGGGACGCCGCATGGTCCGCCGCATGGTCCGCCGCACGGTACGCCGCACGGGACGCCGCATGGTCCGCCGCACGGGACGCCGCAT
Organism: Oribacterium sp. HCP3S3_B9; assembly: GCF_052064255.1. NCBI lineage: Bacteria > Bacillati > Bacillota > Clostridia > Lachnospirales > Lachnospiraceae > Oribacterium > Oribacterium sp. HCP3S3_B9. The sequence goes on from NZ_JBQHVY010000041.1 coordinate 1,232, forward strand.
GGGCCGTCGTCGTCCGCGACATGATCTCCACCCCCCACTTCGCGACGCTCACCGAGCCGATGCGTGCCGCCGGGATCGACTTCGCCGCGCTCGGCGGTGCGTCATGACCCGCCGCATCGTGCTCGACATCATCGTGGCCATCGTCGTCATCCTCGCGCCCGTGGTCTGCGCCGGACTGCGGATCGGGACGGAAGTGCTGCCCACCGATCAGGGACATTGACATGCCTACCACCATCACCCGACCCGGCATCTATGACGGCATCCCCGACGCCGACTACCACGCCGACCCCATCCCCGACGGCTCGCTGTCCGTTAGCCGCGCCAAGGCGCTCCTCGAAGAAGGTGGCCCGGCGAGATTCCGGCACCACGAGCTGCACGGTAGACCCCGCACAGCGGCACTCGACCTCGGTAGCGCCGTCCATGCCCTCATTCTTGGCGAGGGCAAGCGCGTGGTCGAGGTGGCCGCCGAGTCGTGGCGCACCAAGGCTGCCCGTGAGGTGCGCGACGCTGCCCACGCATCTGGACAGGTGGCACTGCTGCCCGCCGAGATGCGCCTCGCAGAGGACATGGCGGGCGTCGTATACCGCCACCCCGCCGCTGTCGAGACCCTCGCAGGCGAGCGCGAGCAGTCGATGTTTGCCCGCATTGACGGACTATGGCTACGTGGCCGGGCAGATGTCATGAATCCGGGGTGGACCGCTGACTACAAGACCGCCCGCGACGCCTCAGAGCGCGGTTTCCTGGCCGCTGCCCACCGATTCCGCTACTACCTACAGGCCGCATGGTATCGCCGCCTCCGCCGAGAGTTGACCGGCGATTTGCTGCCGTTTCGCATCGTCGCCCAGGAGAAGACGGCACCCTACCTCGTCAGCGTGTGGGAGGTTGATCCCTCCTATCTGGCGCTCGGCGAAGGTGAGATGGCGCAGGCGATCACGCTCTACCGCCAGTGTGTCGAGACCGGCAGGTGGCCCGGATACAGCCACGACATCAGGCCCCTCATCCCGCCCACATGGGCATACGACGACGACATCACAGAGGAGTGACGAGATGGACATTGACGACACGATCGCGCCGAAGAGCGACCAGCTCAACGCGGAGGACCTGCTGACCGGCCCGCGCACGTTCACCGTCGACCGAGTGCAGGTGCCCGGCGGCGAGCAGCCCGTGAACATCCACCTGCGCGAGATGCCAGGACGGCCCTACCGCCCAAGCAAAACAATGCGTCGTGTCCTCATCGCAGCGTGGGGCACGAAATCATCGGCCTACGCGGGCCGCTCGCTCACCCTGTACCGCGACCCCGACGTGCAGTTCGGCGGCGAGCGGGTCGGCGGCATCAAGATCAGCCACCTGTCTGACATCGCCCAGCCGTTGCGCCTCGCGCTGACAGAGAAGCGCGGGAAGCGGGCCGCGTACCTGGTCGAGCCGTTGCGACTCGCAAAGCCTGCGCCGACCGTGGATGTGTCAGCGATCACCGACCGCGACGAACTGCGCGCCCTGTGGCAGGACGCCGACGAGGCCACGCGTGCCGCGATCCAGAGTCGCGTCGCCGAACTGCCCGACGAGGGCCTGATCGTGCCGGAGGGCGAGTCGTGACCGGCGTCACGACCAGCATCAGTCCGTGGGGTCATATCCAGCGCACCATCGTCGGTGACACCGGAGCCGTCGAGTTATGGGGGGAGGAGGTGGGCGGCGGGCGCGGCGCAGTGCCGTGCGAGGTCGTCATCCACCAGTGGGGCGCCCCCGAGGTCGAGCGTCGGTATGAGGAGTGGACGCTGTGCCACGAGCGCAGATGCACATCCCACCGCTACTACGACTATCGGAGGGGTTGGGCGCGTGTGGATGCCGACCTGCGGGCGCTGGCCGCAGCATGGCTCCATCCCCGGCACAGGACCCGCATCCGGAGAGACGCGCCCGCTCATTGGATGTGGCGCTGCAATTGCGGACGAATCGGAAGGTGGCAGTCCACATTTGGCGAGGCCCTGTCGGCGTCTGAGCGTCACCGGCACGACATGGCCGACCTCTCCACCGACGACGGCCTGCGGCGCTACCTCGCCTCCACGCGACGCACCCAGGTCGCGGCATGACACCCACCCTGATCGCTCCCGGGGCGGGTGACGACCGCCGAGCCCCCGCCCCGGCAGCCTGCTCCGCCCTCCACATCCTCACCGGCGCGATGGGACTAGACGACCACCGCCAACCCATCACCCCACGAC
>NZ_JBQHVY010000042.1:0-2924 GCF_052064255.1 Oribacterium sp. HCP3S3_B9
ATCCACCACTGTGAATGCCAGTGGGAAGACTGAGACTAAAATACTCTCGTTTTCCATGATTATGGCATTTTCAAAAGTATCAAACTAGCCGCACTGACACTGAGCGCTTACAATCAAAATCTTAGGAACCTGATAAAACGCATATTGTTCTGTCCCCCTTCCGTAGAAATAATCAAACCCCATTGGTATCTCCTTCCTTTTGTTTTGTAGAAATAAAAAAGACGCTTAGCTCACAGAAAATGCTGTAAGCCAAGCGTCTTCCGACAACTTGTTTTTGTTTGATCTAACAGGTTCGTTCTTTGCACCTACCGTTACGACCTAGGCGCTATTTTTGCACCTACCGTTACGAGTTCAACAGCTACAATGACACGAATATACTTTTTCAGATGCTTTCCACGGTCAGACCAATCGGTCTTATCGAACGTGAAATGCTCGTAAAAGTGCGTAAATTCAAGGACTTTGACTAGTTCACCTTTTGCAGTAACATAACCGTCTCCACGTGCGTTGAGACACCGCCGTGGATGTCAGTCGTTCGAGAAAATAATTTCAAGAACTCAGGCGTATGAGGGAAACGGTCAACGAATTACCCCTTTTGACTTTAGATTCTTCTATTCCCATTGTTTGTGTCGTGGACATTCATTGCAGATCTTTTCCGCTTGTGCCTGGTCCTTTATTTCTACCTCCGGAACTAAAGACAACTTCATCATTCCATTCAGGCACATCCACAATTCATAGCATACATCACTTGTTATTACTTTCTTTGCTGCCGGGCAATAAAAAGCCTCGCTCTGCGTTTCCTCAATAGATTCTATTTCCTCATCCGTACACTTTCTTATAATATGTTTTGTTTTTTCCACAGGCAAAGGAACCTTATCTTCAGGAAAATATTCAATACCGACAACATTCACAATTGACTCATGGTTGTCTTTCCCGGCTGGAACAATAACGAAATCATCTACCTCAATACTATCATCATCTGCCAGGTAATAATACGTCTTCTGACCATCTTCAAATACTACGCTGCAATAGATATAATCTGTTGCTCTGCGTTTTGCTTTGCCATATACAGACGGATCAAGTATCTCGCCCAAACCATAGAAACGCATAAAATCATATACCGCATCGGCGAACTCCTTAAAATCGTCCGGCAGTCCATTTTTATCAAATGATCCTGTGATGATTTTTTGAGGGTTCTTTTTATAATCTATAGTAATTCTATAGTCCTTCGTTTCATTTGGGTTTTCTACGACATCGTCAGGATTACCTACGATATTTCCAAACAGATCCTCTGCGTCAAAATCATCCAGAAGGCTTTCTATACCGCCTTCGACTTCATACTTGCGAGAAACCTTGCACCCTGTACCGATATTCTGAATGTGTTCGAGCGTTGCCTTTTCTCTGTCAATAATGAGCTGCTCCGCATAATCCCAAGTTACAAATTCCCATGCAGCACCTTCTGGCACTTCCTTCGGCTTAATTTTCGTCACCCGATGATAATCCAGCACGATTCGATTTATTTTATCTGGCTTATCATTACCATCAAAGGCATACAAATCCGGCAATCCCAAACTATCCCTAATCAAATCAGACAGATCTATGCCATCCGCGTCAAAATCTGCACACAAAGAACCTTGGAATTTATATGTCTTGCCTTCGGTATTTGTCAATTCCATTTCCCAAATACCGATATCGGTGGCAAATACATCTGTGTAATCCTCCCGGCTAAAATAGGCAGCCACCTTATCCAAAAGTTCTGTCGCATTGGATTTATCAATGCTGAAATTTTTAGTTTTTGATTTTCTATATTTGCCGATTCCATCTCCGAAAACATAGGTGGAAAACCACACTCTCCCATCCGTATTTACCGTCAGATGCTGTTCTACTTCATCTTCAGGTTCTGGTCGGGGACCATAGCTGATGTTGTTGGATACAATACGTATCTTTTTTATGGTTCCCTTGAAGATGGCAGGATTTTCACTACTCAGCGATGCAAGTCTGGAAAGAGCAGTAATGAACCACGCGCGATTCTGAGGCTCGAGTATTTGAGACGCGTCGTATGCCCAGTGGTTATAATATCGCCACCTGGAGTATATTGCCGATCCAAGCAGCGGAATGTCTGTGATGTCATCTATGACTTTATCCAGTTCTTTATTATCATAGACGGCCTTGCCATAAACGCGTTCAAAAGCATGCCCGCAGTCCATCTCAAAACCAAGTGCAGCACAGTCATCTGCCATATAATGGTCTACAAGTTCTATGTAATTGATTCCCTGATCTCTGAACTTATCAAGCCACTTCATGGCAAATGTGTGTATCTGATTCATATCCGCCACTGTAGTTACCTCCTGACATCAATGATGTTACTTGCTGCAGATTTCCCGAATCTCATCCGCACATGGATCAATTAGTTCATTTTTCAACGCTACACATGTATCAGCAAGAAACTTGAACTGCTCATCCCACAGGTTGGTGTCAGAAAAGACAACATTTTCAAGTTCGACATTGATCGTTGATGATCTCTTATCGTCTCTCCTATTCCACTTCACCGGATGCGGTATGGCAGCTTCCACCTGTTCTTTTCTCCGATACATAGCATCGAAGATCTGTTTGTTCTTTTCTTTGTCCTCGGCATCTATCCAAACATTCGCACTTAGTGTCTGCTTCTGAAGTCTCATTGAGCAGTACAGATGAACGCCATAGATTCCTACAAAACCATCAACGGTGCTGCGTGTCGCCGGAGAAACATTGGAATAAGTACTGTCCCCACCGAACGCATCAGCAAGAATCGGCAGTGCCTTTGTCCAATACTGAAGCCTCCCTATTGTGTCAAGGGATTTTTCCCTATTAAATCAAGGTTTTTCAACCTCACGGTACTGAACGAATAAGAGCCAAAGGGTGTATTCCAGAGAAGGATTGGAGCATTC
>NZ_JBQHVY010000043.1:0-2635 GCF_052064255.1 Oribacterium sp. HCP3S3_B9
TGAGTATTCCGGGCTCCGTGACACCACTGTCCGGTTTTTGGGAAACCGCCGTTCCAGTAAATTGGAAACCAGCAATCCGGCAATGGAAACCAAAAGCATGACACCTTAGAATTATGGTATGCGCCGCAATGGCGTAAATAATTCTAAGGAGGTCGCTCATATGACCAAGTACCGAGAGATCCTGCGTCTGGCAAGTCTGGGTCTCAGTCAACAGAGCATCGCTGATAGCAGCGGTGTCTCCAAGAAAACGGTCAACCGTGTGCTAAAACGGGCAAAGGTGCTTAACATCTTCTGGCCGTTAGAGCCTAACGAGACCGATGCCATCCTTGCGGATAAGCTGTTTCCATCCGTACAGAAGCAGATGTCGTCGACAAAACGCATGCCTGACTTCAACTACATCCAGAAGGAGTTGCTCCGAAATGGTGTCAACAAGAAGCTCCTCTGGACAGAATACCTGGAGGAATGCCGCCAGTCCGGCGACGAGCCTCTTATGTATTCCCAGTTCTGCTATTACATCCAACAGGATGAGCAGAAGCGCCGCGCAACTATGCATATCAACCGGAAACCCGGCGAGCAGATCGAAGTTGACTGGGCAGGGGATCCTGCGCAGATCACCGATCCAGATACCGGCGAGATCATTCCTGCCTTCCTCTTTGTGGGTGTCATGACATACAGCCAGTATCCGTACGTCGAGGCTTTCATTAATGAGAAGCAGCGTGCGTGGATCACCGCCCACGTTCACATGTATGAGTACTTCGGCGGCGTAACCCGTATCCTGGTTCCTGACAATACCAAGACTGCCGTGATTCACAACAACGACTGGTATAATCAGGAGCTCAACACCATCTACCATGAGATGGCGGAACATTACAACACGGCCATTATCCCCGCTCGGGTCCGGGCACCGAAGGACAAGCCGAATGCCGAGGGCTCTGTAGGTGTTATCTCCACCTGGATTACCGCGGCGCTCCGCAATGAGCAGTTCTTTTCACTGGACGAGCTCAATAAGGCCATCCGCAAAAAGCTGGAAGAATTCGTAAACCGCCCCTTTCAAAAGAAAGAGGGTACCCGATACAAGATCTTCCGCGACGAAGAACAGCCACTGCTGGCCAAGTTGCCGGCTACTCCTTATGAACTGGCGGAATGGAAACAAGCCACCGTTCAGTTCAATTATCACATATCCGTCGACGGAATGCTATACTCCGTCCCTTACGAATTCATCAAACGTAAGGTGGATGTGCGGATAACCGACACGGTTATCGAGATCTTTTATAATCACAACCGCATTGCCTCCCACCGGCGTCTGTATGGCCGAAAGGGGCAATACAGTACTGTTACAGAGCATATGCCCGCCGATCACCAGAAATATCTGGAGTGGAACGGCGATCGTTTCCGCAAATGGGCTGAGCGGATTGGATCCAATACATGCAAGGTTGTTAATGCGATCCTTGCCTCCCAGAAGGTTGAGCAGCAATCCTACCGAAGCTGTATGGGACTTCTGAAACTGGCAGATAAATACTCTGCCGAGCGTTTAGAAGCAGCATGCCAGAAGGCGCTTTCCTATACAGCAAGCCCCAGCTACAAGAGTATCAAAAACATCTTGGTGGCCAGGCAGGACAAAATTGAACCGGAGCTGCAGGCTCCCGACTCTGCGCCAACTCAGAACAAACACGCCATCACTCGTGGCGCTGACTACTACAGGAGGTAAGAACCATGACCAACCAGAGTACCATTGACAAACTTATTGAAATGCGCCTGACTTCCATGTCAGATGCCTTTATCACACAGATGAACGACCCGAAAATGAAGGATGTACCCTTTGAGGACCGATTTGGCCTTCTGGTCGACATCGAATATAACAACCGCAAGAGCAATAGCCTGAAGCGTCTTATCAAGGGAGCCGGTTTTGACCAGCCGGAGGCTTACATTGCCGACATCGATTATACTTCCGGACGGAAACTCAACCGCACACTCATCGAGCGTCTGGCAACTTGTGAGTACATCACGGAACATCGGAACCTGTTCATCACAGGTGCTACCGGAAGCGGAAAGACATACATGGCCTGTGCTTTCGGCATGGAAGCCTGCAAGCAGCGCTACAAGACAAAGTACGTACGCCTGCCGGATATGCTCCTTGAACTCGACCTGGCACGGACAGACGGCACTTACAAGAAGGTTCAGGCCAAGTACGCCAACCCCACCCTTCTTATCATCGATGAATGGCTCCTGCTGAAGCCGACCGAGGCAGAGCAACATGACATCCTGGAATTGCTGCACAGAAGGAGAAAGAAATCTTCCACGATCTTCTGCTCCCAGTACGATCCCAGCGGTTGGTACGACCAGCTCGGTGGCGATGACAGCCCTCTGGCCGAGGCTATTCTTGACCGCATCAAGCATGATGCCTACAAGATCAATATCGTTCCGACTGATCCTGCCAACTACCGTTCTATGAGAGAGGTATACGGACTGGATCCGGCACTGAGCGAATAATCGTAACCAATTAACTAGCGTCTCCATCCTGGAGATCATTTTTCTCCGGGATGGTGGCTACGCCGCATATATATCGGTTCCCTTATGTCCGGACTATCGGTTTCCAGTCCTCCGGACAGGCGGTTTCACCGCACCGGTATATCCA
>NZ_JBQHVY010000044.1:0-2393 GCF_052064255.1 Oribacterium sp. HCP3S3_B9
TGCTGAAGAATCCAAAACCGCAGAGAGGACGAAGATAAAAAATGCCTGAACGGCGGTTCTGGTTTTTCAGAACCACCATCCAGGCATTTTGTTTAGTAATAGAAAAAGGTGCAGTTGATTATTGCGTATTGTCAATCTCTCTCAAACCGGGTAGTAAAAATACGGCAAGCGCAACGATGATAATGCCAATTCCGCAAATGACAAACCATTTCTCAACTCCCAGCCGCTCCGCCAGAGGCCCGGAAATGACAAGGCCAAACGGCATGGCGAGGGAAGCGGCGCTTGTCAGTAGAGAAAAAACTCTCCCCAGATATTCTGGTTTGACCGTTTCTTGAAAAATCGCATTTTGCACACCGTAAAATGGAGCGGAAATTCCCATAACAGTACAGCACACAACAAAGACAAGAAATGCGTCTGGCGGCAAAAGCCCGGAGAGCATACTGCTAACGCCCATCAGGAGAACGGAAAGACCGATGGTGTACCGCCGTTTCTTAAAACCGCCCCAAATGCTCAGAATGACTCCGCCAAGCAGCATACCAACCGCAAAAGCAATTTCAGCGGCAGAGGCATGGGCCGGTGTTCCTTTGAAGTATGACATACAGATGAGAGGAAAAAGCGTACTGATTGGCATATAAAAGAACATATAAATTACACCAATCCAGAGCAGAGCAAAGAGGCCCCTGTTTTGCTTTAATACCACATACCCCTCTTTCATATCCTGTAAAAACTGTTGTCTTTTCGTTTCTGGACATAGTTCAGGCGTTGGTATGGACGAAATCGCAACAGTCACACAGGCAAGGATTGCACCCACAATATCTAACAATATAATTGCATTAAGAGGCCAAACAGCATATAAAAACGCTGCGGCAGCTGGACTGATAATCGCACTTACTGCTTGCATGGTCTGCGTGTAACCAGCGCATTTTGTAAGTTCCTCTTTTGGCACAATCATAGGTGTTGCTGCGCTGAATGCTGGAGAATGAAAAGCAGTTCCCGCACTTCGGATTAACAGGACAACCATAATAGACCATACGGGCAATTCCATGTAAAACGCCACCAGCGCCAGAATACCGCCAGCGGCGGCAATTATCAAATCCGCACCAATCATTACGCTTTTACGGCTGTGCCGGTCAACAAAAGCACCTGCAAACGGGCCTAAACAGGCTTGCGGCAAAAATCCAATCAGTGTTGCCGCCGTCAATATGATTGCAGAATTAGTTTTCGCAACCAAATAAAAGATAATGGCCATTTGCAAAATACCGCTGCTAATAAAGGATATTGCTTGTCCGGCAAGAAGTGTAAAATAAGTTTTTCTCCATGAATTGTTGTTTTGGGTCATAATGCGAACCTCCTTTTTTATTGCATTGTTCCTTTGTTTCTGCAATAAAAAGCAGGCGTTGTCCCACAGAGAGGGCAGACGCCTGCATAACAACAAAGCACGAAAAAACACCACGATACAGTTCAAAGACTGCTCGTGTCAAACCTACGTGTTCCTTTGCATACGCACGCAAAAAAAGCCCACCATCATGTGGAAAGGTACTTCTACTTTTTATTACTTATTAGCGTACACAAATTAACACACGTAAGCCTCCTTCCAATCTCAAATTGTCGCACAGTATAACACACATCCGATAGACTTGTCAACCATTTTTAACCTTGTTTTCCATCTTGTTTTTCCATCTCTTACGGGCAGTAGCAAAGCCAGGCGAGCCAGTCAACGGTCAAGATGAACGGCGCTTTCAGCGCCGCCGTTGACAGTCTCGCCCGTCTTTGCTAATGGGTAATCAAGGCGGGAAAGCCATTTTAGGGCTTTCCCGCCCATTTCAATTTTGGGAGAAGAAAGGCCCCAAAATGAACGAGTGCGGCCAAACACTTTTAGGGATTGGCCACCTTGTCCACCCATCCAGCGGGGCGGCGGGGAACGGTCAAGGCCGGGCGTCAGCCCATTCATTTCAGCCTTGACGGTTTCCTGCCGTCCTGCTACTTTTCCCGGAGTGTGGCCACACATCTGGTCACGGTGTCCAGAGCTTTGGGACTTTTTGTCCCATAGGCCGGGGGCGGAGGACGAGGGACGGGGGCTTTCATAATACGCCCTGTCTGCTGCTGAAATCAGCCCTTTGTTTCCGGCTTACCAGCCCCAAACAAAGCCCTGCTTTCCTGCCGCGTCAAATGCCCTTGCCCTCCCCGGCGGCAACGGTATTTTCAGGGCAACGCCGACAGAGCGTATAACACACTACACTTTGCTCCGCAAAGTCGTGTGCCAAATGGGGCGCTGCCCCCTTTGGAAACCCCCGCAACAAACAGGTGCTATGCACCCAGCCGGGAGCATAGCGCCGTTTGTTGTCAGCAGCCCGTTTCACGGTCTGCGTGTAGTTCCTTGTAAACTGACCTAA
>NZ_JBQHVY010000045.1:0-2165 GCF_052064255.1 Oribacterium sp. HCP3S3_B9
AAGCTTCCTGTAATCTTCAAAGTAGATCGGGTTTGACATAAAAAGATACCTCACGGTACATTGATACTACTTATCAACCCGGGCGGTTATAAGAATCTAATGTACAAGAGGTATCTACCATGAATCGTAACGCACACACATCAAAAAAGCAAACATCTAAGACTGCAGCAAGCGAAGGAAGACGCGAAAAGGAAGAGCAAGCGGAATTCATCAAGAAATGCGAAGAGATCGTCAAGGGACTACAGGCACACTCCTGGAAAGATCTTGAAGTCGGACATAAATTCAGGCATAACGAGAAGCTCGATCTGATCACAGCAGGTTCATTGATCGTCGGCTGCGATATCGGGAGCGTTAAACACTTTATCCGTGCTATTGATGCTCAGGGTAGAGCTCTCACAAACAAGCCATTTCCCTTCGAAAACGACGAGGAAGGCTTTAAGGCTGCCCATGACTGGATGGTCAAAGTCGCGGCGCAGAACGATAAGACGCAGATTGTTCTGGCGCTGGAACCTACAGGCCATTACTGGTTTTGCTTTGCTGCCTGGTGCACTTCGCATGGCATAACCGTCGTACAGGTCAACCCTTATGCGGTAAAAGCGACGAAGGAGATCCAGGACAACAGCCAGCTCAAGAGCGACCGCAAAGACCCCGGAGTAATCGCGGAGCTGGCCAAAAATGGCAATTATTCGATACCGTACATCGCTGAAGGCACCTATGCTTCACTCCGTGAGCTGGAGCTTTTCCGTGAACGTGTCTCGGAGGATAGGATCCGCGACATTAACAGGCTCTGCCAGGAAATGGACAAATACTTCCCGGAATACAGGCGCATCTACAAAGAAGTTGATAAAACGTTCAGCCTAGTAGTCCTGGTAAAAGCCCCTCTGCCTGAAGATATAGTCAGAATCGGAGAAAACGGGGTCAGAGCTCTCTGGCACAGTGAGAAGCTGCGTGGCGGTGGATACAGTAAGGCTGCAGAGCTCCTTCAGAAGGCCAAACATAGCGTTGGCTTGAGGGAAGGGCAGGCTCAGGCCAGGATGTCCATCCAGTACCTTGCAGGATCAATCCGGGATAAAGATGCACGCCTTGATGAAATTGATGCCGAGATCGCGAAGCTGGCAAAATCAATCCAATACGTTGAAAAGCTTACGGCGATTCCTGGACTTGGAGAGCGTATTATTTCCGGAATCCTGTCTGAGATCGGCGATCTAATCCGCTTTGACAGTGTGAAAGAGATCCAGAAGTATAGCGGCCTGGGAATGGTCTCTGAAAGCTCCGGTAAGCACAATGGTGAGACACATATCAGCCATAGAGGGCGCAAGCGGCTCAGATACTGGCTGTACATGGGTGCCAGGAGCGTAGTGGCACATTCCAGTGAGTTTGCCAAGCTGCACACGTACTACACAACCAGAGAGGAGAATCCGCTCAAGAAGATGCAATCGTTGATGGCAATTGCGTGCAAACTCCTGAGAGTCATATACGTGATTCTAACGAAGGGGGTGGACTATGATCCACAAAAGCTGCTAGGGGACATCGTGAGACCCGAGAACGCGAAAAACAAGACGAAAGGAGCCGCTGTAGCGTGAACATATCAGTATATAGCGGAACAGATCGAATGAGAGAGCATAGGGCTGATCCGCTGTAAAGGCTGTGCAGTACAATCATGGTTCCAGTACCCTGCCAGATCCCGGATGAGGATCTGAGACCTGGCAGGGCTCTGGAACCGACAGAGTTCTAAACCAGTAGGGGAAGACAGGCGGCAGTATTGCGCCAGCTGATCAAACAGCTCTGTTGTCCGATCCGAACCGGTCTGGTAGCAGTATCAAACAGATAAGAGCTGTAGCCGGCAGGAAGTTTTTACCATGGGGCATAGACCCCGCATCTAAGCTTTGCCGGCACCCGGTGTATGACAGGTGGGACGAAGGAAGTTGTGGACGTCAGAGTATCTCACTGATGATCCCTATAGACACGGGAGGTTCACCTCATAGATCATTCAGGGTATAAGAAGGCCTTTATAAAAGTAAAGGCGCTTTATTTCCTGTACGAACTTTTGGACAGAATGCTCCAATCCTTCTCTGGAATACACCCTTTGGCTCTTATTCGTTCAGTACCGTGAGGTTGAAAAACCTTGATTTAATAGGGAAAAATCCCTTGACACAATAGGGAGG
>NZ_JBQHVY010000046.1:0-2030 GCF_052064255.1 Oribacterium sp. HCP3S3_B9
ACTGTTTTGTGCGCTCACCGGCGCAAAACAGTCCGGCGGGTTCAAATTTTTCCCAAGCGCGGTGAGATGCCGCGCTCTCGTTCTCTGCCGTGAGATGCGGCAAAGGAGGCTCCAGAATCATGGCGAAAGGTGCTCGTATCCGCTCTGGGCCTATGCCGGACGAGAACTCTGCACGGTCTGATGCTCGCGGCTACAGGCTGGAGGATTTGCCAGCGTCCGGCTATGACGGCCCGGTGCCCGACTTTCCACTGCCCAACGTGACTGATCGTGAGTCTGAGGTATGGGAGTGGGCGTGGCGGACTCCGCAGGCGTGCGCGTGGTCGATGGACGTGTCGGGGTGGCTGGTGCGTTCGGTGGCGATGTGGACTCGGCTGTCTGTCCGGTGTGAGGACGCCACCGTGTCGGCCCCGGTGCTGGGGCAGTTGCATCGTTTCGCTGAGCACATCGGCTTGACGCCTGCTGGTTTGGCAGCTCTGGGGTGGAAGATCACAACCCGCACCGCCTCGTCAGTCGAGGCTGAGGCTGCGACGCCGAAGCGGTCTCGCGGCTCGAAGCTGAGAGCGATCAATGGCGGCCTCGCTTCCTGACGATGACTGGTCGGTTGCGTGGCCAACTCTGGGGTATCTGTCTGCTGACTGGATCGAGGCCCACTGCCTGGTCGCTGACGGCTGGTCGATGGGTGAGCCGTTTGTGCATGACGGCTGGCAGTTGTGGTGCACACTCAACCATTACAGGGTGAAGCCGAAGGCGGTGTTTAACCAGGCCCGCCCGGTGGGTGCGCCAGCGTTCCAGTATCGCCGTTCGCAGGTGGTGGGGCCGCAGAAGACGGGGAAGTCGCCGTGGGCTGCGTCGCTGATCCCGTTCGAGGCTGTCGGGCCGTGCATTTTCGCTGGCTGGGCTGTTGGTGGCGAGCGGTATCGGTGTGTCGATCATGGCTGCGGTTGCGGGTTCGTCTACGCCTACGATGCGGGTGAGCCGATGGGTATTCCGCGGCCGGTGTCCCGCATCCAACTGTTGGCGACGGCTGAGGATCAGACCGACAACATTTACGCGCCGCTCCAAGAGATGATCAGGCGCGGCCCGTTGCAGGAGCTGATGCGGGTTCGTGAGGATTTCATCCGCACGCCGAACAATGGCGAGGTGTTGCCGATCACGGCTGCACCGAACTCGAAGGTGGGCGCTCCCATCCATTTCGCGGTGGCGGATGAGTCAGGCCTGTACACGGGCAAGCTGATCAAGGTATGGCAGCATATGCGCCGCGGCTTGGCGGGTATGGGTGGTCGTGGCCTGGAGGTGACGAACCCGTGGGACCCGATGGAGAACTCGGCGGCTCAGCAGACGTTTGAGTCATCATCGAAGGATATTTTCCGGTTCTACCGCAGGCCGCCCACTGACCTGAGGTTTGAGCTGAAATCTGAGCGGGCGAAGATTCTGCGGTTTGTGTATCGCGGGTCGCCGTGGGCTGATCTGGAGGCAATCGAGGCCGAGTGCGCCGAGTTGATGCACACCGACCCGGCGCAGGCGAAGCGGTTCTTTGGGAACATGCTGGTGCAAGGCTTGGGCGCGTTCCTGCCTGAGGCTGTGGTGGAGGCTGCTGAGCTTGCGGTCGACGTGCCGGACGGCGCGGCGGTGTGTGGCGGGTTTGACGGGTCACGGTCGAGCGACTGGACGGCGCTGCGATTGCAGACGATTGACGGGCATCGGTTCACGCCAACGTATGGGCCAGATCAGCGTCCAGCGGTATGGAACCCAAGGGAGTGGCCGGAGGGTCGTATCCCTCGCGGCGAGGTTGATGCCGCCGTGGATGAGGTGATGCGCCGCTACAGGGTGGGGCGCATCTACTGCGACCCGCGGCACTGGGAAACGCAGGCCGATGCGTGGGCGTCGAGGTTCGGTGACGATGTGGTGCTGCAGTGGCCGACGAACTCGATTGCGCGCATGTTTCCAGCACTGGTCAGGTACCGGGAGGACATGGCCGAGGGGTTGACGACGCACGCCCCGGATGAGGTGTTCAAGGCTCAGGCGTTGGC
>NZ_JBQHVY010000047.1:0-1586 GCF_052064255.1 Oribacterium sp. HCP3S3_B9
GCTAAGGAGACCATTGAAGAGTTCAAGCGTATGATCTTTGCCTCACGATCCGAAAAGAAACACGTCGGTTATGATAACCCTGAGCAGCTGACACTGATGGACCTTTTCAACGAAGCGGAGCTGGCAGCGGATCCGAACGCTGAAGAGCCTACAGTGGAGACCATCGTCAAGGGCTACATCCGCAAGCAGGAAGGTGAGAAAAAGAAGAAGGCGTCTTATAAGGAGCTGTATGACAAGCTTCCATCGAGAGACCTTCTGTGTCATCTTGATCAGGATGCGAAGATCTGCCCACAATGCGGCAACACCATGGAGCGTGTCGGCTGGGAGAAAGTCCGTACCGAACTGGAGGTCATTCCGGCTCAGATCCGCCTCGTGAACATCTATCAGGAGACGGTCCGCTGTCAGAAATGCTACGAAGAGACCGGATACGCAAGATTTGCCCGCGCCGCGGTTCCATCTCCGCTGATTCCGCACAGTCCGGCATCGCCGACGACCGTTGCGTATGTGATGTACCAGAAGTACATCAACTCCATGCCTCTGTACCGGCAGGAAAAGGAATGGAAACAGATGGGCGTATCGATCCAGCGTGCAACGCTGGCGAACTGGTGCATCTACTGTGGCAAGAAGTACATGAAGCCTCTGTACGATGCGCTGGTTAAGCACCTCCTCGAGCGAGAAGTCACCTGCGCAGATGAGACGCCATGCCAGGTGCTCAAGGAAGATGGTCGGACGGCTCAGCAGAAATCCTACATGTGGATCCACTGCTCAGCGAATCTCGATGGCCTGCCTCCGATCATGCTCTATGAGTACAATCCTTCACGGGCAGGATCGGTACCGCAGAACTTCTATCAGTCGTTCAGCGGCAAGTACTTCCTGGCAGATGGGTATCAGGGATACAATCATCTGCCGAAGGGCGTCCTCCGATGTGGCTGCCTGGCACATTTCCGGCGTAAGTTCTATGACGCAATACCGTCAGAGGACCGCAAGAGTGGTAAGTCCAAGTCACCTGCCGCAAAGATCGTAAATCTCTGCTCGAAGCTGTTTGAAATCGAGCGAGGCTTCATCGATCTCAGCGCGGAGGAACGCAAAATCAAACGAGAAGCATCCAAGGAACACGAGATCTGGAATCAGATCTGGGAATCCCTGGATCAGATCTCAGCAAGCAAAACCAGCCTGCTGGGGAAAGCGGTGACGTATGCCCAGAATCAGAAACCGTACATGGAGAACTATTTCCTGGACGGCAGAATTCCGATTTCAAACAACTTCACCGAAAGCTGTGGTGCGAGACCGTATGCCGTGGGACGGAAAAACTTCTACTTCCACGATACACCGGCCGGTGCCGAAGCCAGCGCGATCATCTACAGCCTGGCGCAGACAGCAAAACTTAACAACCTGAGTGTCTTCAAGTATCTGCAGGCGGTACTCCTTTACATGCCGGACTACGTTCATGAGCCCGAGGGCATGGAAGAGCTGATGCCATGGTCAGATAAGATGAAGAAACTCTGCGCAATAGACACGAAGGCAACTATCGAAGACAAGGATGGAAACCCAAAGATCTCACGGTAGTAAGTTAGCGCGCTCAGCTA
>NZ_JBQHVY010000048.1:0-1562 GCF_052064255.1 Oribacterium sp. HCP3S3_B9
CACCGTGTACCGGACCCTCAGCCGATGACGGCGGCGGCCTGCGGTCGTGGGAGTCTGAGCGGGACCGGATCAGTGAGCGGGCCGAGGCTCTGATCTGGGCTGAGCTGGCCCCGCCATGATGAGCAGGTGCGGCGGATGCTGGACGCTGAGATGCCGATCGCGCTGTCGCGTGGACCTGTGGGGGATCGTCCTCGTGGGTGGTGGGCGGCGGCGGCTGGTCGGGCGATGCTGGCTGATCCTGATATCGAGGTGGAGTGGGCCTACGCCGCACTCCACAACCATGGCTAGATACATCGCCACGCGGGCCTGGCGTGACGCGTCCCGCATTCTCCAACGGCTCGACCACGACCTGGCGCATATGGGCCACGGCTACCTCCTTCGCGGTCGTCCCGTTGTGGACCCGGCGCTAGTGGTCGCAGAAACTGACTCTGGCGAGCCCTCCCCGGTCGCTTTCGGCAAGCCTCGCGCGCTCACAGCCAAACATCTGGCCCGGATTCTCGGCGGAGATCGCCAGCCCAGCGCGCACTCGGTCGACGGCGGCTGGCGCTGGTACCAGGTTTCAATGCCGGATGTCTACGGCTACATCAACGCCTCCTCTCAGAGGCAGGACGCCGTGGGCCACCTGGCGCTCGTGGCCAGCGTTGTCCCCTACTCCCAGCTCACGCTTTCCGAGGCTGTTGGCGTGACGCTCGACATGATGCGCCTCGACCCTCGACCGGAGCTGGGCCACCCGAGCAAAGCCGCAAGCGATTGGGCGGAGCACGGCCTCGGCCTGATCGACTGTTGGCAGGCCCGCCAGCTGCGCTACCAAGGCCGCGGACTGGGCGACGTGGAGACCCTGGCGCGCCGGATCGACGCGCTGCGTGCCATGTGCGCCCGATGGCATGTCCATCAGGCCGAGATGGACCTCGCCGCCGCGAAGGACAAGCTCACGGCCCGCTGAACGTCCGGGATTCTGGCCGCGGGGCTCGCGGTTTCAGCCTGTAAAGAACGCCCCCGGCATCAGCCGGGTGCGGCCTTGGGTCTTCCCAGCACCCGCCCGATGTGATGACACACAATTTGCCCCCCCGACCACAGCGGTCGGGGGGGCAAATTTGTGTTCGGGGCGGGCTAGGTGGCTCCCTCATCCTCGTCAGCGGCATGGCGGGGGGCCACGCCACTGTCGTCCTGGTAGCGGCGCAGCAGGTACGCCAGCAGCGCCGTACCTGCGGCCTGGATCGCGGACCAGGTCCACACCTCCCACGACGCCAGCCAGTCACGCAGCGACGGGGCCGCGAGCGAGCCGACGAGGGTGGTGAGCACAGCGAGTCCGACAGCGATCGCGAGGCCCTGCCGCAGGGTCTGCCAGCCACGACGGGCGGCGATCGCCGGACGATCCTCGGGAGCGATGCTGATGGGGTTGGGGGTGGTGGTCATGGGAGTCTCCTCAGGCAGTAGGCGTGGACGGCTCGGTGTCGTCCACCGGATCAGGGTCGAGCCACAGGCTCGGGTCGATATGGCCACGGATGCGGTGCGGGACGCGGGGCATCCGGCCCCAGTCAGGGCGGCGGAGCATCCCGACC
>NZ_JBQHVY010000049.1:0-1550 GCF_052064255.1 Oribacterium sp. HCP3S3_B9
CCGTTCTGTATTTCTTCGACAGCTATACATTACGAGAGTCCGATGACCTTTTCAATTGTTATTATGGTAGGCAGAGGCTATTTCCTACCCACACATGTGCACGAAGCCTCATATATTTATTGTTTTTTCCTCCAAGCTGCTTTACATCGGGCTCGCCCAGGAATCATTTCAACGATTCCTTTATCTCTCAATTTCCAGAAAACTCTTTTCATAGAATTCTCGGATTTTATGCCCGTCAGCTTTCTGCCTTCCCGATTTGTAATTTCTGAATGGCTTTCTAAATATTTCACAACCATTTCTTCGGGAGAGGCGAGTCGTTCGTGCCTGATATATACCGTTACAGACATATCATTCTGCACGATCTCGGGAGTTTTGAGGCGTAACTTTGTCATTGCTTCAAACGCTGTGTTGAGTCCTTCACCGACATCTTTATTAGGGGCCTTTGGAAATTTATTGATAAGGCGAACCAGCTTAGGATTGCGTGCCGCTTGTGTTTCCAGAATATTCTCCGTAGTAACATGACCGGGTAATTTTCCGGGACTCTCGACTTCAACACGGTTGTCAAAGATACGGATCTGAATATCGGTTGCTATGCTATAATCCCTATGCAACACTGCGTTAGTAATGATCTCATGCAATGTTTCTTCGGGATATTCAATAGTCTCAAAACTGGCACCGAGCTTTTTCATTGATTCGATAATTTCTTTCACTTTTTCAACTGCATCATAGATTTGATTGTAGGCGCATCCCTCGATTGTTATTGGATCTTCAGCTAATGTATCACGATCCGCTTGTCCGCTAGTCTTGTATCTGAAAATCTTAATGGAAGATCGCTTAGGCAAACAAATTTGCGGCTCATCAACGAAAAGGAGTTCACCTGCAACCGTTAATTTATCATCGTGGATCAGTCGCTGCTTTCTTAGCCATTTTTCAGGTTCAGCAGAGGGGACAACGGCATCAGAAAATGCAGAAAATGCATCCGAATCAATGGCATCTTCAATTTCAGACTCTGCAACAGGCTCGTTCTCATATGAGGTAATACCTTTGTCAAGCTGTAACCGACGAAGTTTCTCGGGCGTATCTGCCGGTAAACTTTGTGCTCCTTTTCGCACATAAGCAGTATCATCCGTTGCTAAAACAATAGCTTGAGTTTTGAAAACTGTAATCTTCAATACATATGTACGAAGAACAGGATGCATCAAGAATTCCACTTCGTGAAAGCCGCTGATATTGTTAATGGAATCCAAAACTTGGAGCATTGAATTTGCTGCTTCAACATCTGGAAATCCTTCCCAATGTTTGATTTTTGTTTTAGGTTCTTCTCGGATTCCTACATAGATATCTCCGCCACTGGCATTCGAGAACGCTGATACCGCCTTGCTTAATTTTTTACCAGAGATTTCTTTGGCCTTAAAATCATTAAAATGATTTTCCTCTATATTGTTGTTGACTGCCTAGATTGACTCCGGGCTGATCTTCTTGCGTGTCATGAGATTGATCTGTATACTGTCATGAGATTAAAAAGAAAGAAGGTCCGGGGTACCCTCTTT
>NZ_JBQHVY010000050.1:0-1542 GCF_052064255.1 Oribacterium sp. HCP3S3_B9
GGGGGGGGGTGGGGGGTTGGGGCCGTCTCCCATCTACGGTCTACGCACCCCCGAACTCCCGGACGCCAACAATGTGCCCGCCGATATGGCGGTGCTCGCCCAGGGTGTGGAGAACGCTCTGGGCGGGGTCGCCATGAGCGGGTCGGGTCCATCTGGCCGATGGGTCCGGTTCGCCGACGGAACCCAAATCTGCTGGATCTCCACAACCCGCACCGATATCGCTATCACCAGCCCCTACGGGCCGCTGTTCACGAGCGAGTGGACATGGACCTACCCCGCAGCATTCAACGACACCCCCACAATCACCTGCTCCCGATTCCAGTCGGGCACCTCAGCATCATGGGGGACTGTCAAAGAAACGTACTCAACACAAGCCACGCTGCGCGCACTCGACGCCTACTCGCGTGCAGCGGGCACCGCCACCTACATCGCCGCCACAGCCATCGGGAGCTGGAAATAGCGCCCCCTCGCCCACAGTCGTCAGCGGCTGCGCACCCGAATAGGAGAACATCATGCCCGAGAATCCGACTCTGTACGATCGCACGGTGTGCTCGTGCATCATCGACACTGCACCCCTGATTGAGGCTGAGCTGCGCAAAATTGGGGCGATCAAGCGCGACCTGTCGGGGCTGATCACGCAGGGTGCGTACTCCACGAGTGTGTCTGCGTCGGCTGGCACTCACGCGGGTGGCGGGGTGATCGATGTCCGATACTCACTGACCGACACCGACGCGAAGCGGCGGGCATGGGCGGCGGGGGCCGCGATCGCTTTTCCCCGGACCCGCATTCTCGGGCTGTGGCCGTCGCATGGTCATGTGGTGTGGCGGGGCTGCCCGCATCTGGCTGCATCGGCCGCACGCCAGGTCACCTCCTATCTGGATGGGCGCAACGGGCTCAAAAGCAACGCACCGCTGGGCTATCCGGCGGTGCCGGTGCCGACTGTGCAGCAGATCCTCGCACCGAAACCCGCCCCGAAACCCCCCGCGCCGAAACCCGCGCCGCCGTCGCGGCCTCGGGTGTCGCTGGCTGATGTGCAGACCCAGGCCCGCCGCCGTCGGCGCTCAGTGTCCGAGCACGTGCGCACCGTGCAGCGGGCGCTGCTCGCCGAGAATATCCGCACCGTAGGCCCTGCTGATGGGTGGTGGGGGCCTCGGACGACGGAGGCGTATGCGTACTGGCAGCACTGGCTCGGGTACCGTGGCCGCGCCGCTGATGGTATCCCTGGCCGGGTGACGCTGGCCCGTCTCGGCCAGCGCCAGGGCTTTGACGTGGTGTCCTGACGTGTCTCGTCGGACAGCGATGCTCATGCTCGGCGTCCTGTGGGTGCTGATCGGGGTGTCACTGCTCGATGCTGGCGTCCCAGCCCGTGCCGAGCTGATCGACCTGCCCGACTGGCTACGAGCCGCCCTATGGGTCGCTGCCGGCGTGGTCGCGATCGCCACCGCCGGGCATGTGCGGGCATCGGTGTGGGGTCTGGCCGGGTTAGCCCTGGCTGCCTCGGAGCGGGCAGCGGCGTGGCTCGTCGCGTGGGCCGCCCACGAC
>NZ_JBQHVY010000051.1:0-1538 GCF_052064255.1 Oribacterium sp. HCP3S3_B9
TGAGGCTTCGTGCACATGTGTGGGTAGGAAATAGCCTCTGCCTACCATAATAACAATTGAAAAGGTCATCGGACTCTCGTAATGTATAGCTGTCGAAGAAATACAGAACGGAGATTCCAATGACCTCAGCTAATACATTATTGAAGAACATCCTTGACGTCAAGGGTGCAGTTGTTCAAGGCGCCGATTTTTCTGTTGATGCACATGGAGTAAAGAAGCTCACAGTCCGTATGCGTCCCAAAAATCGGGAGTCTGACCGCTGTCCGATCTGCGGCCGACATTGCTCTGTCTATGACAGATCCAGTATTATCCGGTCCTGGAGAGCCCTCGACTTTGCCGGCATCCTGGTGTACATCAATGCGTATACCCAGCGGATCAGATGTCCGAAGCACGGCGTTCTGGTTGCTGCCGTTCCATGGGCGTTCCACGATTCCAGATTCACCAAGAGCTTTGATCTGACTGCCACCTGGATGGCTGAGAATCTCAGCCGCAGCGCCGTAGCCGAGTACCTCCGGATCGACTGGAAGACCGTTGCCCGCTGCATCACAAGAGCCCGCAAATACATTGAGCCTGATCCAGGTAAACGGCTGGACAACCTTGTCAACATCGGAATCGATGAGACAAGCTATCGTAAGGGTCACAAGTACATTACCGTCATAGTGAACCACGATACCAATACGGTTGTCTGGGCAAGCAACAAGCACGGAAAAGAGATCTTTTCCAAGTTTCTGGAAAGCCTTACTCCAGAGCAGAGGGCATCCATAAAGGTTGTTACCGGTGACGGTGCCAGATGGATCGACCAGTGCATTGAAGAATACCTTCCGAACTGTGCACGCTGCGTTGATTCCTTCCACGTTGTAGAGTGGGCAAACGAAGCACTTGATGCTCTTCGCAAGGAAGCGTGGCGCGATGCCCATCAGGAACTCAAGGAGCTCAAGAAGACCGTTAAGCGCAAGCGCGGTCGCGGAGCTTTGAAGGATAAGGATTCCATTGCCGTCCATAAGGCGGAGGAGAAAGCGGCTGAAATAAAGGGCTCTGCTTACGCATTAGGGAAAGCACCGGAACACCTGACCAACAAGCAGGAAACGCAGCTGGCTGAAATCGCGGTCAGCAATAAACGTCTGTATCGTGGGTACCTGCTGAAAGAGCAGTTGAGGCTCATTCTTCATATGGACGATGCGGATGAGGCAAAGGAAGAACTGGACAGGTTCTTCTGGAGAGCCACCCACAGCCGCATCGATGAATTCAAGGAGCTTGGTCACAAGATCCGCCGGCATGAAGAGCACATCCTCAATACGATTCGATTGAAGATGAGCAATGCCAGAATCGAGTCGACCAACAACAAAATCAAATTGATCATCCGGAGAGCATTTGGCTTCCGAGATGTGGAGAGTATGATCGATATGATCATGCTTGTCTGCTCGAATATTAAGGTTCCTTTACCGAACAGGCCGATAGCGGAGCCAGAAAACTAACAATGGAGGGGCTTAACGGGCATTTCTGCCACGGATTTTACCCACAGGTACGCCCGAAGAGCC
>NZ_JBQHVY010000053.1:0-1376 GCF_052064255.1 Oribacterium sp. HCP3S3_B9
TTTGTAATTATCCGGCAAGTGCTCTGGATTCGTAGACCACTGTCCCTTCCGAGTTGCTCTTGGCCATTCGCAAAGAAATTCCCCAGCAAGCGAATAAATGCGGACGACGGTGGCTGATGCCTTAATAGATACTTTCTTGTGCAAATGCGCCTTGTCTACGCTATAATAAGCGTTGTCAAAGCGGACGTGGAAGTCACTTGACACAGTTGCCGTTCTTCTTTCCATGTACTCGTAATGCGTGGAAGGGAGCGGCATTAATTCAAGTTTCTCCTCTTCCCAATAGTAGTATCGATTGTGTTCTTTCTTCTTGAACGGCTCTTTGTTCAGCGCCTCCAGTTCCTTCCAGAGATCCTGGTTAAACTGTTCCAGCGAGAAATACTGGCGTTCTTCAAGTTTGTGGAAGAATCCTTTTTCCAGAATTCCAACAGCGTTTTCTACGGAGCTTTTGAACTTCGGCTTGCGAACCTTGGCTGGCAGAATAACGGTACCATAGTGATCAGCCCAGTCAGCATAATCCTTATTCAGCTCCGGCTCGATCCAGTCCTGATTGACAATAACGGCCTGCTTACAGTTATCGCAGACTACTAAGGCCGGAACGCCGCCAAAGTAATCCAGTGCGTGATTATTCACGTCGATCCACTGAGGCTCTTTGGTAGATAGCATTCCTTCTGCATAAATGTACTGAGAGTACGGAAGGATCGCTACGAAGACAACGATGGTCATGATTTCTCCGGTAACAGGATCCACCATGGTGAAGGTCTGACCTGCGAAGTCCACCTCCATCTTTTGTGCGATTACGGCATCAAAGTGGGCGGTCTCATAATTCTCTTCGCACCATTTGTTGTAGAGCTCACAGTACTGACTGTACTGGTAAAAGCGCGCCCCTTCTTCTTCGCACTTTTTCTTGTAGCGGTTCCACAGAAACATGAGCGTCATGTTCTTCCTGGTTGCCATTAACTTGGCTGCCTCTTCATAATCCGGAAGTTCGATGTTTTCGTTACGGCAACCTGACCCAGATACAGACCCATACACCTTCATGGCTATCCCATAGTTCGTGATGCCTGTCGGTAATGGATACTGAAGATCTTCACACTTCTTGAACGCTCGCAAGAAGTCGTTAACGCCAGACTTACTGTAACCTGCCTGACGAGCTATTTCGCTACCTGACATGGATAGCGCATAGTGTTTGATAATGATGTCCTTGTAATCCAACTGCATACATTATCCTCCTTAAAAATGATGTATTCACCATCGCTTGGATGGTTAGCATCATTATAAAGGAGTGGACCACTAAGATAGAGCTCGTGCCGACCGTTCAGAAACGGAATGCGGCCGTTTTGCTTCGCAAACCCGGCCGATTAGCTCCGCAATATGCA
>NZ_JBQHVY010000054.1:0-1337 GCF_052064255.1 Oribacterium sp. HCP3S3_B9
TGCAGGATCCTGTGACGAGAAAAGCCGCTATTGTGTACTATAAGCCCGTACCGCAATCCGACACAGGTAGATGAGGAGAGAATCCTAAGGCCGACGGAAGAAGTACTGTTAAGGAACTCGGCAAAATGACCCCGTAACTTCGGGATAAGGGGTGCCCACGAGAGTGGGCCGCAGAGAAAAGGCTCAAGCAACTGTTTAGCAAAAACACAGGTCTATGCGAAACCGTAAGGTAAAGTATATGGGCTGACGCCTGCCCGGTGCTGGAAGGTTAAGAGGAGAGGTTAGCGCAAGCGAAGCTTTGAATTCAAGCCCCAGTAAACGGCGGCCGTAACTATAACGGTCCTAAGGTAGCGAAATTCCTTGTCGGGTAAGTTCCGACCCGCACGAAAGGCGTAATGATTTGAGCGCTGTCTCGACAGTACATCCGGTGAAATTGAAGTGCCAGTGAAGATGCTGGCTACCCGCGCCAGGACGGAAAGACCCCATGGAGCTTTACTCCAGCTTGATACTGGGATTCGGTAATGCATGCACAGGATAGGTGGGAGACTTTGATGTGAGGACTTCGGTTTTCATTGAGTCGCTGTTGGGATACCACCCCTGCGTTATTGGATTTCTAACTATAGGCCATGAACTGGTCATGGGACAATGTCAGGTGGGGAGTTTGACTGGGGCGGTCGCCTCCGAAAGAGTATCGGAGGCGCTCAAAGTTTCCCTCAGGATGGTTGGAAACCATCCATAGAGTGCAAAGGCATAAGGGAGGCTGACTGCGAGGGCGACGGTCCGAGCAGGTACGAAAGTAGGACTTAGTGATCCGGTGGTATGAAAGTGGGATTGCCATCGCTCAACGGATAAAAGCTACCCTGGGGATAACAGGCTGATCTCCCCCAAGAGTTCACATCGACGGGGAGGTTTGGCACCTCGATGTCGGCTCATCGCATCCTGGGGCTGAAGTCGGTCCCAAGGGTTGGGCTGTTCGCCCATTAAAGCGGTACGCGAGCTGGGTTCAGAACGTCGTGAGACAGTTCGGTCCCTATCCGGCGCGGGCGTAGGATATTTGAGAGGAGCTGTCCTTAGTACGAGAGGACCGGGATGGACTGACCTCTGTTGGACCTGTTGGCTATCAAAGCCATCGCAGGGTAGGCATGTCGGGACTGGATAAACGCTGAAGGCATCTAAGCGTGAAGCCACCCTCAAGATGAGATATCCCATCGCAAGAGTAAGACCCCTTGAAGACTACAAGGTTGATAGGGCTAAGCTGTAAGTGCTGCAAAGCATTCAGGTGATAGTTACTAATAGGTCGAGGGCTTATCCAATGTGCGCAAGACGAGTGAAGCGTG
>NZ_JBQHVY010000055.1:0-1199 GCF_052064255.1 Oribacterium sp. HCP3S3_B9
GAGCTCGTGATCGATGGGACGGCGTGGCGGAGGGCTGAGCAGCGTGCGGTGAGGATCCCTGAGCGGGTGCGGGTGGGGTTTGGTGTGGCGGCTGATCCGGAGTTGCGGCAGGCGTCGGTCTCGGCGGCGTGGCGGCGCACCGATGGGGTGCTGCTCACTGAGGTGATCGAGGAACGTGAGCAGGTGCGGTGGGTGGTGCGGGCCGCCGTCGATGTGGTGGAGCGGTGGGCTGGGTCGGCGGTCGCGGTGCGGTCGACGAAGGGGGATCGGGATCTCGGCGACGCGATCGCGGCCGAGATGGTGGACCGGAAGATGGACGTCGAGCGGTGTCTGGTGCGCGTGTCAGCATCGGACTATGCAGCAGCCTGCCATCGTCTCCGCTCCGGGCTCGAGCAGCGCCCGGACCCGGCCGTCTTCCATCTCGGTGAGCGGTCGTTGCGTCGAGCGGTTGGGGCGGCTCAGTGGGGTCGTGGTGTGTGGGTGGCTGAGCGTGGCCCGATCGCGCCGTTGGAGTCTCACACGCTCGCTGGTTGGTGTGTGGATCATCTGCCGACACTCGCTGCCGAGCCGCGTCGTTTCCAGGTTTTGTGAGGCGTCGTGCTGACGTTCCCGGCTCCTGGTGCGGTGCAGGTGGGGCTCGCGTCGGTGTTGGCGGTGCCGGCGGTGGCGCGGTGTGCTCAGGTGACGGTGGGTCTGATCCGTCAGATGTCGCTCGACGCGTACCGGGGGGCCCAGGTGTTGCCTCGCTCCCGGTTCCTGCAGTGCCCGGATCCGACGCCGAACACGGCACGGGCGTGGTTTGTGGGTCAGCAGGTGCAGGACTACCTGGTCCACGGGAACGCGGTGCATCTGATCACGGTGCGGGGCCAGGACGGGTATCCGCTAGCGGCGTCGTGGGTGCCTGCGTCGTGGGTGTCGATCACTCGGGATCCGGAGACCAGCGAGGTGGCCTACTGGGTGCGTGGCCGTCGGGTGTCGTCGGCGGACGTGGTGCATGTGCGGCGTGGTGGTGACGAGTGGGAGCCCGCCCGTGGGGTGGGTGTGGTTGAGCAGCATCTGACGACGTGGGCGCGGATTGAGCGGCAGGGCCGGTACGAGTCGGACATGCTGGACGTGTCGGCGGTGCCGTCTGTGGCGATCGAGACGCCGAACCCGGATCTGTCGCAGGAGGAGGCCGACGCTGCGTCTGAGCGGTGGTT
>NZ_JBQHVY010000056.1:0-1069 GCF_052064255.1 Oribacterium sp. HCP3S3_B9
ATGAAGAAACTCTGCGCAATAGACACGAAGGCAACTATCGAAGACAAGGATGGAAACCCAAAGATCTCACGGTAGTAAGTTAGCGCGCTCAGCTAACACTGAGCGCTTACTTTTGATTACAGATGATCAATTTGCAGACATCACAACGGATGCGAAGCTCCTGTACTCACTCATGCTGGATAGATCGTCTTTGTCAGCTAAAAATGGCTGGCTTGATAAGGAGGGAAAGGTTTATATCTTTTACACCTTAGAACAGATCATGACTGATATGCACTGCGCAAACCAGAAAGCGACAAAGCTGCTTAAGGAGCTAGAAACAAAAGGACTGATTGAACGAAAGAAGCGAGGACAGGGAAAAGTGACACGAATCTATGTGAGAGATTTCGCAACAGGACTGCATGGGGACGGAAATGGAGAGCGTCAAATTGAGACTCATGAAAATCATGATTCACAGACTCATGAAAATCGTGAGTCTAGAGATGTGGAGATCACAAGTCCGGACTCATGGAAATCATGCACTAATAATACTCATATTAATAATATTGATATGAGAAAGACTGATCCCATCCATCTATCGGCGGAATCAGCAAATCCAGGAGAAAAGGTGGTTAGGATGGATGATCCGATGAGAATCAGAAAACAGTATGAGGATTATCTCATGGAGAAGCTACGTATAGACGTACTGATCCAGAACAATCCATGTGATGTAGGACGGATAAATGAAATCTTTAATCTAATGTTGGATGTTTTGTGTAGCACGGCAAAGACCATCCGGATATCAGGAGATGACAAGCCGATAGATGTGGTAAGGGCTCAGTTTATGAAAATTGATTCAGGACATATGGAATACATACTGGATTGCTTTAAGCATCAAATCACTGATATCAGGAACGTGAAACAGTACCTGCTTGCAACAATCTACAACGCACCATTAACCATCGATCATTATTACACATCCAAGCTTCCTGTAATCTTCAAAGTAGATCGGGTTTGACATAAAAAGATACCTCACGGTACATTGATACTACTTATCAACCCGGGCGGTTATAAGAATCTAATGTACAAGAGG
>NZ_JBQHVY010000057.1:0-1056 GCF_052064255.1 Oribacterium sp. HCP3S3_B9
GAATGCTCCAATCCTTCTCTGGAATACACCCTTTGGCTCTTATTCGTTCAGTACCGTGAGGTTGAAAAACCTTGATTTAATAGGGAAAAATCCCTTGACACAATAGGGAGGTCAACTATGACATGACACATTGAAAGGAGACGGTATGAATAGGCAGGCAACAATCATTGCTGTGGTCAATCAGAAAGGCGGAACAGCGAAGACGACAACGGTAGAGAATTTGGGAATCGGACTTTCCAGACATGATAAAAAGGTTTTGCTTATCGATACAGATCCCCAGGCATCACTGACAATCAGCCTGGGGAATCCGAGACCCGACGATCTGGAGCTGACACTCTCAGATCTTCTGAATGGAACAATAAGTGAGAATCCAGTAGCATTGGATGAAGTACTGATCCATCAGCAAGAAGGTGTAGATTTGATTCCTTCGAATATTTCACTTGCAGGACTTGAGGTATCGCTTGTGAATACCATGAATCGAGAGCGCATTCTTAAGCAGTTTATAGAGCCGTTAAGAGCACGATACGATTATATCCTTTTGGATTGCATGCCTAGTTTAGGAATGCTTACAGTGAATTCTTTGTCAGCAGCGGATACAACACTAATCCCTGTGCAGGCCAATTACTTATCTGCCAAAGGGTTAGAGCAATTACTTTCGACAATAAACCAGGTTAAGCGTCAGATTAATCCCCAGCTGTGCATCGAAGGAATTCTAATCACTATGGTAGATGCTAGAACGAATTATGCCAAGGATATCAGCAAATTAATTCGAGATACTTATCGTGATGACATTACTGTATTTGAAGCGGAAATTCCAAGATCTGTAAGGGCTGCAGAGACTAGTGCAGAAGGAAAAAGTATATTTGCCCATGATCCATCAGGAAAAGTCGCAGAAGCGTATGAGACTTTAACGCAGGAGGTGTTGAACTATGACGAAAAGAGGAACTGTTGCTGATTTCATGAGCTGTCACGGAACTGCTCTCATGAGCTGTCGCTGAACTGCTCAACTTTGCGTCATGAATGTCGTATGGGTTATCGCCGCCGGAGATCACCTTC
>NZ_JBQHVY010000058.1:0-1023 GCF_052064255.1 Oribacterium sp. HCP3S3_B9
CCGATTTTCGTGATGCAGAAAGGCTTCTGCGATGGTATTGACATCGATAAAGTTCAGCGGACGTGTATCCCGGTTCCATTCCTGCCGTGGTGTGATCCCTTCCGGTGGAACATCAGCATTGAGGCACTGATAGTACTCGGCGATGCCCGCATGAGGATCGTTATGGTAATGGTCCTCGAGGTAGATACTCCACAGACGGTTAAGCTCATCCAGTGTTCGGACGTTTTTCAGCTTGCTTTCCCGGACGAATGTATCCACCACCTGATGGAATTTCTCGATTTTGCCTTTCGACTTCCCGCTCCTTACCGGCGCATGCGAGATCGAGATACCAAGCTTTGCCAGCGACAGCTTCAGTTGCTTTGCGACGTACTGAGAACCGTTATCAAAGTAGCATCGGTCAAATGCTCCTGCACGAAGCAGCACGGACCGGAAGGTATCTTCTACAACCTCTTCCTCCTGAGAGGCGTAAAACTTCGAGGCAATGACAAACCTCGAATGATCGTCTATCGCCGACGACAGGTAGGTCTTGACCTTGGCTCCGCGTTTTCCGATTGGAAGCAGTGGCCCATACTTGATGTCTCCCTGGATCAGCATCATACGGTGTGGCTTGCAGAAGCGCTTCGAGGAGCTCTCCCGTGCATCCTTGTAGGTCCGCAGATGCTCTGAACCGAAGCCGGCATTGTAGAGATGCCTCTCCAATGTCGAGCGTTTCAGCACACCCGGAGCGACCCGCCCTTCCAGCTCGAGGATCAGTATCAGCTGTTCCACCGAGCGCTCGGGAACTTCCCGTCGGAGCTGGATGGCTTCGTTGAGAAGTTCATCGAAGTTTTCCGGCAGCGCCTGAGAGCGCCGCTTCTGGCGATCCGTCGGTCGAAGCCCCTGAAACCCGTTTTCACGGTATGCCTTTTCGTATCGGTAGAGCGATCTTGCGGTCGTTAAGTTGTCCTGTGCGATCTTTTCCCGCATCGCTATGCGCTTTGCATTATCGAGGTCCTCCGAAAGGAGTGGTGTAATCATAGTGTA
>NZ_JBQHVY010000059.1:0-1003 GCF_052064255.1 Oribacterium sp. HCP3S3_B9
CTTCGCTACTTTAGTTCGCTCCCCATCACGTCCTTGCCTTACTGAACGGTTTTGCCTGCTCAGCAGCTCTTACGCTTGGACCGGTCTTTTCATTCCCGGCTCTGCCATCTCCCATGTGTCCCCACATTTCTGATACTATAAGGTACTGGAATCTAAACCAGTTGTCCATCGACTACGCTTCTCAGCCTCGCCTTAGGCCCCGACTTACCCAGGGCAGATCAGCTTTACCCTGGAAACCTTAGATATTCGGCCTGGAGGATTCTCACCTCCATCTCGCTACTCATTCCGGCATTCTCTCTTCATGCACGTCCACGGATCCTTACGGTACCGCTTCTGCCATGCATCAATGCTCCTCTACCAACATTTCTGTTCCTAAGCTTCGGTGTTGTGTTTTAGCCCCGTGAATTTTCGGCGCAGGACCTCTCGACTAGTGAGCTATTACGCACTCTTTGAATGTGTGGCTGCTTCTAAGCCAACATCCTAGTTGTCTATGAAATCCCACATCCTTTACCACTTAACACACACTTTGGGACCTTAGCTGTAGGTCTGGGCTGTTTCCCTTTTGACTATGCAATTTATATCGCGCAGTCTGACTCCCGTTTATATCTTAACGCCATTCGAAGTTTGATATGTCTTGGTAGACTTTGACGCCCCCTCAACAATTCAGTGCTCTACCTGCGTAAGACTCACAACGAGGCTAGCCCTAAAGCCATTTCGAGGAGAACCAGCTATCTCTGGGTTCGATTGGAATTTCTCCGCTATCCACACCTCATCGCCACCCTTTTCAACGGATGTGCGTTCGGACCTCCACCAAATTTTACTTTAGCTTCATCCTGGACATGGATAGGTCACCCAGTTTCGGGTCTATACTTACTGACTTGACGCCCTATTCAGACTTGCTCTCGCTTCGGCTTCAGACCTTAAGTCCTTAACCTTGCCAGTATATATAACTCGCCGGACCGTTCTACAAAAAGTACGCGGTTCACCTTGCGGTGTTCCACAG
>NZ_JBQHVY010000060.1:0-989 GCF_052064255.1 Oribacterium sp. HCP3S3_B9
CCGGGGGTCTCAGCCGTGGTCTGCTTCGCGTGGGCGCGGGCCTCGGGCTCGATGGAGCGGCCGAGAGCCGACTCGGCACGCTGGCGCGCGTCGAGATCCGGTTCGGTCGACCGCGTGCCGCGGCCCGCGAGGTAGTCGACCAGGAAATGACCGGCCGAGGGGTACTTGTACTGCCGCTCCTGGACGCCGAGCGGGTGACGATCACCCTTGTCCTTGCGGGGGGCGGTCGGGATGGCCTGCGACACCGTCTCGGTGTGCGCGGCCCGGGTGGCCTCGAAATCTTCGAGGGGCTTGATCTGGGCGTCGAGCTCCTCGACGCGCTGCCGAGCGGCGGTGATGTTGCTGCGCTCAGCGTCCACGAGGTCACGGTTCTCGGACTCGATCTGAGCGAGCAGCTGGTCGATGAACTCGAGCTGCTGCTGGCGCTGCGCGAGGAGACGAGCCAGGACGGGGTTCATGATGGGGGGTTCCTTTCGAGACGATCGATTGATGTTCGTCACGTGGTGGCCCGTCCCGACCTGTCGAGTGGTGGCCTGATGCTCCGGCCCGACCGGTCATCGTCTCCGGCATGACGACCTTGGAATCAGGTAACCACGTCCTCGGACAAAAACGAGACGCCCGGGCCGAGCTCAGGGACGGCGTGAGGCCAGCCAGTTGCGCAGCGCGGCGACCTCAGCCGACCTCCGCACCGGCTTCCCGCCACCATCAGGCAGCGGCTCACGCGACCGCACCAAAGACACCTTCGCGCCGGCATACGCCGGGGTCGGAGTGAGAGACACTTCCAGCAGCCGTGCCTCGATCCGCTTCACCCACATCAGCCCATCGTCGTCGAGCTCACGTTCATCCTCGATCGACGCGAACCCGACCGACAGGCCGGTGAGCATCCCATCACGGGCTTTCCGGGCGGCGGTCATCGCGAGATCGTCCTCGATGTCGAGTCGCCACACCACATCGAGACCATCGTCGGTCTCGGTCCACCGCTCCGACAC
>NZ_JBQHVY010000061.1:0-979 GCF_052064255.1 Oribacterium sp. HCP3S3_B9
CCAGCATCGAGCGTGCCGTTGGTGATCTCGCCCCTGATCTCGGCACCCGTCTTGCCCATCTGGGAGCCGATCAGGGTCGCAGCATCCGCACCGCGCTGACCGAACTGCATCAGGTCCGTGGCGGTGATCTTCGCCGCCGCCTTCACCTGGGAGAAAATGCGCGTCAGCTCGGAAATGTCCTCGTTCGAGCCGCCCGTCGCCGCCACCGCATCGTTGATCGCCGACAGGTATGGGATGACCTTCTGCGCCTCGATGCCGAAGCCGAGCATCTGCTGCTGGGCCGAGATAAACACCGCTTTGGAGAACGGCGAGGTGCGGGCGAACTCGTCCAGCTTGTCCATCTGGTCGTTCGCCTCACGGGCACCACCCATGAGGGTGCGCATCGCTGCCCGCGACTTCTGCTGCAAAGTGTTGTACTCGATGCCGGTCTTGGCGATCGCCGCGTTGAACGCGAGCACGGGCGCGCCAGCGGCGATCATCGCCTGCCCAGTGCCCGTCCACGCCTCCCGCTGCAGCTTGGCCGACTGGACGATCTGCCCCATCGTCGTGGTCGCTTTTTTGTCGAACTGCTTCGACTCATCGATCAGGGTCGACAGCGACTTGGAGGCGCTGCCGATCTGGGCGTTGAAGTCCGAGACCTCGGCCCTCAGCCGGACGACGATGCTGCGATCAGCCATCGAGTCACCCCCTGTCGGCGTAGATTGGTGTCATGCGTCGTGCACTACTGCTGTTGCTGCCTCTGCTCGCGGTGGGTTGCTCACCCCCGGCGACTGAGACTCAAGCCCCTGCGGCCGAGACCGTGACCGTGACAACCACCCCAACGCCCAGCCCCACCAAGCCAGCCGACCCCGACATGTTCCGGACGATGATCACGGTCACCGGCGCCAAGGTCGGAAAGATCACAGACAATCAGTTGCTGATGGCAGGTTGGGCGGCATGCAGGGCGCTCAACGACGGCGGCGGGTATGAGGCTGGATGG
>NZ_JBQHVY010000062.1:0-901 GCF_052064255.1 Oribacterium sp. HCP3S3_B9
TGGAAACCCCCGCAACAAACAGGTGCTATGCACCCAGCCGGGAGCATAGCGCCGTTTGTTGTCAGCAGCCCGTTTCACGGTCTGCGTGTAGTTCCTTGTAAACTGACCTAATGTACTGGTCAGTAAACCATTAAATAACTGCAATGAAACGGAACAGACCTTCTACCGGTATGTTCTGTCTTATTTAAAAAATCAAAGAGAAGAAAGGAACCGCTAAAACAATGATCGTATCTTTTGAAGAAATGAAGGAAACCGCGAAAAGAGCATTTCTCAACCTTGGCCTGAATGAGGAACAGGCAGAGATATGTGCTGAAGTACATACAAGTTCCAGTGCGGACGGTGTGGAAAGTCATGGTATGAACCGTATCCCGCGTTTTGCGGATTATATGCACAGGGGCTGGATCGATCCGGAAGGAAAGCCGGAATTGATCCACAAACGAGGGGCAGTTGAGAATTACGATGGACATATGGGAATCGGCATCCTCAATGCGATTTTTGCCTCTGACCGCGCGGTTGAGCTTGCGAAAGAACATGGAATCGGGTGTGTCAGCATAAAAAATACTACGCACTGGATGCGCGGCGGTACATATGCATGGCGTATGGCTGAGAAAGGATTTATGGGGATCAGTTGGATCAATACGGAGAGTTGTATGCCTCTTTGGGGATCGGACGAGCAGAGCGTCGGCAACAATCCGTTCTGTATCGCCGTTCCCAGAAAGGATGAACCGATTGTCGTAGATATGGCAATGAGCCAGTATGCCTATGGAAAGCTTGGAGTCTACCGGCTGGCTGCAGTTTACGGAGCTCAGCGGTCGCTGTTCCGTTTTTGAACGGCCGCTTTCCGACGCAAAACGGCCGCTCTTTTTTTAATCAAGTGACATGAATTATCTGGTGTTGATCT
>NZ_JBQHVY010000063.1:0-882 GCF_052064255.1 Oribacterium sp. HCP3S3_B9
TATAAATGGAAAGGACACGTTGAAACACCAACCAATCAAAATTATCCTTTATCTAAAGCACAACCAATAGATAAGGGAGGAAAGGAAGATGCTCAGCATGTCCGATATCAATCATATCAGAGATTTATACCAAAGTGGCTATAAGATCAGTGAAATTCACAAAAAAACCGGTGCTGATCCTAAAACCATAAAGAAATACCTGGAGAAGGAGGATTTTTCGGACAGCCCAGTTACGGTTTCGCCAAAGTCATCCATTCTTGATCCGTTTAAACCGGCGATCAGGCAGTGGCTTGAGGAGGACCGAAAACACTGGTGCAAACAACATCATACAGCACAGCGGGTCTACGACCGGCTGGTTGAGGAACAAGGTTATACAGGCAGCTACGAGACAGTACAGCGGTATCTGAAAAAGATCCGTAAGGATGTCCAGAACAAAGCTTCGCAGGAACTGGTCTGGGATCCCGGCTATGCTCAAGTGGATTTCGGAGAGGCGGATTTCTATGAGGACAACCGTTGCGTTCGCAGGAAATATCTGGTCGTTTCGTTTCCGTTCAGCAATGACTCCTATACTCAGCTCTTCTGTGGTGAAAACGCAGAGTGCGTCTGTCAGGGACTTGAGGATATCTTTACCCACATCGGAGGAGTTCCGCCGGTCCTGATCTTCGACAATGCTACCGGAGTCGGCCATCGGGTACATGACAAAGTCATCGAAACCGAGATGTTTAAAAAGTTCCGTGCTCAATACCGCTTTCAGGTCAGGTACTGTAATCCGGAATCCGGCTGGGAAAAGGGCAATGTCGAGAATAAAGTAGGGACGATCCGGAGAAACCTCTTTGTGCCAGCGCCACACTATCATGACATGGTCGAATATAACAAGACTCT
>NZ_JBQHVY010000064.1:0-862 GCF_052064255.1 Oribacterium sp. HCP3S3_B9
ATCTTGAGTAAGTTCTAACTCGAGATCATAGTAGATTTTGAAAAGCACCCTTTGGGGAGCTCTGTTAGAGTTACCCTTTTATAGCCACTGATAAAAAAGATAATTTTCTGCGAATCTATGCTTGACTTTTCATAGCTGGTCTCCTTCAACGATACCCTTTCCGGGTCTGGGTAAATAAACCACTGGTATAATCATATACCACTTAACAAAATAAAGCAAAAATTATTTTCAACATAATTATTTTTATTGTTTTAATCGTTTTTTTATGATTATTCTGTCGCAGGAGAATATTTGCTGATTATTTAGTTGGAAGCGAGCTCTATGATCTGTCTCCAGATTCCGTCATCAACGTGAATTCCTTCCTTCATGCTCTTCGCGCGGCGTTTTCTCGTCTGATCACCCGGACATGTCACCGGACGGGCCGAATCGATCGGATGCGCATTTCTGGCTGCCGTAACGCGACGATCCAGCTTTTCCATAATCTCTTCCTGTTCTCCGAACATGTTCGGGTCGTATGCAATGAAAATCTGAGAGCAGCCCCCGCAGCTTCCAAGTCCATCTGCGTCCATATCTGATCCGCTTTTACCGTTCGCCATTAAGGTTGCCGCCAGATCCAGGGCAAGTGCAAGGCCGGAACCTTTCCAGTATCCGGTCGGAAGAATCCTCCGACTCTCTTCGATTGCCCCCGGATCGCTGGTGAGATTTCCCTCCTTGTCAAATCCGCCCGGATACGGAAGTGATTTTCCGGCCAGTGCATATTGCGGAGCTAATCGGCCGGGTTTGCGAAGCAAAACGGCCGCATTCCGTTTCTGAACGGTCGGCACGAGCTCTATCTTAGTGGTCCACTCCTTTATAATGATGC
>NZ_JBQHVY010000065.1:0-818 GCF_052064255.1 Oribacterium sp. HCP3S3_B9
GGATTCAGGAGAGAAACTATACATGGAAGGACTTTTTCGGAAATCGTGTCCATGAAAATCGAAATCAGATGCTGATTTTCGCTGTCAATCGCCGATTAAATATACACGATTTCAGAATGAGAACGTCCGTGTCTATTTTACCTGTCGATTTTCGATTTCAGGCAGGAAATCCATATACACGATTTTCGAAAAAAGCATCGCATGTCCAGTCGTTACTGTTCGGGCAAGGCGATGTCTTCATCCTCGTTTGATTTTTATGAGACGCCTATGCCGAGCGTCTCTTTTTGTTTGCCCACCCCATTCGGCTGCCTTTATCTATTTACATATCGGTCCCGCCCCATGCAAACAAACAAAAAAATCGACAATTTTTTCTTTGCGTGCGGATGCCGCGCTGGAATACTGTTCGATTTTCAGATGATCATCGAGCGCGGCCCGGAAATTTTCACTGGCGAACCGGGTGAAATAGATGAAGATGGATGGCACTATCCAATACCCAGTTGCTTTCGAAATCGTGGATATTTTTAACACCATCTATCATTTTTGTGTACGGAGCTAAACTATCTAAGATTTTCAAATAAGGCACTTATTGGATAGTTTTCTGCGAAATCAGGCATACGCATATAAGCGTACTATCGAAGAATCCTTGCTTTTTTAAATGGTGGATATGTATTTCTGACTTCAGAGAAGAGTTTCTTTCGGCTGATATCCAATAAACCTTCTTTTTTTAAATACTGGTTATGCGAGCCCGGATTCCTCTTAGGAAACAAGGCTTTTCGTATCCAATATTTTTGAAATCGCCTGAGAGTGGATATTTTGCA
>NZ_JBQHVY010000066.1:0-783 GCF_052064255.1 Oribacterium sp. HCP3S3_B9
TATGATTACACCACTCCTTTCGGAGGACCTCGATAATGCAAAGCGCATAGCGATGCGGGAAAAGATCGCACAGGACAACTTAACGACCGCAAGATCGCTCTACCGATACGAGAAGGCATACCGTGAAAACGGGTTTCAGGGGCTCCGACCGATGGATCGCCAGAAGCGGCGCTCTCAGACACTGCCGGAAAACTTCGAGGAACTTCTGAATGAAGCCATCCAGCTCCGACGGGAAGTTCCGGAGCGCTCGGTGGAACAGCTGATACTGATCCTCGAGTTAGAAGGACGAGTTGCTCCTGGCGTGCTGAAACGCTCGACACTGGAGAGACATCTCTACAACGCTGGCTTCGGATCAGAGCATCTTCAGACCTACAAGGATGCACGGGAGAGCTCCTCGAAGCGCTTCTGCAAGCCACACCGGATGATGCTGATCCAGGGAGACATCAAGTATGGGCCGCTGCTCCCGATCGGAAAGCGCGGAGCCAAAGTCAAAACATACCTGTCGTCGGCGATAGACGATCATTCGAGGTTTGTCATTGCCTCGAAGTTTTATGCCTCTCAGGAGGAAGAGATCGTAGAGGATACCTTCCGGTCTGTGCTGCTCCGTGCAGGGGCGTTTGACCGATGCTACTTTGATAACGGTTCTCAGTACATCGCAAAGCAACTGAAGCTGTCACTGGCCAAGCTTGGTATCTCGATCTCTCATGCGCCTGTAAGAAGTGGGAAGTCGAAAGGCAAAATCGAGAAATTCCATCAGGTGGTGGATGCATTCGTTCGGGAAAG
>NZ_JBQHVY010000067.1:0-765 GCF_052064255.1 Oribacterium sp. HCP3S3_B9
GGCAGCCTCATCATTGGTCTTGAATCGACGGCACACTATGCTGACAACCTGGTTGAATTTCTCGTATCTAAACGCTACCAGGTCTGCGTTATCAACCCGATCCAGACTTCCACGATGCGTAAGAACAACATCCGGAAGACGAAGACCGACAAGGTGGATACGTTAGTTATTGCCAGAACTTTAATTGCTCAGCCGCACAGATTCTTCTCGCAGGAGGATATTGACCTCATGCATCTGAAGAACCTCGGCCGTTTCCGGCAGAAGAATATCAAAGAGCGTACCCGGCTAAAAATACAGCTCACAGCCTACGTGGACCGTGTCTTTCCGGAACTCCAGTACTTCTTCAAATCCGGACTTCATCAGAAGACCATTTACGCTCTTCTGAAAGAGGCTCCTACACCTGAACTGGTAGCTTCCATGCACTTGACTCATCTGGCTCATCTGCTCGAGGTTTCCTCTCACGGACACTTCAATAAAGAGCAGGCCAAGGAATTAAGAATTCTGGCACAGAAGTCTGTCGGTTCCAGCGACAGAGCCCTATCCTTACAAGTAACACAGTCTGTGGAGCAGATCGAGTTACTGGACAGGCAGATCACCGACGTCGAATCCGAGATGACTGAAATCATGCTTGGACTTGACTCCGTTATTATGACCATTCCAGGCATCGGATATATCAATGGCGGAATGATCCTGGGCGAGATTGGCGATATTCATCGCTTTTCAAAGCCCTGTCAGCTGCTTGCATTTGCCGGACTGGATCCTTCT
>NZ_JBQHVY010000068.1:0-717 GCF_052064255.1 Oribacterium sp. HCP3S3_B9
ACCATCCGTGGAACACCGTTCGAGATCTGGTAGATCCGATCGATGGCCGAGTCGGTAAATATGTTCTGCGTGCAGCCCGCGTACTGCATGTGCGCATTGATGTAGTCCTCGCATTCCGCCCGGTCGAGAGGTGGCACCGTACAGTAGATATCGATTCGCTGACGTATCGCGGCGTAACGCTGCAGCTTCAGTTTTCGATCCCAGAGCTCCGTCTGGCCGGCAAGTACCAGAGCCATCGGACTCTCAGAGTCAAACTTGTAGTTCAGCATGAAGCGGAACTCCTCGAGCATTTCCTTATCAAGGAGGTGCGCCTCGTCAAGTATACAAACCACCCGCTTTTTCTGGACGCCCTGAATGATTTCGATCGATGCCTGCAGCTGGCGCTTGGCATCTCCACGATAGAAGCCCGAATCGATGCCCAGCTGTTCCAGAAGGCCCTTATAGAACCACTTCGGTGTAAGCTTGGAATCAGACAGGTATAGAAGGATGTACTCGTCCTTCGGAAGCATAGCATCGAACTTTCGAAGCAGTGTGGATTTGCCACAACCCGGTTCTGATGTGATCACTGCAAACAGCTTCTTGTCGGCAACGTACATCAGACGGCCAAGCACATCACTCATCGCTTTCGTCTCGTACAGGCACTCCGGTGGAAGGTCCCTGGTGAATGGCGTATGGGTCATGCCAAAGAATGCTTCATACATGAGCGCGTCCCTCCTT
>NZ_JBQHVY010000069.1:0-713 GCF_052064255.1 Oribacterium sp. HCP3S3_B9
ATCGGTATCAGAGCTCATTACATTGATGTTCTCGAGGAAAATGGTCAGTTGATCGTACGGCACCGACGTCAATACGGCGATGTACGGACCGACGTTTCTGATTATAGCACGACACTCAGCGTACTTTCCCGAAATGCCGGTGCCTGGAACAACAGCGGTATACGGAAGGAACTTCCGGATCCGCTCAGGGATTACTTGGACGGACTGGAAAAACCGGAGCTTAAGGAAAAGCTCAGACTTATGAGCGGGCTTAACGATGAGTATGGTTACAGAGCGGCTGTGGATGCCATGACTATGTCCCTTAAAAACGGAGATGTTAATTCATCCGATGCCACGATTATTGCGCAACGCATCACAGGCTATGGTATTGATACCCCTCCGGAGTCAGGACCATCTTTGGAAGTGTATGATAGGGCGTTTTTGGGTCCAGGAAGGGAGGACGAGGCATCATGATAACAGCAAAGGAACAGACCGGGATACTCGACGACATCAACGGTTACTGCAAAAAACTGTTTTTTACGGCAGCAATCCCAGAAATGTGCCAGACGGATGGTACCCCTAAGCAGATCGAGTATCTGCGCGATGCCCTCAAAAAGGAAATCGAAAATCGGGAGATCAATCACATCCACCGGCTGATCAAACGAGCCCGCTTCCCCGTTTATAAAACCTTTGATGGCTATGACTTTTGCCAGACCAAACTGCCTCCAGCTCTG
>NZ_JBQHVY010000070.1:0-671 GCF_052064255.1 Oribacterium sp. HCP3S3_B9
GCCCAGCTTTAGTTGTTTGGGTTGGGTTGGGTTGGGTTGGGTTGGGGGAGACGTAACATTTCTGTACGTACGACGGACGTACGCCGTAACGTACGACGTACATACAACGCGACATGCACCTCATGACGCGCCGCCCTTGATGGCCCGGAGCTGCGCCCTTTTAGCCCTCCACTCAGCGACCCGCTGACGCTCACTCTCACGCCTCGACTCAATATCAGCCCTGCTCGGATTGATCTGCACCCAGTCGTGGAACTGCCATCCGCCCTCCACCTCGTCCCACAGTCCAGCCTGGACGAGGGTTCTTGCGTCGGCAGGTCTGGCTCCGAGTGCGGGTAGCATCCCGGCCGGGACATGGCCGTCGGTGAGATGATCGGCGCACCACGATCCGGCGATCACCCACAGCCCCATCGCCCGCAGTCCCGCCTGATGTCGTTTCGGGTGGGAGTGTAGTTTGTCATCGACGCGCATCCACGCCATGTCAGGGCTCCTCTCTGAGTCGTCTCGATGCTCTGCGCGGGTCGCCCTTGCATGCGACGATCAGATACTGATGCAGTCGCGCGAACGGCTCCACGTAGCCCTCGTGAGGAGGTATGCGGGCGACGATCTTCTCGGCGATGACTTGCTTGCCGCCGCTGTAGGGCATGGGGGGTTTCATCCGTCCACCTCCTGGA
>NZ_JBQHVY010000071.1:0-639 GCF_052064255.1 Oribacterium sp. HCP3S3_B9
GATTCACCCAGTGGAATGGCCCATACTTCATTCAGAAAGCTCAGCTTATCGGAAAGAACACCGAGACAGTCATCCGGACCATCCTCAAGTCCAGGACCTATGAAGTCCAGACCTACCGTATGTGCATCGGGATTCTGAACTTCACAAAGAAGTACAGTAACCGGGCGCTTGAGGAGTGTTGCAAACAGGCAATCGAATTAAACAAACAGAAATACACTTTTATTAAAAATACGATTTCTGTTGTTGCAGATGACCTCGGAGAAGCAGGATACCGTTATTCGGTTCCATCAAAGAAAGCCCCTGAACGTGGCGGATACGTAATGCCACCAGAAGCATCCAGTATCGATACACTCTTATCTCGCAGCAAGGCTCTTGCTGATCATATGCGAGAGGAGGTGGATAGCTGATGCTTACAGGAACAGCACTCATGAACGAATTAGTGGATGAGCTAAACGAACTCAAACTTTCAACCATGGCAGCCACTTTGGACGAGCTGTACCATAGACCGGAATTCCTCGAAATGGACCGTCTGACACTTATCGCCGAGCTGATTGGCCCGCAGTTTCAGGAAAAAGTCAGCACGACACTGAAGAATCGTTTAACAGCTGCACGTCTAAATGGATCGCCTGAGGAACTGAC
>NZ_JBQHVY010000072.1:0-628 GCF_052064255.1 Oribacterium sp. HCP3S3_B9
TTGTAAACACAGGGTTTCAGGTTCTCTTTCACTCCCCTCCCGGGGTTCTTTTCACCTTTCCTTCACAGTACTCATCGCTATCGGTCACTAAGGAGTATTTAGCCTTGGGGGGTGGTCCCCCCGACTTCCTGCCAGGTTCCACGTGTCTGACAGTACTTCGGATACTGCTCATCCTCTTCTACTTCCTGTACGGGATTTTCACCCTCTCTGATCACACTTTCCAGAGTGTTCCAGTCGTATCTGAGGACTAAATGCAGTCCATAACCCCACGGTGCACGCACCATGGTTTAGGCTCTTCCAATTTCGCTCGCCGCTACTTTCGGAATCGAGTTTTCTTTCTTTTCCTCCGGCTACTTAGATGTTTCAGTTCACCGGGTTCCCTCCTGCAGGCTATGTATTCACCTGCAGGTACTGGAGGTTTACTCCAGTGGGTTTCCCCATTCAGAGATCGATGGATCACTTCGTATTTGCCAATCCCCATCGCTTATCGCAGCTTATCACGTCTTTCGTCGGCTCTTAGTGCCTAGGCATCCGCCCTATGCTCTTAATGCTTAACCAATTTTCGTGAGTTCCTTCTCACTCATCGATTCTAGCGTGAATCGATGTTGGCTGTGTGATGATGTTTCCA
>NZ_JBQHVY010000073.1:0-627 GCF_052064255.1 Oribacterium sp. HCP3S3_B9
GAAAATCGGGAGATCAATCACATCCACCGGCTGATCAAACGAGCCCGCTTCCCCGTTTATAAAACCTTTGATGGCTATGACTTTTGCCAGACCAAACTGCCTCCAGCTCTGACAAAAGAGGATCTGTTAAATGTCTCTTTCATCGAAAAGAAGCAGAACCTGGTTCTCTATGGACCAGTGGGGCTTGGGAAGACACATATGGCAATCGCCGCAGGCGTACTGGCCTGCAAAAAAGGCTATAAGGTGCGTTTCTATACGGTGACTGAATTGGTTCTGAAACTCGCCGAGGCGCGAAAAAACGGTACGCTGGAGCGCCTGAGAACAACTCTTAACCAACAGGATCTGCTGATCCTCGATGAGTGGGGGTATGTGCCGGTAGATCGGGATGGATCCGAGCTGCTTTTTCAGGTCATATCGGACAGCTACGAAAGCAGAAGTCTGATCCTGACCACAAATATTGAGTTTTCAAAATGGGGTGGCATCTTTACGGATGAACAGATGGCTGCCGCGATGATTGACCGTCTCGTCCATCATGGACACTTAATCATGTTCGACGGGAAAAGTTATCGGATGCAGCATGCATTGATGCGCCAGACAGTACCTCAGAATGAAGAAATCGTGTCCTGA
>NZ_JBQHVY010000074.1:0-625 GCF_052064255.1 Oribacterium sp. HCP3S3_B9
CGAAATCAGTGATCCAAAAACGGAAGCTGCTGAAGGCAGGACTAATAACTGGGGTGAAGTCGTAACAAGGTAGCCGTATCGGAAGGTGCGGCTGGATCACCTCCTTTCTAAAGATTAAGTAAGGGTCTGTGTGTTAATCGATTCTTGATTTCAAGGATGTACCTTTAAAAGAAAGAGGGGACTATAGCTCAGCTGGTTAGAGCGCACGCCTGATAAGCGTGAGGTCGGTGGTTCGAGTCCACTTAGTCCCACTGAATGGTGTCGATGCGGTCAGGGGTAACACCCGTTCCCATCCCGAACACGACGGTTAAGACCTGATCGGCCGAAAATACTACATTGGTAACGATGTGGGAACATAGGTGGACGCCATTCTTTCTTTAAAAAGAACAGAAATCAAGCGATTTCTGATTCATATAGATTACGATCTGTGAGAAAGTCACACAGGGATTCATGATCCCGGATCGCACTCGTGATCACTGATCACGATGAACATTGATAACTGAATATCTGCAAAATATAAATTATTCTATTTAATAGAGTAAGACATCCGAGGCGTTAACGAAAGTTAACGAATTAAAAAACCAGATGGTGGAAACATCATCACACAGCCAACATCGATTCACGC
>NZ_JBQHVY010000075.1:0-609 GCF_052064255.1 Oribacterium sp. HCP3S3_B9
GGAGGATAGCTTTATGTAATTTTTGAAAGTTTGTGCAACATCACCAAGGTTCAAAAGTCGTACTTTCCACGACTCTGCTGAATGGCGTTCGGCTGGTCGATGGAGAGGCCTTCGAGTAACCAGCGGAACTCCCGTTTCGTGAGGTTGCGAACTTCGGATGCGTGGCGTGGCCACTGAAACCGAAAGTGATCATTCGCTCCTTTCTCAAGGCGCTTGTACAGCAAACAGAACCCGTCCTTCTCGTAGTGGAGAGCCTTGATGCGATCGGCACGTCTTCCGCAGAAGAGGAAGACAGAGTTGCTGTACGGATCCAGCTCATAGGTGTCACGTACGATCGCCATCAGACCATCAATGCTCTTTCGCATGTCGGTATAGCCCGTAACCAGGTAGATATGGTTTGCGCTGGAGATGTCACCTAGCATCGGCTGTTCAGCATGCTCAGGATACTGGCAACCAGTGCAGTATCTGCCTGATTGGTCAGTTCCAGCGTGCCGCCTCCAAATGTGATGCGCATCGTTGCTTCAAATGAAGCAGGTGATGGTTCATCGACCACGTGTGAGACCGGATGCAGTCGATCCTCTCTGCTGATCGGGAGCTCTGATATATTTA
>NZ_JBQHVY010000076.1:0-579 GCF_052064255.1 Oribacterium sp. HCP3S3_B9
TAGTGCCTAGGCATCCGCCCTATGCTCTTAATGCTTAACCAATTTTCGTGAGTTCCTTCTCACTCATCGATTCTAGCGTGAATCGATGTTGGCTGTGTGATGATGTTTCCATCATCTGGTTTTTTAATTCGTTAACTTTCGTTAACGCCTCGGATGTCTTACTCTAATAATTAGAATAATTTATATTTTGCAGATATTCAGTTATCAATGTTCATCGTGATCTAAGATCACGAGTGGAGATAAAGGGATTCGAACCCTTGACCCCCTGCTTGCAAGGCAGGTGCTCTCCCAACTGAGCTATACCCCCATAATACCTGGCGTCCACCTATGTTCCCACATCGTTACCAACGTAGTATTTTCGGCCGATCAAGTCTTAACCGTCGTGTTCGGGATGGGAACGGGTGTTACCCCTGACCGCATCAACACCAGGTAAAATTAACTTTTTAATGTTCGATCTTGAAATCAACTATCGATTAACACACAGACCCTTACTTAATCCTTAGAAAGGAGGTGATCCAGCCGCACCTTCCGATACGGCTACCTTGTTACGACTTCACCCCAGTTATTAGTCCTGCCTTC
>NZ_JBQHVY010000077.1:0-523 GCF_052064255.1 Oribacterium sp. HCP3S3_B9
GATCTTTATCAAGGAATTTCGCTGCGTATTGTACTGCCTCCTTTCCTGTCAATGAAACACGATGAACTGTGTCGTATGCCTTGACTGTAGCATTACCTGTTTTGACATAGCAGCGGAACATGATCGTAGAACCATTTTCCCTAACATACCGCATATCAACATAATGCACCCTAGTCACCTCCTTTGGTCGGCATACCCCCAAGTCTAGACACACACCCAACCAACACGCAAACTACACGCATGTAAACATATCGCTTTAACGATATGTCGCCTCATCGCTCTATCGACATATCGACACACCACACACCATGAGGTTTTCCTAACACCATTAGGAAAACGTGCACGCTCCGGCAAGGACGGACAAGCACTGGAAGCCCTGCCAGCGGCCACAGGCGCCACGCTGAGCGCCTAACAGGGTCGCCTGTGACCGGTTGCCCAGGGCAGGACTGGCAGGCGCTCAGAGAGGAAAAACTAATGGCGTTAGGTTTTCCTAAGGGATGGGGAAAAGTCGACAATTAAACTC
>NZ_JBQHVY010000078.1:0-495 GCF_052064255.1 Oribacterium sp. HCP3S3_B9
AGCACATCACTCATCGCTTTCGTCTCGTACAGGCACTCCGGTGGAAGGTCCCTGGTGAATGGCGTATGGGTCATGCCAAAGAATGCTTCATACATGAGCGCGTCCCTCCTTTCCGTAGTTCGCAAAGGAGATGGCATCGGTCATGAGCCGTTTCGATTCCTTGTGCCGTGCTTCGAGGGCATCCAGCAGTCGGGATGTCTTCGGCGTCTCTGGCTGCATCGCTGGAGGGAGCGCCGGTGTCTGAGCACAGTAGCCTCTGATCACCAGCGGTTTTGCAGTAAATGGTTTGATGCCCGGATGGCTGATCGTAAGGATCTCAGGATTCGTCGGGTCATAGGCGATCTCAACCTTTAGCCCGATCAGTTCCGGCTTCGTTTCATACCGCCTGCCTCTGAACTGGATACATGCGCCCTTGTCGACCCGCCGATTT
Source organism: Oribacterium sp. HCP3S3_B9 (assembly GCF_052064255.1). NCBI lineage: Bacteria > Bacillati > Bacillota > Clostridia > Lachnospirales > Lachnospiraceae > Oribacterium > Oribacterium sp. HCP3S3_B9. The sequence continues at coordinate 431 of NZ_JBQHVY010000078.1, forward strand.
TCGTGATGCAGAAAGGCTTCTGCGATGGTATTGACATCGATAAAGTTCAGCGGACGTGTATCCCG
>NZ_JBQHVY010000079.1:0-493 GCF_052064255.1 Oribacterium sp. HCP3S3_B9
GATGGGGACCTCTGACTGTGGCTGGTGCGAGCGATGCGGGCTCCCCCTACGGCACGGCAGAGACGGGACGCCGTGGTGTCCCGGGTGTGATCGGTGAGCGCGCATGTCTGCTCGAAGCCGGGATGCCCAAATCTGCACCGCGACTCGGGTCGGTGCCCCACCTGCCGAGCAGAGGGGGAACTCACCCGCCGACCCCATGGCAACCCTTACGGCACCGCAGGGCACCGACACTTCCGTGCCGCAGTACTCGCACGTGATCCGGTCTGCGTGATCTGCGGACAATCCCCCTCAACCGTGGCTGACCACCACCCCGTGGAGAGGCGAGACCTCATACAGCAAGGACTCGACCCCGACGACCCGCAACACGGACGAGGGTTATGCAAACCATGCCATGACCGACACACCGCCGCCACCTCGCCCGGTGGATGGAATCGGCGCGACTGAACGCATCTGACACCCGAGCGGCTTGCTGTGACGGGTAGGGGGGTGGCCC
>NZ_JBQHVY010000080.1:0-490 GCF_052064255.1 Oribacterium sp. HCP3S3_B9
CAGGGCCATCGGACTCTCAGAGTCAAACTTGTAGTTCAGCATGAAGCGGAACTCCTCGAGCATTTCCTTATCGAGGAGGTGCGCCTCGTCGAGTATGCAGACCACCCGCTTTTTCTGGACGCCCTGATTGATTTCGATCGATGCCTGCAGCTGGCGCTTGGCATCTCCACGATAGAAGCCCGAATCGATGCCCAGCTGTTCCAGAAGGCCCTTATAGAACCACTTCGGTGTAAGTTTGGAATCAGACAGGTACAGAAGGATGTACTTGTCCTTCGGAAGCATGGCATCGAACTTACGGAGCAGTGTGGATTTGCCACAGCCCGGTTCTGAAGTGATCACTGCAAACAGCTTCTTGTCGGCAACGTACATCAGACGACCGAGCACATCACTCATCGCTTTCGTCTCGTACAGGCACTCCGGTGGAAGGTCCCTGGTGAATGGCGTATGGGTCATGCCAAAGAATGCTTCATACATGAGCGCGTCCCTCCTT
>NZ_JBQHVY010000081.1:0-468 GCF_052064255.1 Oribacterium sp. HCP3S3_B9
TTCAATACATTCAGATACTGTGGGACTTTTTATTATCCCCTGTAGCTCTGACTACTTCATAGGAGTGTATTGCCGCTACCTTTATCTGAATTGTTTATCAGCTGGATGTGCTGGAGAACTTCTCCTGAGTACTAATTTCAATCAAGTCTACGATGATAATCGCTGGTGGATGCCACAGTATCAGGGAACCGAAAGGAGGGTTTCACTATGTACTACGTTGGCATCGACATTGCCAAACTCAATCACTTCGCTTCTGTTGTTTCTTCAGACGGCGAGGTACTCGTTAAGCCGTTCAAATTTACGAATGACAATGATGGCTTCTGTACGCTGCTCTCTGCTCTCGCATCATACGATCGCGGCAGCCTCATCATTGGTCTTGAATCGACGGCACACTATGCTGACAACCTGGTTGAATTTCTCGTATCTAAACGCTACCAGGTCTGCGTTATCAACCCGATCCAGACTTCC
>NZ_JBQHVY010000082.1:0-458 GCF_052064255.1 Oribacterium sp. HCP3S3_B9
GCTGGTCTCTGAAAATTCTTTAGAATCTTCAGGGTCTGTGTATTAATCGATCTTTGATTTTCAAGGTTCGTTGTGCTCTCGTCTCGCGACAGCTTGTATATATTAGCAAACCGTTTCGTTTGTGTCAAGCACTTTTTAAAATTTCTTTTTGTCATTCGCTTGAAAAGAAACTGTAAATTCGTTTCCCTCGCGGTGACTTGACATACTTTAACAAACATGGCGTGCGCTGTCAAGCACAAATCTGAAATTTTTTTATTTTTTTTATTTTTTGTAACAGTTCAGCTAAGGGGACCCGGAGGGGCGGCAACAGAGGCCATACGCAGAGACCGTGTGAAATCAAGCCGGGGCCCCTTAGCGGCACTTGGTACTATTTTCCTTAGCACCCTCTGCAACGCTGAGTTTTCATAAAGAAAACTCAGTGATTGCAGAGGGCCTAGTGCCGCTTAGGGTCCCCGGCT
>NZ_JBQHVY010000083.1:0-445 GCF_052064255.1 Oribacterium sp. HCP3S3_B9
CGTGCTATAATCAGAAACGTCGGTCCGTACATCGCCGTATTGACGTCGGTGCCGTACGATCAACTGACCATTTTCCTCGAGAACATCAATGTAATGAGCTCTGATACCGATGAACACTTTCTGATTATGGAGTTCAGGTTTGGTTGAATAGTAATGCTTTCCGTCAATGCATACCTTGCCGTAGCCATCTGCCTTGAACCAGTCATACCGACATACATCAAATGCACTTGATGGAAGGGTCAGGAACTGCTTCTGGTCTTCTTTGAAGAGATCTTTGATCAGCTGCAACTTTTTGTAATGAGGCTTGGCAGCCTTGCGCTCATTCATTGGGAGTAGAGTCTTGTTATATTCGACCATGTCATGATAGTGTGGCGCTGGCACAAAGAGGTTTCTCCGGATCGTCCCTACTTTATTCTCGACATTGCCCTTTTCCCAGCCGGATTCC
>NZ_JBQHVY010000084.1:0-445 GCF_052064255.1 Oribacterium sp. HCP3S3_B9
GGAATCCGGCTGGGAAAAGGGCAATGTCGAGAATAAAGTAGGGACGATCCGGAGAAACCTCTTTGTGCCAGCGCCACACTATCATGACATGGTCGAATATAACAAGACTCTGCTCCCAATGAATAAGCGCAAGGCTGCCAAGCCTCATTACAAGAAGCTGCAGCTGATCAAAGATCTCTTCAAAGAAGATCAGAAGCAGTTCCTGTCCCTTCCATCAAGGCCATTTGATGTATGTCGGTATGATTGGTTCAAGGCAGATGGCTACGGCAAGGTATGCATTGACGGAAAGCATTACTATTCAACCAAACCTGAACTCCATAATCAGAAAGTGTTAATCGGTATCAGAGCTCATTACATTGATGTTCTCGAGGAAAATGGTCAGTTGATCGTACGGCACCGACGTCAATACGGCGATGTACGGACCGACGTTTCTGATTATAGCACG
>NZ_JBQHVY010000085.1:0-431 GCF_052064255.1 Oribacterium sp. HCP3S3_B9
ACTATGGATACTATTAAAATGACTACAGAAGAGCAACTAGCATTAGTTGATTTCATGGCTATCTACAATCTACTAGGGCAACTAGCACAGGGAGACTTCGTTAACTATGACGACACTGCGACGGCTATCCGAATCCACGACAACATGCGTGTGATTGAGTCTGTATTGGAACATGCCGAAGACTCGGTAGAGTTCAAAGACGTTCGCAAGCATTTGCTAAACCTTTCAGATGTCTTGGTAACACGCTGGAAACACTTCTTACCAGAAGCTGACCTAGCAGCTATCGAAGAGTCTACCGATAAGTTCCGTGAAAAAGCTATTGAACGTCTTGTAGAGAATGGACTTTCAGAAGAAGAAGCTCAAGTAGCTGTAGGTAAAATTGGTCTGAACGGAGGAAACTAGATGGCAGTTGTTGGAGTGATCTTACTAAT
>NZ_JBQHVY010000086.1:0-417 GCF_052064255.1 Oribacterium sp. HCP3S3_B9
TTCTAAGGTGTCATGCTTTTGGTTTCCATTGCCGGATTGCTGGTTTCCAATTTACTGGAACGGCGGTTTCCCAAAAACCGGACAGTGGTGTCACGGAGCCCGGAATACTCACCTCCGGGAAGGCCCGCGCAGCCTAGGAAATACGTGCTTTCAGCGGTATAATCAGAGCAGTTTTGAAAGGACGTACACACCATGAGCATTACGGATTTCGGCAATCGAAGCAAAGACGAAATAATCGAATACCTCATCGACGAGCACAACGCCATGGAACGCGAGACAGCCCAGCTCCGTCAGGAGCTTGCTGAGGCTAAGGAGACCATTGAAGAGTTCAAGCGTATGATCTTTGCCTCACGATCCGAAAAGAAACACGTCGGTTATGATAACCCTGAGCAGCTGACACTGATGGACCTTTTCAAC
>NZ_JBQHVY010000087.1:0-397 GCF_052064255.1 Oribacterium sp. HCP3S3_B9
CAGACGCTTTTATATCCTCGGTTCCGTCAGTACCACGTGATGCATCACGGTCAGAAGTAACGGCCATACTTGTCATTGTTAGTTCACTATCATTATTCCAACCACGCAATGTTTGCGTCAATAATTGAATACTAGGAACAAGATACAACACTTTAAAAGGACCATCTTTATCTTTAGATAGAGCTTCAGATATTTTAAGACTAGTAAATGTTTTTCCTGTACCTGGTGCCATAATTAGTTGTCCACGATCATTTTCTTTAAAATGAGCAAGGGCATTTTCTTTAGCTGTTTGTTGGTAATCCCTTAATTTTTTAGGTTTTTTAACAACAACATTTTCTGGACGTTCAAAATTAAATTGAGACCAGTCAATTTGAGAGTTCCTAAGGTCTGATAATCC
>NZ_JBQHVY010000088.1:0-392 GCF_052064255.1 Oribacterium sp. HCP3S3_B9
GCGTGAATCGATGTTGGCTGTGTGATGATGTTTCCACCATCTGGTTTTTTAATTCGTTAACTTTCGTTAACGCCTCGGATGTCTTACTCTATTAAATAGAATAATTTATATATTTCGCAGTATATAGTTTTCAAGGTACGATGACGCTTTTCAGCGCCTGCGAATCTTATCAGAACCCGTAAGTTTTGTCAAGTCCGCAATGGAGATAAAGGGATTCGAACCCTTGACCCCCTGCTTGCAAGGCAGGTGCTCTCCCAACTGAGCTATACCCCCATAAAGAATGGCGTCCACCTATGTTCCCACATCGTTACCAATGTAGTATTTTCGGCCGATCAAGTCTTAACCGTCGTGTTCGGGATGGGAACGGGTGTTACCCCTGACCGCATCAACAC
>NZ_JBQHVY010000089.1:0-361 GCF_052064255.1 Oribacterium sp. HCP3S3_B9
GGTTTTTTATGTTGAGAGCAATGATGCCATCCCTCCGTGCCCGTCCTGTCGTGGCAAGCTGGTCTACCGTGATCGCAAGCGCCGTATCATGAAGGGCGAAGGCGGTACCCGGAAGTGGCTGATGATCCGCCGGTTCCGGTGCAACAAATGCATGAAGCTTCACAATGAGCTCCCCAGTGTAGTACTGCCGTACAAGCACTACGACAGTGAGGTGATCAGCGGTGTTCTCGAGAAGGTCGTCACGCCGGACGACCTGGATTCCGAAGACTACCCATGTGGTGAGACTATGCTGCTCTGGCTCCAGTGGCTGCAGAAGAATCTGGAGCGCATCGAGGGATATCTCCGCGCTGTGGCGTATGAG
>NZ_JBQHVY010000090.1:0-357 GCF_052064255.1 Oribacterium sp. HCP3S3_B9
AAGGTGATCTCCGGCGGCGATAACCCATACGACATTCATGACGCAAAGTTGAGCAGTTCAGCGACAGCTCATGAGAGCAGCTCCGTGACAGCTCATGAAATCAGCAACATCCAATTAGATAACAAGCAATACCAAAAATAAGGACTTTCCACCAAACAAATCCTATAAGCAATGGTGGACCCAAAAGCAAACCAATGGTAATAAGTACTATCCAAACAATTCCTTTTACCATGTACTTCATTATTTCCCTTGTATGATGATTCCAGAAGCTAAATCAACATTTTCCTTTCTTTTTGATTCTGTGGTTCAATACATTCAGATACTGTGGGACTTTTTATTATCCCCTGTAGCTCTGAC
>NZ_JBQHVY010000091.1:0-346 GCF_052064255.1 Oribacterium sp. HCP3S3_B9
CCGATTTTCGTGATGCAGAAAGGCTTCTGCGATGGTATTGACATCGATAAAGTTCAGCGGACGTGTATCCCGGTTCCATTCCTGCCGTGGTGTGATCCCTTCCGGTGGAACGACTGCGTTGAGGCACTGATAGTACTCGGCGATGCCAGCATGAGGATCGTTATGGTATTGGTCCTCGAGGTAGATACTCCACAGACGGTTGAGCTCATCCAGTGATCGGACGTTTTTCAGTTTGCTTTCCCGAACGAATGCATCCACCACCTGATGGAATTTCTCGATTTTGCCTTTCGACTTCCCACTTCTTACAGGCGCATGAGAGATCGAGATACCAAGCTTGGCCAGTGAC
>NZ_JBQHVY010000092.1:0-338 GCF_052064255.1 Oribacterium sp. HCP3S3_B9
CTGTCGTAGTCGGACAGTTCATACGCCACAGCGCGGAGATATCCCTCGATGCGCTCCAGGTTCTTCTGGAGCCACTGGATCCAGAGCAGCATAGTCGCACCACATGGGTAGTCTTCGGAATCCAGATCATCCGGTGTGACGACCTTTTCGAGAACGCCGCTGATCACCTCACTGTCGTAGTGCTTATACGGCAGCACCACACTAGGCAGTTCATTGTGAAGCTTCAAGCATTTGCTGCACCGGAACCGGCGGATCATCAGCCACTTGCGGGTACCGCCTTCGCCCTTCATGATACGGCGCTTGCGATCACGGTAGACCAGCTTGCCACGACAGGACGG
>NZ_JBQHVY010000093.1:0-336 GCF_052064255.1 Oribacterium sp. HCP3S3_B9
GCGTCCACCTATGTTCCCACATCGTTACCAATGTAGTATTTTCGGCCGATCAAGTCTTAACCGTCGTGTTCGGGATGGGAACGGGTGTTACCCCTGACCGCATCAACACCATTCAGTGGGACTAAGTGGACTCGAACCACCGACCTCACGCTTATCAGGCGTGCGCTCTAACCAGCTGAGCTATAGTCCCATCTTTCTTTTAAAGGTACATCCTTGAAATCAAGAATCGATTAACACACAGACCCTTACTTAATCCTTAGAAAGGAGGTGATCCAGCCGCACCTTCCGATACGGCTACCTTGTTACGACTTCACCCCAGTTATTAGTCCTGCCTTC
>NZ_JBQHVY010000094.1:0-313 GCF_052064255.1 Oribacterium sp. HCP3S3_B9
GATTGGCGATATTCATCGCTTTTCAAAGCCCTGTCAGCTGCTTGCATTTGCCGGACTGGATCCTTCTGTATATCAGTCCGGAAATTTCAATGCCAGCCACACAAGAATGTCAAAACGTGGCTCCCGGGTTCTCCGGTATGCATTGATCAACGCAGCTCACAATGTAGTTAAGAACAACAACACCTTCAAGGCTTACTACGACGCCAAGATGGCTGAAGGCCGGAACCACTATAATGCTCTGGGGCATTGTGCCGGCAAACTCGTCAGAATCCTTTTTAAGATGCTGACGGATGATGTGGCATTCAATCTTGAG